>JANLQP010000007.1:0-57573 GCA_031367895.1 Hyphomicrobiales bacterium
CATGACGTGGTGCGAGACGAAACCCGAGATGGTCAGCGAAACTTTGCGGTTGCCCTTGCGGACAGTTGTCGCCTCGAGTTCGGCAACCCGCTCTTCGAGGTCAGCGCAGCAATCACCACCAAGGTCAGCTGCCTTGGCTGGGCTGGCACCGAACAGGCCGGCGGCGGCGATGATCGCCACTGCGCTAGCCGACTTCAGTAGTCCCCCTTGCATACTTTCTCTCCTGACTAACGCTACCCCAAGCCACTATGACACTGGAGACGGCTCTGGCCGATCGGCCTTAGGTTTGCGATTGCCTGATACAGCCATCGACCCGCCGGTGACCAACACATAGCCATCCATTAACGAACAGTTAAGCGCAAAATGGCGCTTGCTCCGATTCGAGAGGTGACTTGTGGTTTCCATGCAACGATTCGATTCGACAGGGCCGGTTTTCCGGGGGTTTTGCCCGGAATTGGCTCGTTTCGAGGGATAGCCGGTTGTGGGTACGGGGACCCGAATCAGCAGTTCCGCGCAGCTAGGATGCGTGAAACCGGACTTGGGTTACCGCGTGAATGTCTGCCCCTGACAGGGCCTCGACGTTAAAAAACACTGAAAAATTGCGCGAAAACAGCAACTTGATGGCGAAACGCCGGCTCTGTGCCTGCGATGCAGCAGATGCTCCGACAGAGTGTCACTGATGAGACACAGAAGAGGGAAGTGCAGGGGTGAAGCCGTGAATTGGTGAATACGTGAATCCGTGACGCCAGGACACACGCGCTTCCAGGCTCTCCTTGCGCATTCACCAATTTGCGTCTGCGCTGCCCGCTCACGCACTCACCATTTCACGACACCCTGCTTTCACGTGTACCCTGCCTCCACATCAACCGGGGAGAGTCACAATGCGTTGTGAAGTCGTCGCGATCGGCACGGAACTGCTGCTCGGCACCGTCGTCGATACCAATTCGTCGTGGATCGGCGAGCAATTGGCGCTCGCCGGCATCGATTGCGTCTACCAGGTGAAGGTCGGCGACAACTTCGCCCGCATGGAAGAGACGATCCGCGCGGCTTTGGCACGCAGCGATGCCGTAATCTGCTGCGGCGGGCTCGGGCCGACGCAGGACGACATCACGCGCGACGTTCTCGCCAAGGTGATGGGCGTGACATTGAGCCGTGACGAGGCGATCGCCACGGAAATCCGCCGCCGCTTCGAGGTGCGCGGGCGCACGATGTCGGCAAACAATCTGCGGCAGGCGGATATTCCTGATGGCGCCGCGCCCATTGCGCAGATGCCGGGCACGGCGCCGGGGCTTGTCTGTCCGGTCGGCAACAAAGTGATCTATGCCGTGCCCGGCGTGCCGCGCGAGATGCGCGAGATGATGCTTGGTACGGTCGTGCCGGATCTCACGGCGCGCTCGGGCCAGGCCTCCGTGATCCGCAGCCGTACGCTGCGCACGTGGGGGCTGTCGGAATCCGGTATCGACGAGATGCTGACCGCGCGCATGGCGGAGCTGGACAAGCACGGCAATCCGACGATTGCGTTCAATGCCAGCGGCATCGAAGGCATCAAGGTGCGCGTCACCGCCAAGTGCGACGATGTCGAGACGGCAACGCGCATTCTCGACGCAGAAGAGCAGAAGATCCGCGCCATTCTGACGGACGCGGTGTTCGGCATCGACGACCAATCGATGGAGCTGACGGTGCTCAATCTGCTGCAAAAGCGTGGGTTGACGGTGGCGGCGGCCGAGCCGTTCACGGGCGGCATTCTGGCCGCGCGGATGTCGGCGATCGATACGGAGTTCGCGACGTTCCGGGGGAGCACGATTTCGCCGGCGCTGCTGGCGACTGGCGCTGCTGGAGTTGCGGGCGAAGTGCGCGCGGGGCAGGTGGCAGCCGCGATCCGCGAGGCGCACAAGGCGGATGTCGGCCTTGCTGCGATCCCACCCGATGCCAGCGATCCGCAGCCGCCGGGCACCGTGTATCTCGGCATTGCGATTGGCGCCGACAAGCAAGGCGAGCGGATCGTGCTGCCGGGCAATCGAGCGATGGGGCGCGAGTACGCGGTGATCAACTTGCTCAACATGCTCAGGAAGACGCTGAATGCTTAGGGCGTAATAGCCCCTTCTTCAGGGGCGTAGAGCGCCGATCTACTCAGGGCGGCGCTACGGCGCCCGACGCGTTTCCGACACCTTGCCCGCCCCCACATCGGCGAGAAACGCCCTGACCGCGGCAATGGCGTTGTAGTCGTAAAGATCGGTGTGGCGCGCTTCGGGGAAGGCCTCGAAGCGTTTTGGCTTCGGCGCTGCCTCGAACAAGGCGCGGCCAAGCTCGAAGCCGACGAGGCGGTCGCGTTCGCCGTGCATCACCAGCACCGGCATGCGCAGTTGATCGATGACGCGCTTGCTGTCGAACTGGTCGCGCATCAGGACCGACAGCGGCAGGATCGGCGCCGGCCAGAATTGCCGCCAGGCGTCGACCATCGACGTGAACGGCGCTTCCAGGATCAGCGCGCGCGCGGGCTTCACGATCGCGGTCTGCACGGCGACACTGGTGCCGAGCGATTCCCCGTAAATGACGATGTCCTCTGGCTTCAGGCCCTCGCGGCGGAGGAGATCATAGGACATCCGCGCGTCGGCGACGATGTCCGCTTCGTTCGGCTTGCCGGTGCTGCCAGAATAACCGCGATAAGCGATCATGAAGACGCCGAAGCCTTCCGCCTGGAAGGTCGCCAAGCGTCCGGAGCGGTAGGTCAGCGCGTTGCCGTTGCCGTGGAAGTAGAGCAGCGTCGGCTGGCCGGGCTTGGCCTTGACTTGCCACGCGACCAGGCGCTCGCCGTCTGGTGTCGCGATCACGCGCTCGGTGACGCCCGAGAGGCGGACGGCCTCGGGTGGTGTCCGCACCGGGTCCGGCTGATAGCTGAGGCGGCGCTCGAACATAAGCACGCCCCAGCAGGCGAGCAGATAACTGATGCCAAGACCAGCAAGCAGTGGCCGCCAAAAGCCGGGTCGCAGGAGGGCCGGCACCCAAACACGCCAGAGCGGTTGGGCAGCCGTGCGCACGAAATTCAGCAAACTGCTCCCCGGGTTGAGGTCGCCGCTGGTCAGGCCTCGCCGAAGTGGACGCGGCGATAGCTGCGCGACGGGATGAGGTCGTCCGTGTGGATGTCCCATAGCCCTGCACCGTTGGCGGCCTGATGTTCCTGAAACAGGCCCTTCATACGACCAAGACTGTTAATGTTGGCGCCTCTGAGGCCGAAGCCGGTGGCGATGCTGGCGATATCGCCGCGGCCGTGGATGGCCCCCGAGGGATCGATGCCGTTGGCGCGGAACTTGTGGAACTCGGCACCATAACCGCCGTCGTTGATGATGGCGACCAACATCTGGATGCCCTGGCGGCGGACGGTTTCCAGCTCCTGCACGTGCATCATCAGGCTGCCGTCTCCCTCGATCAGTGCCACCTTGCCGTCGCCGCGTGCCTTGGCGATGCCAATCGCGGCCGGGAGGCCCGAGCCGATCGCGCCGAAGTCGACGAACACGTGCACCTTCTCCGGGGCGCGGTTCTTGATGTGCGTCATGGCGATCGAGAAGTAGTGGCCGCCGCCGACGACGATATCCCAGTCCTTCGGGATGGTGCGGTCGAGTTCCTCGATGGCGCGGCGGGGGTCGACGGTGCCCGGTTGCACCGCGAACTGCTTGGCATCCGGCACGTCGTTGGCGATCAGCTTCGCCATGTCAGCCGTGCGGTAACCGGCGCGCTTGATGTTCTTCTGCTGCAGGCGATTGTAGAGCGCGTCGGCTGTCGCACGGGCATCGGCGCGCACGTGCAAGTCGGCAGTGCGCAGGCCCTGCCAGAGCCCGCGCGGGTTGGTGTCGACCTGCACGACCTTGGCGTTCGAATAGAGATAACCGCCCTCGGTGGTGTAATGGCCGAGGCTGGCGCCGAACGAGATGACGAGGTCGGCTTCGGCGAAGCGTTCACGCGAGAAATCACTCGCGAAGGCGCCGGCGACGTCCATGGCGAAGGGGTTGCCGTTGAAGAAGCCTTTGCCGAGGAGCGACGTCGCGAGCAACGCGCCGATCTGGTCGCCGAGAGCGTCGATCTCCTTGCGGGCGCCGGAGCGCACGGCGCCGCGGCCGGCGACAATCATCGGCCGTTCGGCTTCGGCAATCATGGCGACGATGCGATCGACGATGGCGGGATCCGGCACCGGACGCTGCTCGATCGGCACCAGATCGGTCGAGGGCGTGTAGTCGGTCAGATGCGGCCACGGTTGCTTCTGCATGTCCATCGGTACCGACAGCACGACCGGGCGACGCTCGGCCTGGGCGACCGAGAACGCCTCGCGCACGTTGTCGAGCAGGCGGTCGACATGGCGAACGGGCACGTAGTGGGCGCCGGTTGCAAGCGTCAGCGGCGCCATGTCGATCGCCTGCAGGTACCAGGCGGCAGCAATCGGTGAATCACCGGCGAAAACGACCAGCGGCGTGTTGGCGCGCGCCGAGCAGGTGAGCGCGGTCATGATCTGCGTGAAGCCCGGGCCGCACGTGGTCGAGGCAACGCCGACCTTGCCGGTGGCGCGCGCGTAGCCGTCGGCCATGGCGACAGTGCAGTGCTCGTGACGGGCGTGCACGACGCTCATGCCCGGCAGCTCGGCCATCGCCGTCGACCAGTACATGTTGGCGTCGCCCATCAGCGTAAAGAGCGTATCGACGCCTTCCGCCTTGAAGGCGCGGGCGAGCATGTCGGATGTCTTGAGCTTGCTCATGCGAATCAGGTCCTTTTTCGGAAGAGTGAACGGAGCCACGACAGGAACGCGGCCCAGATGAGTTTGCCGGCGCTCAGTTCGGCGGCAGCGCGGAGTGGCGGGGTGGGTTTGGCGGCAGCCGGAGCAACGTGCCCGCTGGTCGAGGTCGATACGGGTGCACTGGATGTTGCGGCACTCTTATCCAGACTTTGAGTTGGCGCGGCTGCACGTGCCATCGCGAGTGCCGGCGCTGTGGAAGTTGTGACGGCGGCGCGTTTCTCGGCCACCATCTTCGCCATGTTGCTCGAGAACTCGGCGAGCAGCGCACGGGCCACGTGCACGCCGCCGGCGTTGGCGAACGTCTCCAGCGGGCCGGTGACGTTGTACTCGCCGTCGACCTGCAGCGTCGTCGTCTTGTCGCCACCAGCCTCGCCTTCAAACGCCTTGACGACACCGTTGGCCAGCGCACGCGAGGCGCCACGGCCGTCGATGCCACGCCCGGCGATGGTGCACGTCTTGGCGGCGTTGTCGTAGGTGAGCGTCGCCTCGCCCTTGAACACGGCAACCGTCGGCCCGAACTTGACCCGGATCGAGCCTTTCCAGGCGTCGCCCTCGCGGTCGGGAGAGAGCGTCGCGCCCGGAATGCAGGATGCGACCAGCGCCGGATCGGACAGCAATGGCCAGACGTCGTCGGGCGACGCAGGGATCGTTGTTTTTTCACTGATTGTCGGCATCTGCCCCTGCAGGCTCCAGGTGGTGTCCGGACACCGTAGAGCAACACGGCCGATATCTCAAATGCGCTTGGCGCACCTGATTCCACCTTATTCCCAGGCCGAAAGATTGCGATCTATCACAAACGTCGAAAATCCGGGCGTGGGCTGCGTCAAACAACTTCCACATGCGTGCGCTGCGAGCGAGCCACGTCCTGTGCCTTGCGGTGCGATTGGTCACGCCGGGGGCATCGGACCATGGTAGAGGCCGGCGCGTTGCAGGTCGACCCAGGCCTGGTCGATGCGCGCCTTGTTGGTGCGTTCGCCGAACATGAGCATCGGGATCGTCAATGCGATGATCTTCAGGTCGAGCCAGAGCGACGCATTCTCGACGTACCAGACGTCGAGCGCCGCCTTGTCGATGGCGCGGACATCACGGCCGCCATGCACCTGCGCCCAACCGGTCAGCCCCGGACGCACGAGGAGGCGGGTGCCATAGCCTGCCGGTTGATCGATCGGCAGCAGTGGGCGGGGGCCAACGAACGCCATTTCGCCGGCGAGAATGTTGAAGAGCTGTGGGAGTTCGTCGAGGCGCGCGCGGCGCAGGAACATGCCGACGGAGAATTGGCGGTCCACGTCCGCGATGCGCCGGCGGCGGTTGTCGAACGCGTCCGACATCGTACGCAACTTCAGAACTTTGAATGGCTTGCCGAACTGTCCGGGGCGTACTTGCCAGAACGCAACCGGTGCGCCGACCCCGATCGCGATCAGTCCGGCGATCACGAGCATGAGAGGTAGCGCCACCACGAGCAGTACCAGCGCACAGCAGAAATCGAGGCATCGTTTCACGCGCCAATAGGGGCGGCGAAGAATCGCTTCGAGCCGCTCGTCGCTGATCTGGAAGAGGGCCCGCGCCGGATCCGGTTCGATTGCCGCGATGCGGCGGGTGAGACGGTCGCGCTGTTCTGCCGAGGGAGGCGCCAAACCGACGCGCTCGGCAAAAAAATCGAGGATGACTTCGGAACCGGCTTCGATCCGCAGGAGCGCCTCGCGGGCCTCTGGCGTCAGGCGGTCAAACGGCATGGTGACGACGACCCGGTTGACGAAGATGCCGTGCAACCCGAGGTCCTGAAGGACCAACTCGATCTCTCGCGGCGTGCCCAGGATCCTGTGGTTCTGGACGACGCGCCCGCTGTGCTGCTCGCTGCGGCCGAGAACCCCGGCAATGGCAATCCTGTCGGCGGCAAACTCCGTCACGGATGCGAGGTACAATTCCGTGATCTTGTTCAGGCCAACGACCAACACAGTCTCGCGCGTGTCGGCCATGGCCAGCGTCTTCTTCTGCGGCGTCCGATCGCGCCGGCGCCAGTCATGATATTGGCGCGCGACAACGCGGGCACCGACCAGGGCACAAGCCATGATGATTGCTTGCAGGATCGGCAGCGAGCGTGCGACGCCCTCGAGGCGGTTGACGACAAAGCCTGTGGTTGTGGCCGCGAGCACGATCATTGCGGCGACGGCCGCGACGCGCACATAGTCGGAATTGGAACTGAGCCGCCAGATCGAGCGCTGTTGGCCGGTTATCAGAATGATGCCCGTCGCCGCCGTCAGGCTGAAGCCGAGGTGTGGGGCGAGCCTTCGCATCGACTCGAGCGACACCTCAAGGTTGTCGCGCAATGCCAGGGCCGCAACAGTGGCCAACGCAATTAAAACCAAATCCGCGACCAACAGCAAAAGACGCTGCATGTGCTCCACCATACGCATTTACACGTTCGACGTTCAGTCGCAGCTCCGACTTTGCAACCGGTAAAGGGCAGGCAGTAAACGGCAGGTTCCAAAGTCCGTCGTCACACCGCCTCGGCGGGCAGGCATGGTATCGGGAGCCATTATGCTCGGTTTGTTGGCCTATGTTCAGCAACTAATGGTTGCAATGTTCAATAAGCGGCTTGCGATGCGCCGCAGCCTCGCCGGACGATGTTCAGGCACAACGTCAACGGCCGCTGCTTCAGTCGCCAATGACACGCGTTGTCACCTGTGAGTTGACATCGCCAGGGCTCCAGCCGGGCAGGATCGCCGAGAACAGCCCTGCCTTGCCGCCAGCCATCACGACGTTGAACCCGCCATCGCGGAACTTCTTCACGCGTTTGCCCTTCTGCGCCGGCGAGACGCCCGGCTGCATACCATCGAGCCCAACGAGAAACTTGTCCGCGTCGACAGTCGTCAACCGGTCGATCTCGGCCTTGAACTTGGCCTTGCTCCAGCCAGCCTCGCGATAGACGCGCTGGTGGTCGGGCGCCATCACCAGGAACGCGTCCGGGCCGGGAAATGACTTTGGGTGATACATCGAGTTGAGGCCTGCCGCGAAGCTCCCGGTGAGAGACTCCGGCGTCCGCGAGGTCTGATCGACGATACCCTGCACGCCATACCCGCCGTAGAGTGTGACTGCGGACTTGCCCGCCGGCACGCCGCGTTCCGTCGCCAGCGACTCCCAACAGGAGTCTTCCTCGTTCTCGGCAAAACAGAAGCCGAGTTTTCCGGGAGTGCCGAGGGTCGCACGATCGACCCCGCCGGGTTTGCCGCCACCGACGTTGCGGATCGTCAGTTGCAGTGCGCGTCCAATCGTGTTGTTCGCCCTGTTGCCCTGGCCCAACGCGTTGATGCCGGAGTTCATACCGATCGCCTTGCGGATCGGCCCGTTCACGATCACGATCGGGCCAATGAACATGGTCGTCGCGATCACGCCGTGCAGGCAGAACGCGTCGTCCAGCACGGCTTCCACCGCCGCCAGCAGCACCGGCATGTAGTCCGGCCGGCAACCGGCCATGACGGCGTTGACCGCCACTTTCTCGACCGTGCACGGCTGATAGTCCGGCGGCATCGCGCCGAGGATCTCGTGTGGATCGCGTTTGGTGCCCTGCAACATGCGCCAGACGCGCACTTCGGTCGGCGGCACAACCGGCAATCCATCGGACCAGTCGCGGTCGAAAGCGGCCTCGTAGTCGTCCTCGTAGGCGCCGATTTCCACCTTGCGCGACTTGAATTTGAAGTTGCCGAATTTGAGCGCCAGTTCGTCGGCGATGTTCGGATCGGTGGTCAGCGAGCCGCAACCCGGCCGTTGCACCGGAAGATCAGGGCCGAGACCTTTCACCCGCGTCAGGCTCTCCCACTCCTCGCGGTGCCATCCGACGGCGCGCGCCTTCTCCTCGCCGCGCTCGATGCGCAGCACCGTGGGGACGGTTTCGATTTTATGGTCCCAGGAGAGTTTCAGGCCGGTGTCATCGACGACCGCACCGGCGCCGCTCGGAAACGCCGGATCGTCCTGCGAAACGATCGTGATCTTGCCCGCCGCCGCCAGCTGCCGCAACACCGGCTCCACCATCACGCACGTCGGACAATCACGCTTGACGACGACGGCAAGTCCATCGGGGAGGGATTGCATGGCGGGCCTCGTGGGGGAAGGTGGCGGGAGACATGAAGAGCTTAGCGCCAACGAAAGTGGGCAACAACTGTGCACGTGTCGCGCTGTGCACGTGTCGCGTTGTCACCCGCACACGAGTTGCGAGCGGATATCACTGGGGCGGCGCTGCGGCTCTCGACCCGCCAAAGGGCTAGCCGTTTGGCAACCGGGCCATTAAGACCGACCGGTGTCACCCCGAAACGAAGGTCTCCCCATGCCCCAGATTCGCACCCGCCAGCTCGGCTCCAGTGGCCTGAAAGTATCCGAGCTCTGCTTGGGCACCATGATGTTTGGCGGCCCGACGCCCGAGCCCGAGGCGCAACGCATCGCCGACCATGCCGCCGACGCCGGCGTCAACTTCATCGACACGGCCAACGTCTACGAAAAGGGCCGCTCCGAGGAGGTCGTCGGCCGCGTCATCAAGGCAAAACGCGACCATTGGGTTCTGGCAACGAAGCTCGCCCAACCGACCGGCTCCGGTCCCAACGACCGCGGCCTCTCGCGCCGGAACATGGTGGCTGCCACCGACGCGTCGTTGAAGCGGCTTGCGCTCGACCACATTGACATCACCTACATTCATCGCGTCGACGCCTCCGTGCCGTGGTCCGAGGTCGCGCGTTGCTTCGGCGATCTGATCCAGTCCGGCAAGCTGCGCTACTGGGGCCTCTCGAACGTCCGCGCCTGGCACATCCCGGTGATCGCCACGGCCTGCCGCGACGTCGGTGCGCCGATGCCAGTCGTGTTGCAGCCCTACTACAATCTGATGAACCGGCAGCCCGAGGTCGAGGTGCTGCCAGCCGCGCGTGCCTTCAATCTCGGCGTCGCGCCCTACAGCCCGATCGCGCGCGGCGTGCTTTCCGGCAAATATCAGCCCGGCAGCAACGCGCCGCCCGACACGCGCGCCGGGCGCGCCGACCGCCGCTTGATGGAAACCGAATGGCGGCCGGAGTCGTTGGCCATTGCACAGCAGTTGAAGGCCCACGCGGCAGCGAAAGGCCGGCCTCTGATCGATCTCGCCGTCGCCTGGGTGTTGAACAACCAGGCGATCACGTCGGTGATCGCGGGGCCGCGCACGTTCGAACAGTGGACCAGCTATTTCGGCGGCCTCGATTACCCCTGGACGAAGGAGGACGAGGCGATCGTCGACAGCCTCGTGCATCCGGGGCATCCCTCGAGTGCCGGCTACACCGATCCCGGATACCCCGTCGAAGGCCGCTTCCCGAAAATCGCGTGAGCATTTTTATGGCGCCTCCGGATGCCCACTGGCGCATCCGGCGCGTGCATACGGACACGTCCACTGAAACTTGGTCCGTGGTTCCTGGTCCCTGGTCCCTAATTCAAACCGCCCGGACCTCGATCACTTCGGGGCAGAAGTGTTGCAGCAGCCGCTCGATGCCGCCGCGCAAGGTCGCGGTCGAGCTCGGGCAACCGGAGCAGGCGCCGCGCATGTGCAGCGAGACGATGCCGTCGCGGAAGCCGCTGAAGATGATGTCGCCGCCATCGTTGGCCACGGCCGGGCGCACGCGCGTCTCGATCAATTCCTTGATCGTCTTGACCGTTTCCTCGTCCTTGGGATCGTAGTCGCCACCGGCCGCGTCGTCGGCGCCGCCTGCGCCAGACACCACCGGCGCACCCGACTGGTAATGCTCCATGATAGCGCCAAGGATCGCCGGCTTCAGGTGCTGCCACTCGTCATGGCCCTTGGTCACCGAGATGAAGTCGGAGCCAAGGAACACTCCAGAAACGCCGTCGATGGCAAACAGGCGCTTGGCCAGCGGCGATTGTGCCGCCTCGCCCTCGTCACGAAAGTCCACCGTGCCGTCGCCAAGCACGGGCTTGCCGGGGATGAATTTCATCGTTGCGGGGTTCGGGGTCGGTTCGGTCTGGATGAACATAGGTGCCTCCTGCCGCGGTATGGTCGCGACTCTGTACGAGGCGCAACTGGCGCCGGATTTTGGAATCTTTCTAATAGATGGGAGGAGCTACGTCAAAGCACCAGTCGTGACTGCGCTCGTCGCCTCAACACATTGCCTCAAAGTGGGGCCGCGTGAGGCCAGCAACAGTTATTTCGGCAACAGGGTATCGGCGATAATGCGGATGATCTCGACGTAGCTGAGCAACAGACCGTACGCGACGACGGCGAGCAGCAGGCCCACCGGCAGCGTCAGCCAGCTCCAGCCGGCGGCGACCAACAACAGCGCGCCCAACGGCAGCAGCGCCGCTAATCCGGCCGCAAGCCGCGATCCATGGCAAAGGATCAGCCGCACCATCGGATATTGTTCCATCAGGCGCCCGCCCTCACTCAAGTGCGATTTGCAGCAACGTGTTCGGCCGCAACGAGACCCTGCACGCCGGCCTTGGTCAGGCCGCCGATGTAGGCCGAACGGTCCCCGCCCTCAAGACCGCCCGTCGTGGAG
Source organism: Hyphomicrobiales bacterium (assembly GCA_031367895.1). Classification (GTDB taxonomy): domain Bacteria; phylum Pseudomonadota; class Alphaproteobacteria; order Rhizobiales; family Hyphomicrobiaceae. The sequence continues at coordinate 11,308 of JANLQP010000007.1, forward strand.
CCCGCCGCGTAGAGCCCCGGAATCGGCTGCCCGTCGCTCTTCAGCACGCGGGTCCCCGCGTCGATCCTAAGGCCGCCCATCGTGTAGGTGATACCGGCACAAAGCGGGATCGCCATGAACGGCCCAGACGCGACCGGCATCGGCGTGAATCGGTCCGTGCTGCGCACCGGACGCAAGGTCGTGCTGTCCCCCGCCGCGATCGCGGCGTTGTGCACGGCAACCGTGGTTGCCAGCCCCGTTGGATCGATCCCGGCCGCTGCCGCCAATTGCCCAAGCGTTGGCGCGCTCAGGATCGTGCCGCCGGCGTTGGCGAGCGTCGGGTTCGCCGGTATCCGCGCGGAGCGGCCAGGGCCCTCCCAGATCTTGGCGTCGAAGACGACCGTCACCGACAGCGGATCGGCGAGCCGCGCGATGGCATTGGCAATCGCGACGCCACCGATGCCCTCGTCCACGAACCGCCGACCGCTCGGGTCAACGAGAATGCCCGCCGTCGCCAGTGCGTCAAGTTCCGGGTACGGCCAGACCCTGTCGTTCGTCATCGCGTCACGGCAGAGCAGGTGGCCGTAGAACCGGTCGAGGGCGCTGGTCGCAGCCCCAACGGCCGTCGCCATGCGCAGGCCATCGCCCTTGCCGGTTGCCGCACCGCGCTGCTTCACACCCCCCGGCGCCGGCGCGATGTTCTTGCCCACCAGCTCCAGATCGGCCTGGAAACCGCCGTCGGCCAGCAGCACGGCCTTCGCTGGAAACCGTCGCATCTGGCCAGCGGTCTCAGCCTCGACCCCGACGCAACGGTCATCCTCCATGATCAACGCGCGCGCCCGCGTGCCGCGTTCGACCTTGCCGCCCCGCGCAGTGATCTTCTCGACGAGACGGCGCAGCATCACATCCGGTCCGCGACCCATCCATTCCTGGCCGGCGACGATCGGGCGCGGTGGCGCCAGGATGTGGCTCTGCCAGGCCACTGGTGTGCGGATAAACTGTGCGCCTTGGCCGCGCAGCCAATCGACCAGCCGTCCGGAGTTTCCAGCCAACATGTCGGCCTGGGCGCTGTCCGCCTTGCCGTCGGTGACTCGATCGATCGCTGCACGCAAGACCTCGGGCGGCGATTTGATCTCGGTGAACGCAATGTGGAAGACGCCGCCGGAGAACCGCGCGTTGCAGACGTAACGCTCGTCGGCGCCAGCCTCGAGCACGGTGACGGAGCACCCAAGCTCGCTTGCGCGCGCGGCTGCAACAAGGCCCGCCAATCCCCCACCGACAACGACCAGATCCATCAGCCACCCCGCTTCCCGCGTCTCCGTGTTCGCTGGCTCAAGCCTACGTCGCGTCGTTGGACCTGAGCAAGCTGCGATGTCGGCTGACAGCTGCGATGTCGGCTGCGATGTCAGTGCCGCAGCCCTTCACCCCGCGCGCACGTAGGCCTTGGTCTGGATGCGCACGTGGTCGCGGAAATGCGGGCGAACGCGCGCGGTCCACGGCGTGTCGACGGCCTTCTTCCAGGCGGCGCTGAGCGGCACCTGCGGGCTTTCCAGGTGATAGACCGCGACGTAGCGGTGCGTGCCGCCAGTCGCGCCCTCGGCCTTGAAGCGGCGCGCCAGCAGCGTGCCCGGCACCTTCGCCAGCGCTGGCAGATGCTCCTCGTCGTACCAGGCGTTGAAATCCTTCTCGGCGTCCGGCGCGATGTTCATGGCGTTGAGCAGGAGGCCGCCGGACTTGGCCGGCGCCTTGGCGGTGCCGGGCGTGATCTGATTGCCCTCGAAGCGCAGCAGGCGTTTGCATTTCGCCGTCACGCGCTTCGACCAGACCGACAGGTTGTCGTAGGCGATCGCCTTATAGGGCGCACTCTTCAGGATGGCGAGGGACTCCAAGTCATAGGTTGCAACGGAATAATCCGGCTGATCGGCGCCGATCCAGCGCTCGCAGGCGCCAAAGCCCGGCACGGCCTTGCGCTCGGGAATATGCTCGAGGTCGTACCAGTCGTGGAACTCGTCGGCCTGTGCGGTGGAAAAATCGAAAGCTGCAATCAGCAATCCCATCGTCATCGTGGTGTTCTCCTCGAAGTCGCATCTGTCAAAGGCTCAAGCCGCCGTCGAGCGGGATCGACTGTCCCGGCCGCCTCGGCGGGCAGCATGCGGTCTCACCCTTGTTGCGGCGTGCGTGCACGGCTTGCCGTGTCCGTGCAGCCGTGTCGTGCAGCCGTGTCCGTGAACCAATCGTCGTGTCCGTGAACGCACGATCATCACTCCACCGCGACGCGCCGGGCTTCGTCGCGATCTGCTGATCCCGGGCATGCAGGACGACGACGTTGATGCCCGATTACTTCCCGCTGTCCAGTTTGGCGTTGATCTCTTTTGTGAACGTGACGCCAAGGCCCGGCACCGACGGCACTTTCATCATGCCCTTTTCGGGCAGCGCGCAGCTGTCGAACAGGTTGCGCGTCCATGGCATGTATTCGACGATCTCGCCGTTCGGGATGGCGGCGATCAGGTGCACGTGGAACTCCGGCAGCAGATGCGAGACAACCGGCATGTTGAAGGCTTCAGCCATGCCGGCGATCTTCATCCATTGCGTGATGCCGCCGGCGCGCAGCATGTCGATCATGACGATGTCGACCGAGCGCGCCTCGAGCATCTGGCGGAAGGGCGCGATGCCGTAGACGTACTCGCCGCCCGCAATCGGCGTCTTCAGGGCATGCGTGACGCGCGCGAGCCCCTGGTAGTCGTCGCACGTCGTCACGTCCTCGAGCCAATGCAGATTGTATTGCTCGATGCGCTTCCCGATGTCGATCGCCTGATAGACGTTCCAGCGCTGGTTGATGTCGCACATCAGCTGGATGTCGGGGCCGATCGCCTCGCGCTGCACCTTGATGCGGTTGACCTCGATTTCGGGTGTGGTGTGGCCGGGGAGTGCGAGCTGCGTTTTCATCGCCTTCCAGCCGCGCTCGACGAGCTTCCTCGCCGACGCCTCGACCTCCTTCAGTGTGAAGTGGCGCATCAGCGCACCCGACGCGTAGGCCGGCACCACGTCGCGATGGCCGCCGAGCAATTGCGCGACCGGCAACCCCAGTGCCTTCGCCTTGATATCCCAGAGCGCGGTATCGATCGCCGACAGCGCCAACGTGAAGATGCCGCCCGGGCCGCTGGAGACAGCGGCCAAACGCAGCTTGTCGGCGATGCGCTCGACCAGACGCGGGTCGTCGCCGATGATCAACTTCCCCAAGTCGTCGACCGCCTGCTTCAGCGTGTTGGTCATGGCGCCGCCGAAGAATGTGACGCCCAAGCCTTCGATGCCGTCGGCCGTTACCACCTTGACGACGACGATGTCGCGCGTGCCCGGCGACTTCGGCCCGTCCGCTAACGGCTCATCGGCCGGCAACCGGACGATCTCGGAACGAATACGCGAAATCTTCATGTGGCATCTCCTTCGTGGCGGATCCTCTCCCCCGTCCTTTGCGGGAGAGGGTTCGGTTGGGGCAGCAACTAGCGCCGCTCAAGCGGCTGCCCTCACCCTAACCCTCTCCCCATCAAGCGCAACGATGGCGGAACCATGCTTCGCATGGACGATGAGGAGAGGGGAGTTGTTGCTAACGCCGATACTGCACGAACGGGGACTTCGTCGCCATCTGATCGTAGAGACCGCGGGCGCGATAATTGAACTCCTGCGTCGTCCAATAGGTGCGTGTGCATTTGCGCCGGTCGGCCTCGGCATAGACGGCCTCGATCAGGTGACGGCCGGCACCCTTTGCCCGCACGGCTGGATCGACGAACAGGTCTTCCAGATAGCAATAGTTTGTCGGCGACCACGTCGAACAGTGGAAGAGCACGTGTGCCAAGCCGACGACCTTGCCCGCCGCGTCTTCGGCGACAAACGCGCTGTGGAAGTCTGGTTCACCGGCCATCAGCCGCGCCCACGTCATCTCGATCACGTCCTCGGCGACGGCGGCCTTGTAGAAGGCGATGTAGCCCTTGAACAAGGCGGTCCAGGCGGTCTTGTCCTTGGCCTCGAGTCTGCGGACGCAAAACGACATGGCGAAACCTCTCGCGTTGGAGGTGATCATACTCAGAGCAGGACCAGCGTGGCGAGCCCCAGGAACGCGAAAAAGCCGACGACGTCCGTCACGGTCGTCACGAACACGCCGGACGCGACCGCCGGATCGTATTTGAAATGCTGCAGCACCAGCGGAATGAGGATGCCGGCGAGTGCGGCAGCAAACAAGTTGCAGATCATCGCCGCGCCGATGACGAGGCCGAGCTTGCCGCTGCCGAACCAGAAGAACACGACGAGTGCCAAGATGAGCGCAAAAATCATGCCATTCATGAGTCCGACGGACGCTTCGCGCAGGATGACGCGGCCGGCGTTGACGGGGCCGAGCTCGCGCGTCGCCAACGCACGTACCGCGACCGTCATCGTCTGCGTTCCGGCATTGCCGCCCATGGACGCGACGATCGGCATCAACACGGCGAGCGCCACCATCTCTTTGATCGAGGCATCGAACATCGCAATTACCGACGACGCCAAGACGGCCGTGCCGAGATTGACAAGCAGCCATACGAACCGGCCCTTGAACGTCGGCAGCACAGTATCGGTCATGCTTTCGTCACCGACGCCGGCGAGGAGCCGAAGATCCTCTTCCGTCTCCTCCTCGATGACCTCGACGACGTCGTCGACCGTGATGACACCGACCAGCCGCTTGTTCTCGTCGACGACCGGCGCCGACTTCAAGTCGTAGCGCTCGAACTGGCGCGCCATTTCTTCCTGGTCGTCGGTGGCGAGCACCACGTGGCGCTCGCTGTTCATCAGGCTCTCGATGCCGACGTGACGCTTTGTGCGCAACAATCGCGACAGGTCGAGGCTGCCCAGCACGCGGAACGTCGGATCGACGACGATGATGTCCGAAAACGTCTCCGGCAAGTCGACAGCTTCCCGCATGTGGTCGATGACCTGGCCGACCGTCCAGAACGGCGGCACCGCCACGAAGTCCGTCTGCATCAGACGGCCGGCAGTTTCCTCGGGGTATTCGAGGTTGCGTTCGAGCGCCGCGCGCTCGCCGGACGGTATCTGGGAGAGCACGTCGCGCTTGTCGTCTTCCTCCAGGCCCTCGATGACGTAGGCCGCATCGTCGGTGTCGAGTTCCGCGACGGCCTTGGCCAACACCGAGTTCGGCAGCGCCTCGGACAGCTGGTCGCGAACGCTCTCGTCGAGTTCGGACAGGACTTCGGGATCGAACTCCGAGCCAAGCGCTTGCAGCAAGATGAGCCGCTCGGCCGGTGCCAGAAGCTCGATCATGTGTGCGAGGTCGGGCGCGTTGACGTCGCGACAGAAGGCCCGCACGCTGGTCGTATCGGTGACCGCCAGCGCCGCGCGAAGTTCAGCGACACGCTCCACATTCGGCTGAATGGCCGCCTTCGAACCCGCTGGCGTGACCGGCTCCTGCATGATGCTCGCCGCCCTTCCCGTTGATTTTTCGATGTTTTTATTCGCCGCACCACTGTGGCAAGGGGCGCATTGCTTCTTGCCACAATCGGTTCTTAATATCCGCCCTGAGGGGATCGAGGCGTGCCCGCCCAGACCGCTGTTTTGGGGTACGGGCGCGGCCGGACCAAAGTCAAGCAAGCTCAGGTGCCGCCTCAGCTTCTCCCGAGAAATAGTTCCCGTTGGAACACCGTTTGGAACGGACAAGGCAGGGTAGCACTTGATGCGCTCGAGACACGTTTTTGCGCTGCTTGGCCTCATCGCTGCCGGCGGGATTGTGGTTGGGCACCTGACTGTCGGGGCCGCCGCGCGCGCGCCTTCACAGTGCGGCCCTGAAGCCATCGGCCTTGCGCGCACCGTCGAGATCGACACCAAGGGCGGTCCGCGCTTCGGCGAAAACCAGTACACCAGCAAGGGCCCGTTTCTGCGGGAGGGCGAGGTGGTGCTGACCTTCGACGATGGTCCGCACAAGACATTGACGCAGCCGATCCTCGACGCGCTCAACGCGCATTGCACCAAGGCGACCTTCTTCATGGTCGGTCAGCGGGCGCTCTACTATCCGGAGCTGGTCCGCAAAGTTGCCGGCCTCGGCCACACCGTCGCGACGCATACCTGGTCACACCAGAACCTCGCCAAGATCCCGGCTGAGGAAGCCACCGAAGAGATCGAACTCGGCATCAGCGCCGTGCAACGCAGCCTTGGCGCACCTGCGGCACCGTTCTTCCGGTTTCCCTATCTCAGCGACCCCAAGGAGATGACCGCGCATTTGCGGCAGCGCAACACCGCGATCTTCTCGATCGACCTCGACTCTTACGACTTCAAGACGCGCAGTTCCACGGCCGTCATCCGCAACGTGATGAACCAGCTCGAGAAAAAGGGTAAGGGCATCATCCTGTTCCACGACATCCAGCCGTCGACGGCGGGTGCCCTCGGTACGCTGCTGACCGAGCTCAAGGCCAAGGGCTACAAGGTCGTGCACATCACCCCCAAAGCGGGCCAGACTACGGTTGCCGAGTACGACAAGCGCGTCGTCCAGAAGCATGGCGGCGGCCGCATCGCGTCGCTACCGGTGCCGGTCAACCAGCGCGGCGTCGTCTCGCCGGCTTGGGAAGTCCAGGTTTACCGTGGCCAGGGCCCGATCGGAGCGCCCTCCGGCCAGCGCAGCTACGACGCGTTCGCACCACGCCCAGTGGCACCGCCAGCCGCACCACCGCCGCGCCCGAGCCGTAGCCGCGATGACGACTGGCAGACGCGCATTTTCCGCGGCTGGTGATCCTTCTTGACGCTCGCTCTAGGACCGACCTGGGACCGACGATGACGCGCAACCAGAACATGCCGCCGATGCGCGGCTTCTTCGGCATCGGCGCCGAGCGGATCTCGAAGAGCCTCAATCTCGGCAATCTCATGCGGTCGGCGCACGGTTTCGGCGCCTCCTTCACGTTCACGATTGGCGCCACCTACCAAGCCAGCGAAGCCTGGGTCGACACTTCGAAGGGGGCGCGCCACGTGCCGCATTACGACTGGGCCAAGCTCGACGATATGGTGCTGCCGCAGGGCTGCAAGCTGGTCGGCGTCGAGTTGCTTGACGACGCCGTCGATTTGCCGAGCTTCAACCACCCGCAGCGGGCCGCCTATGTGCTCGGCCCCGAGATGGGCTCGCTGTCGCCGGCACTTTTGGCGCGCTGCGACACGATCGTGAAGATCCCGACGCTCTTCTGCGTCAACGTCGCGATGGCCGGCGCGATCGTGATGTACGACCGCTACCGGACACTCGGGCACAAGCCGCGGCTGCCGTGACTTGCCAGTTGTCCGGACTTGTCGGAAACTGGTTCGTAGGGCGCAATAGCCCCTCCTTCTGGGGCGTATTGCGCCGCGGTTTTTGCGCCAGCACAAGTTACGGCGCAATACGGCTGAAGTGCAGGCCGCCTATTGACGACCTACGAAACCGACCACTGACCACTGACCCGCTCTTGCCCCACTCGCCTCCCGGAGCTTCTCCATGAAATGCATGTGGTTCCATCTGATGCCCTACACGGAACTCCCCGAGGATTTCCGCGAGCAGCACCCGTCGGTGTGGGTCGACATCCATTCGAAGCTCTTCGATCCGAAGCGCGCGCACCACATGTACAACGACTTCATGGACGAGATGGAGTACGCGGCCGACTGCGGCTTCGATGCGATCTGCTGCAACGAGCACCATTCGAACGGCTACGGCCTGATGCCATCGCCGAACCTGATCGCCGCGGCGCTGTCGCGGCGCACCACCGATACAGCGATCTGCGTGCTCGGCAATTCGCTGGCGCTCTACAATCCGCCGACGCGCGTGGCAGAAGAATTCGCGATGATCGACTGTATCTCCGGCGGACGGCTCATCGCCGGGTTCCCGGTCGGCACCGGCATGGATACGTGCTTCGCCTACGGACAAAATCCATCGATGTTGCGCGAAAAGTATCTCGAGGCGCATGATCTCGTCATGAAGGCCTGGACCGAGAAGGACACGTTCGCCTTCAACGGCCGCTTCAACCAGCAGCGCTACGTGAATATCTGGCCGCGCCCCGTTCAGCAGCCGCATCCGCCAGTCTGGATCCCGGGCGGGGGCTCGGTCGAGACTTGGGCTTGGTGTGCGCAGATGGACTACGTCTACTGCTACCTCTCGTACTATGGCTACAAGGCCGGCCTCAAAACCATGCAGGGCTTTTGGGACGAGATGGCGAGGCTCGGCAAAGACCGCAATCCCTATCGCGCCGGCTTCCTGCAGTTCGTCGGCGTTGCTGAGTCGCGCTCGGAAGCCATGGAGCGTTACGCGGAGGCCGCCGAATACTTCTACGGCCGCTGCCTGCACGTCGACTTGAAGTACGCGTCACCGCCCGGCTACAACACCGAAGCGACGCAGCGCGTCGGCCTCGAGAGTCAGGTGAAGGCCGCCGCTCAGGCTTCGGCCGACGCCGCCAAGGATGCGCTCGCGGCGCAAGGCACGACGGGCTCGACGGCCGGCACGCGTTTCAACATGGTGGCGCGCGACATGAAGGACATCGTCGACCGCGGTTACGTCATCGTCGGCACACCCGACGACGTCGTCGAGCAGTTGCGCGAAGTCGCCGTCAACATGAACGTCGGCCACCTCATGCTGCTGCTCCAGTACGGCAACATGTCGAAGGATCTCTGCAAATATAACACCAAGCTGTTCGCCGAGAAGGTGATGCCCAAGCTCAAGCCGATGTTCTCCGAGTGGGAGGACAAGTGGTGGCCGAAACCGATGCAGAAATCGACGCGCGCAACCGTGCCTGCGTTCCGGCCGGGCGTGCAGGCGGTGGAGTAGCCTCAGGGATCGAAATGCAGCGTGCTCACTTGCGGGATCAGGGTGAAATGCCGGTCGGTCGTGACGACCTGCAACCCATGCTGCATCGCTTGCGCTGCGATCCATACGTCGTTGGTCGGCATTGGCGAGCCGTTGGCGACAAGGAAGTTAAGAATTTCAGCATAACGGTCGGCGGTGACCGCGTCGGCATCGATGACGTGAACGCGCGGCGACGCGAGAAAACTGTCGAGATCGCGGGCATTTTGACTTTGACGATTGCCGCGCCGGAATCCTGTGCCGAGTTCCCCGATCACGATCACACTCATGCCAAGGCGCGCTGTCTGCCTGATGAGACCACGGATGCCCAAGTGTCCGCGCCGAAATGCCGAATAAGCCGACGTATCGATCGTGACCGTCATGATGTGCCCGATCTAATTCCAAATCTCCGGATCGATACGCCTGATTTCTGCCAATGCCCTGTCGAACTCGTCGGCTTCCTCCTTGGTCCATGTCCCAGCCAGATGATCAAGATCGCGAAATGTTTCGGGGCCGGACGACTTGCGCTCAGGCTGCATTGCTTCTTGCAACAGGCGGATCACAGTGGCGTTGAGACTCGCGTGTGTTCGCTCGGCTTCGGCCTCGATGTAGGCGGCGATTTCGGGAGGAAGGCCGCGGAGTGTGATCGCCTTCATTGACGCAGCTCCACATCAGATGCAATGTGCGATGCACTATGCATCAAACCGTGCATCACCGCAAGCTTAAGGTGCCAGTCGATGCCCGTGCATCGAGATGATCGAGGGCGGTTTCGAAGCGATAGAGCCGAGATCGTGTGACAGGGAGACGGACATTGTCGGAGCCAACCACCACCACCATCGACATCAACGGCCACGCCTGCCGCGTCTGGACGAAAGGCAACGGCCCGAAGATCGGCTGGATCGCGGGCTTCGGCGGCCTGCCGCGCTGGATCCCGATGCTGGAGACGCTGTCACAGACACACACCGTGATCGCGCCATCGCTGCCGGGCTTTCCGGGCGCCACCGGCCACACCCTGCTGGACACGCATCTCGATTGGATCTGCGCCGTCCGCGAAATCTTCATCAAGGCCGGGCTCGAGGGTGCCGACATCGCCGGCTCCTCGGTCGGTGCATCGTTCGTCGCCGAGTTCGCCGCGATGTGGCCGCACAAGGTGAAGCGCATCGCGATGATCGCGCCGTTCGGCGTCTATGACGACAACGATCCACCCGCCGATGTCTGGGCGCAGCGACCCGATGATCAGCCGGGCATGCTCTGCGCCAATCCGCAGATCTGGAAAGACCTGAAGGCCGTGCCAGCAGGCGCCAACTCCGTCGAATGGCCGATCGAGCAGGTGCGCGCCTCGGAAGCCGCCGCCCGCGTGTTCTGGCCACTCGGCAACACCAACCTGCAGAAGCGCCTGCCGCTGATCCTGGCGCCGACGCTGCTGCTGTGGGGCGAGAAGGACCGCGTGATGCCACGCAGCTACGCCGACAAGTTCGCCAAGGCCATCAAGGCCAAATCGTCGATCGAAGTGATCAAAGGCGCCGGCCATCTTGCCGAACTCGATCAACCGGACGCAGTCGCCGCGGCGCTTGCCAAGTTCATGAAGTGAAAGAGCATGAGTGGTGAGTGGTGTTTCACGAGCCACCACACCTCCACTCACCACTGACGACTGACCCCTCACCATTGCGGAGCAACCGATGCAGCTCGATCCCGAATCCCAAGCATTCCTCGATCTGATCAAGAAGCTCGACCGGCCGCCGATCAATTCGCTGCCGCCGATGCAGGCCAAGGAAGTCTTCCGCCGCGGCCGCATGGTGACGCAGCCTGACCTGCCACAGGTCGACCGCGTCAAGGAGTACGACGCGAACGGACCGCATGGTGCTGTACCGGTGCGCTTCTATCGTGGCGCCGGCACCGCCGACTTAGGGACGCTTGCGTGCCACATCTACTATCACGGCGGCGGTTGGGTGCTCGGCGACCTCGACAGCCACGATTGGGTCTGCCGGAAGATCGCCAACACGGCGCAGTGCGCGGTGCTCTCGGTCGACTATCGCATGGCGCCGGAGCACGTGTTCCCTGCCGCCTACGACGACAGTATCGCCGCCGTCGAATGGGCGATCGCCAATGCTTCCATGCTGAAGATCGACGCCTCGCGTCTGTCCGTCGGCGGCGATAGCGCCGGCGGCAATATCGCCGCAGCCGTTGCGTTGGGCCTGCGCGACAAGGGCACCAAGCTCAAGGCGCAGATCCTTGTTTATCCCGCGACCGATCTCTCGATGAGCGGCGATTACTACGGCCGCTTCACCAAAGATCTGATCCTGACCGACGACACCATGCGCTGGTTCATCGATCTTTATGTTCCGAAGGCCGCGGACCGGAAAGATTGGCGCGCGTCACCGCTGCTGGCATCGAGCCTGAAGGGATTACCGCCGACGCTCATCCTGCTCGCGGGCTTCGATCCGCTCTGCGCCGAGGGTGAAGCTTACGCGGTTCGTCTGAAGCAAGAGGGCGTGGCGACAATCGTGAAGCACTACCCCGGCCAGATCCACGGCTTCCTGTCGAACGGCAAAATGCTGCCAAAAGCCAACGATGCGATCGAGGACATCGCGGCGGCGTTGAAGGCGCATTTGTGAAATGCATCAGAAGAACGCCTGGATCCCCGTGATGGCGCGGCCGAGGATCAACGCGTGCACGTCGTGCGTGCCCTCGTAGGTGTTGACGGTCTCGAGGTTGGCTGCGTGCCGCATCACGTGATACTCGATCTGGATACCGTTGCCGCCGTGCATGTCGCGCGCGGTCCGAGCGATGTCGAGCGCCTTGCCGCAGTTGTTGCGCTTCACGAGCGAGATCATCTCCGGCGCCACGTTGCCTTCGTCGAACAGCCGGCCGACGCGCAACGCCCCCTGCAGACCGAGCGAGATCTCGGTCGCCATGTCGGCGAGCTTCTTCTGCACCAGCTGCGTGGCCGCGAGCGGCCGGATGAACTGCTTCCTATCCAGCGTGTATTGCCTTGCGCGGGCGTAGCAATCCTCGGCGGCACCCATGGCGCCCCAGGCGATGCCGTAGCGGGCGCGGTTCAAGCAGCCGAACGGCCCCTTGAGACCGGAGACGTTCGGCAGTAGTGCCGACTCCGGCACCACGACGCCATCCATCACGACTTCGCCCGTCGTCGAGCAGCGCAAGCTGAGCTTCCCCGTGATCTTCGGAGCGGAGAGGCCCTTCATCCCCTTCTCCAGGATGAAGCCGCGGATCGCGTTGTCGTGTGCCGCGGATTTGGCCCAGATCACGAACACGTCGGCGAAGGGCGCGTTCGAGATCCACATCTTCGTACCGGTGAGGCGATAGCCGTCCGCCACCTTCTCTGCGCGCGTGGTCATGCCGCCGGGGTCGGAGCCAGCGTCCGGCTCGGTCAGGCCGAAGCAACCGACGTATTCTCCGGACGCAAGCTTCGGCAGGTATTTCTGGCGCTGCTCTTCCGAGCCGTAAGCGTAGATTGGATACATAACGAGCGACGACTGCACCGAGTTCATGGAGCGGAAGCCCGAATCGACCCGTTCCACCTCGCGCGCGACGAGGCCGTAGGAGACGTAGTTGGCGCCGGCGCAGCCGTATTTCTCCGGCAGCGTGACGCCGAGCAGGCCGAGCGCGCCCATCTCGGTGAAGATGGCGCGGTCGGTGTGCTCGTCGAGGTACGATTTCACGACGCGGGGCGCCAGCTTTGCCTGGCAGTACTCCCGCGCGGTGTCACGGATCGCCCGCTCGTCCTCGGTCAATTGATCCTCGAGGCGGAACGCGTCCTCCCAGTCGAATTGGGCGCGGGATGCGGTGGACGATTTGGGTCTGTCTTGCATGGGGCCCTCGATGAGCGGATCTGCCGTCAAGATGCGCGGCAACGAAGGGATGTCAAGGCGGACATCCGTTGCATGCCCGCCAACCACGCGCACCGAAGTCACTGGGCCAGGAAACCGCCGTCGACGACGAGTTCGGTGCCGGTGATGTAGGAAGCCTCATCCGAGGCGAGGAACAGGTTGGCGTTCGCGACTTCCTCGACGCGGCCCTCACGTCGCAGCGGTACCGCGCGCAGCATACGGGCGCGCACTTCCGGATCGGCACTCATGCGCGAGGTCTGCATCGCCGGCATCAAACCGGGGTGCACCGAGTTGCAGCGGATGCCGTCCTTGGCGAACTGCACGGCGGTGGCCTTCGTCATCATGCGCACCGCGCCTTTGGCCGCGTTGTAACCCATGTGCACGAAAGCCTGCCCCGCAATGCCGGAAATCGAGGAGATGTTGACGATTGATCCGGCCTTGGTCTTCTGCATCACGGGGATGATCGTGCGCAGACCGAGGAACACACCCTTGGCGTTGACCGACATCTGCTGATCCCAGGTCGCCATGCTCAGCAGGTCCGGATCGCTACCAGAAACGCCGGCGTTGTTGATCAGCACGTCGATGCGGCCGTGCGCTTTGACAGCCGCTTCGGCCAGCGCCGTCCATTGCTCCTCGCTCGTGACATCCAAGTGCACGAACTTCGCGGCGCCGCCGATCTCCTTGGCGAGCGCCTCACCGTCCTTGTCGTTGAGGTCGGCGATGAAGACCTTGGCGCCTTCGCGCGCGAAAACGCGCGCTGTCGAGGCGCCCATGCCCGCAGCGCCGCCCGTCACGATGGCAACCTTGTCCTTGAGACGCATGACTTACTCCCTGATCGATCCGACATTCATCAACGTCGATCCTGCTTGCCGCCTGACACAATGCGAACTGGCCGTGGCTCGCGGAGCACATGGCGGCAGAGTAGCGGCAAAATTCACAGGCATTGCTTGCTGAACAGGGAGGAGTATCGCAAGTTGCCAACACGTCGGGAAGTGCAAACCTACGATTCGAGAGACCAGGATACAAAATCCATGCTGAAAAAGCTCTGGCTTGCAGCCGCGCTGGCGGCCGGCACCCTCATCGCACCAGGCACGACAGCGTCAGTTGACGCGGCACAGTTGCCGGCGCTCGGCGGCATCGTCGATGACAGCGGCGTTGTCGATGTCCGTTATCGCGGCGGTGGCTATCGGGGCGGCGGTCGCTACTACTATGGCGGCGCTCCGTACATCTACGTCGGCCCGCCCGTCGCTTATTACGGCTACAGCACTTACTCCGGCGGCTATTGCGCCACCCTTCTCCGACGCGCCCGCGATACCGGAAGCCGCTATTGGTGGAGCCGCTACCGCAACGAGTGCTGATCAGCGGCCGATTGCCTGCAATCCAGGGCGCGCAGCACGAGCTGGGCGCCCTCATCTTTTGGAGTCTTGAGGTCTCAAAAAAACGCCGGCTGCATGGGGGATGCAACCGGCGGGGTACAGGACCAGTTCTGTTACGCGGGGATACAACGCCAAGTCATGGGGTGACTGGCCACGCCAAGAACGCAACACACGCGACGAAAGCAACACACGCGACCACCGCAACGCACGCAACTAACGCCACACTGCCGTAAATCTTGGCCGCGGCAGGTTGCACTGCCTCGACCTGTCAACGGTGGGACATGCACACAAGGTGCATATCCCTGAAGGGTTCATTGCCCGGTCGAGCAGCGTTGGGCAAAGGCCGTTATGACCTGATCGATGGTTGCCTGGAGCCTCTTGGCGGACAACGTCGGCGCGGCCAAGGAAAGAACCGGGCATCCATCGAGCGCAGCGCCAAGCGCCGTGTTGATGTCTTTGGCATCGCGGTCACGCATGCTGGCGTCGATCAGCACGATATCGAACTCGTCAGCTTGGAGAGCAAAGCGGGCCGCAGCGACTGTTCCAGCTGTCGTAATCTGCGGCTCGAACAGCGACATATGCGTCAGCAGCCCCTCAGTGCGCCGCGACGCCGCGGCGTTCTCGACGATCAGGAGCACTTTGAGGCGCGGTGGCTCCAAACTTGCCGGCTGCCAAGCGACATTCACTTCGAATGTCTCGCTCATGCCGGTGCCGTGGTTCATCGTCACATCGTACGTGCCGCTAAGCTCTAACATTGGCACCCCCAAAAACGAAACCGGCCCCACAGGGAACAGCAGCTCCACGCAAGGCCGGCCAGATTACAAACGCTCGTCAGTTCAAGCCGGTACGGGTTTTTGCCCGCAACCTCCGCGGAGGTCTTTCCGTGCTCGGTTGTTGGAGGAAAGCTAGCGAATCAGCAGCACCGTGCGCAATCGTTTTTTTGCGCCTGTGGATAAACTGTGCACAACGCGATGCGCCGCGGTCCGGATCGTCCGGCCGCGGCTTGGTGACACTCTGCAGTGAGGATGGCTGCCGCCCGGTCGTGGGGGCTGATCGATTGTTTACGCCTCGAAATGCGGGTCGTTGGATTTACGATGACGACTACGGGCCTGAATAGTCAGGCAGAAAGGGCTGGCGGCGGTATTGTCGGCAGCGCGCCGCTTGGCGTCAACCACCGAATGCCGCAGAACTGCGGGCTGCAAAGCGGGCGACTTTCGCGGCGCTGATTTTCTCAGGCAGCTTTCTGATCGCACCGGAAGGCCTTGCCGGCAGCCGTCGCCGGGTCGATGCCACGGGCGACCTGGCGGCGGTACTCGGCCTCGGCCTGACGCGCGGCGAAAAGAGCCTCGATCACCTTCGAAACCGTGGAACGGATGCCGACGTTGCCACCACGGCCGGTCTTGGCTTCGGGTACGAAGTCCAGGGCGGCGCTCAATGTCTGGGTGCTCATGATCGTGTTCCTCGCTACGGCAGCGCATGGTTGTCTTCTGCCGTACTGCAACATGGCATCTGGCATGCCAGATCGCTACGCACGAGAGCCCGCGCCAGACATGCGGAAAACGCACGCCTCGAGCTAACCATTGATTCATATCCAGAATCTTCAGCCTGCCGCAAACGGGTTGCTGGCGAGGCCACCCGCTTGCCTCGCTTACGTCTTGATCGTCAGCGTTCCAGCCGCGGGATCGCAGGCCACCATCTCGCATGTGCGAACAGCGCTGGTGATGTCGACATCGAACCGGTCGATCAACGGAAGATCCGCGAATGCAGCCCCCTGCGCCATGATCGGATTGGCGAAGTTCAGGATCAGCGCCTTTGGCGTGCGCCCACTCTGCACCATCTCGCGCAGCATCCAGGCCGTCGCGACACCGCCCTTGGCGATGTTGAGCACCAGGATCTTGCCGACATAACTCTGGCCGACCAGCTTATGCGCTGGCCGCGAGAAGATGCCCTTCGTCAGGTCCAGGTCGTAGCGCGCCGAGAAATTGTCGGCCGCGACCAGCGCCTCGCCTTCGACCGCGACGCCGGGCCCTGGATGGCCGCGATATATGCGTGTGCTCATGCCCCGCCTCCAGCGCCGACGATGCGGCCGGCGACGGCGCTCGCGACGCACGTCTCCATGGTTTCCAGCATCGGCTCATAGCCGTAGCCACCGAGGATGTTGACGATCTTTGCCGAGTTCGACATCAGCCGCGTCCAGCCGTTCGCCTGCCCGATCTCGCGCGCGTACATCTGGTAGAAGCAGACGCCTGAGAGCACGGTCGCGCCCGAGCCCTCGATTTTGGCGGTGATCCCCATGCGGTCGGCCGCCGACTTGATGTCCGGCGAGGTGGCAGCCAACAGCGTCACCTTCCGATTGATCTGCCGCCCATCGAGCAATTCGGCGAGCGTCCGCATCTCGAACAGCGACAACTGCGGCGCCGCAAACACGACGACGTCCAGCTTGTCGTCCTTCGGCCGGTACGACGCCATCAGCGCGTCGATGTCCTTCAGCCCGAGCTTACGGGCGGCGGGCAGCGGGCCGTCGAACACGGCTTTGAGATCTGGCGCCTCGGGCGTGATGCCGACCATGTGGAACAGCGGCGTCGAGCCGAAGCTCGCGAGCGCGGCGCCGAACTGCTTGATCTCGTCGGAGGTGATGGGACGGTCGATGCCGGTGATGACGGGCACCTCCCAATACGACGTCATGGCACGGCCGACGATGCCGCCAAGCGCGCCCCATTCCGCGAGATCGCGCGGGCGCTCCGTCATCTCGAACAATGTCGTACCACGCCGCTTCTCGGGCAGATGGAAGCCGTAGCGCGGCGTCCGCCCCGTGAGCGCTGCCGCCAGCGCCGAAGGCCCACCTTCGAAATTCGTGCGCGCGCCTTGCACGCTGTTGGCATAGATCGACGAGCCCGTGTCGCCGAAGGCCACGTGCTCACCGTGCACCGGCGGCATGATCGACTGATAGTTGATACACGTGTTGGTCATCAGCACGCCCATCGCCTCGAACGCGGCCGTCGCGCGGCGCTCGAGATCGGCCATGGCGTCGGTTTGGCCAAGGCGCTTGTAGGCCGCGAAATCGACACCGCGCGGGTCCGTCACCGTCGGGATGCGCACGCGGCGCTCAGCCGCCGGCAGCTTCGCCACCGTTTCCAGCCACGTGACACCCGAGGGACCCAGCGCCTCGGGGTCCGCCATGATGTGCACCTGGGACACAGCGACTGTGTCTGCCGCGTCGAAAAAGCGACCGACCTTGACGATCTGCTGCATGGCGAACTGCCTCGCCGGCCCCTCGGCGCCAGCCAGCATCGCCTGCTCGTGTTGGTCAAGTTTCATCGCGCGCCCTCTCGACTGCCCCGTCGTTATGGCGCAACCGACTGCAGCCGCGCAACGGTGCGATGCGATACCGCCATGCGGAACGCTGGACGTTACACCCGCCTGCTCGTCAGCGACCGAGGGGTAATTGCCTGATGTCGTTGATGCTAGCTCCGTATTGCGGGTGCTTGAAGAGATGAGCCAGAAAAACCTGCTCATGCCAGGGCTGTGGAATGTGGCCCTTGGCGTAACGTAGCCCTTTTACGGAAGCGATCTTGATATCGGCGTGGACCGAGTTGAATTCGTGTACCGCGAGCAGCTCGCCGGTAAAATCGTTGAACGCCCAATCGAGGTCGCCGACCATGTCGTCCAAAAAGCAGGCGACACGCGGCAGCAGATAGCGGCAATCGGACTCGAACAACTTCAAAATGGGCACCGTCGCCGTGTAATAGTCGACGTCGATGCTGATGAACCCGATCGGCGCCGGCTGCACACGCTCACAGAAACCCGGCACGGTTTCAGCGACCGGACCAATACACAGCTTGGCGTGTTGAAGCCGCGCCTCGAGTGCCGCCAGATCCATCCTGAAGTCGCCGGCATCGAAGAGATACGGAAGATCTCGATAGTCGACAGCGGCCGGCAACCCCTCGCCCGTATCGAAGCCGTAGATATCGATCCCGACGCCGGTTTCCTTCTCGACGAAAGCGCCATGCCGTTCCAGCGACACCAGGCCATTGCCGCCCGCGACCCCGAATTCGATCGCCGAAATGCGCTTGTGGCCGAGCTTGGCCGCCAGTCGCGCGGCATGCAGAAGGCAATGCCCAAAATGCGGACGGTCAATGCTTCGGAAGTTGATCTTGGCGGAATACGGGAGGAAGTTGAAAGCCATATCCATCACGCGCAGCACTTGGTGGCGCAACGGCACCGGCTCGGCGAAGAATTTCATGATTTTCGCGGTGGGCCGGCTGGCGGTAATATTCGGCTGCATCGGTGTCGGTCCCTGCCCTCATGTGTGTGCGACGGCAGTCTTCCAGAGTTCAGCCCTGTGCCAAACCGGGACTGTCCAAGATCGTTAACGCGACCAAACGCCACCGGCCCGCAAGCGGCGCAATGCGCTGCTCACGGGCCGGCTCTACATTGGGAAACTGCGATCGTGCCTGACAGATTCGGCACGTCGCCAATTTCCGTTCCCTCACTCCACGTAGTCGCCTTCCTTGCGGTCGAGGATGCGCTTCAGCGCGTCGAAATGACGGACGGCCGGCGGCGGATCGTACTTCGGCATGCCCTGGCTCATCTCGCTACTGTTCGTCGACTTGGTCTTGTTGACGATCTCGGGCGAAAGCTGCTTCAGGCGCTGGCCGGTCCACATGGCGAAGATCTGCACCTGCGCCACGCGCTCGATGTAGTAGAGGCGGTCATAGGCTTCGGCCACCGTCGCGCCGACGGTGGTCACGCCGTGGTTGGCCATAAACAGAATCGATTTGTCGCCAAGAACCTTCGCGAGCCGGTCACCCTCGGCCTGATCGAACGCCGGGCCGTCGTAGGCGTCGTCGTAGGCGATCTTGTTCATCAGGATCACCTCGGACTGGCCGATCTCCTTGATGCGGGGATCCTCGAGGCGCGTCAGCGCGCTGGTGTAAGGCATGTGCGTGTGGAAAACGGCCGCGCACTGCTTCGGCTTGGCGCGGTGCATCGGCATATGGATCGCGAACGCCGAGCGCTCGATGTCACCGAGCCCGCGCTTCAACTGGCCATCGAAGCCGACTTCCATGAAGCTCGACGCCTTGACCTCGGACCAGTGCATGCCGAACGGGATCTGGTAGTAGCGGTCGGTGCGGCCGGGAACCAGCAGCGTCAAGTGGTTGAAGATGCCCTCGCTGAAGCCGTGCATGTAGGCGAGGCGATGGGCGGCCGCGAGATCGACGCGGGCCTGCCATTCCTGCGGGGTGCACTCGCTGCGCGTGGTGGGGCTGACCTTGAGTTGCATGGGTTTCTCCTCCGGGTTTGGGCCGTAGTTCCTTGGGGGCGACGCAAAACGACGAGCCGAGCTTAGCAAGCCCTTTGTCCGGACACGAGAGGGGATTTGCCGGTTGGTTGCCTGTCTGATTTTGCATACCAACCGGCTGACTTGGTGTTTTGTGTCGCTCTTCTTGGACCTGCAACATGTGCCATAAGGGCGCCGCAACCGGTTCCAGGGCGCCCCATGATTCGTCTCGACAACATCAGCAAGCAGAACGGCCACCAGATCCTCTTTATCGAGGCGTCCGCGGCGCTCAACAAGGGCGAGAAGATCGGCCTCGTCGGCCCCAATGGCTCCGGCAAGACGACGCTGTTCCGCATGATCATCGGCGAGGAGACGCCCGACGAGGGGCAGGTGTCCACCGATCGCGGCATCACGATCGGCTACTTCAGCCAGGACGTCGGCGATATGGCCGGCCGCAGCGCCGTCTCCGAGGTGATGGACGGTGCAGGCCCGGTGAGCGCGGTCGCTGTCGAGTTGAAGGAGCTCGAGGGCGCCATGGCCGATCCGGCCCGTGCGGGCGAGTTGGAGGGCATCGTTGCACGCTATGGCGAAGTGCAGGGGCGCTTCGAGGAACTGGACGGTTACGCCCAGGACGGACGGGCGCGCGAAGTCCTCGCCGGTCTCGGGTTCAGCCACGAGATGATGGACGGCGACGTCGGCGCGCTGTCGGGCGGCTGGAAGATGCGCGTGGCGCTGGCCCGCATCCTGCTCATGCGGCCCGATGCCATGCTGCTGGACGAACCGAGCAACCATCTGGATCTCGAAAGCCTGATCTGGCTCGAGGCCTTCCTCAAGGGCTACGAGGGTGCGTTGTTCATGACCTCGCACGACCGCGCCTTCATGAACCGCATCATCGACAAGATCGTCGAGATCGATGGCGGCGCATTGACGACGTACACGGGAAACTACGAGTTCTACGAGCAGCAGCGCGCACAGGCCGAAAAGCAGCAGCAGGCGCAATTCGAGCGCCAGCAGGCGATGCTGGCCAAGGAAATCAAGTTCATCGAGCGGTTCAAAGCGCGCGCCTCACACGCGGCGCAGGTGCAGAGCCGGGTGAAAAAACTCGAGAAGATCGACCGGGTCGAACCGCCGAAGCGCCGCCAGTCCGTGGCCTTCAAGTTCGTCGCCCCGCCGCGCTCGGGCGAGGATGTGGTGGCCATGAAGAAGGTGAGTAAGGGCTATGGCAGCCGCCGCATCTACGACGGCCTGGACTTCGTCGTCCGCCGCCGTGAGCGCTGGTGCGTGATGGGCATCAACGGCGCCGGAAAGTCGACGCTGCTGAAGTTGATCGCCGGCGCCACCGAGCCGGACGACGGCAAGGTGGCACTCGGCGGCAGCGTGAAGATGGGCTACTTCGCACAGCACGCGATGGATCTGCTGGAGGGCGAACGCACGATATTTCAGTCCCTGGAAGATCAGTTCCCGCAAGCGGGGCAGGGCGCGCTGCGCACGCTCGCCGGTTGCTTTGGCTTTTCCGGCGACGAGATCGAGAAGAAATGCCGCGTGCTGTCAGGCGGCGAGAAGGCGCGGCTTGTCATGGCGCTGTTGTTGTTCGACCCGCCGAACTTTCTGGTGCTGGATGAGCCGACGAACCACTTGGATCTCGCCACCAAGGAGATGCTGATCACGGCGCTTAGCGAATACGAGGGCACTATGCTGTTCGTCAGCCACGATCGGCATTTTCTGGCCGCACTCTCCAATCGGGTGCTGGAACTGACGCCAGACGGCGTTCACCAATACGGTGGCGGTTACACGGAGTACGTGGCGCGCACGGGCCAGGAGGCACCGGGGCTACGCCACTGAGGTCCCTCTTTTGGACAAATACGACAGCGGCCGCATCAGCGCCGCAACCGGCCCGGCGAGCGGCAGGAACAGTGCGCCGAATGCTACCTCGCGTGCGGCGCGCGCCGCCTGGAAGCCGAACCGGTTCCCATACTCGGCCGCTGCCTCGGGCGGCCAGATGCGCTGCCACCACAGCCGCGCAACGGGCCAACCGACGAGCCCCAACAGCAAGGCCGTCACGTAGCCGAACTGCAAGATCGCCGGGACAAATGGCACGATACGGCGCTCCAATTCGCGCTGGCGCTCGGCACTGAGCATCGAGGCGCTGATGCCCTGGATCGAAACCTTGGCCGTGACCTCGGAGAGGAGATCGTTGAGTACGCCGGTCAGCGGGTTGCTACCGGTTGCAGCGCCGACGTCGCGGGCCGGCTGGATGTCGAGCCGCGTGCGCGAGGCCCCTTCGGGCGTTGCACTGACGAGCATGGTGCCTGCATCGCTGCCGAGCGCCGTCAGGAAATCCGCAAGACGACCACGTTCGATGGCACTCTCGAGATTCGCCACCTCGACCCGCTGCCAGAGCCAGTTGCGGGCGCCCGGCTGACGCGGAGACGACGATTTGAGGATCACCAGGTTGACGTCGGCGGCTTCTGCCGCGGCCTTGAGATCGGTGACAAGCAAGCTCCGATCCGCGCCACTCGGCGGCTTGAACACCAGCCGCTCGCCCTCAACGCGGCCTGTAATGAGCGCGGTCTGGCCGCGGAGATTTGACAGCGTGTGCCGTAGGCGGTCCGGGTCGATCGCGTCAGTAAGCGGCCGCTTGCTCTCGGGGTCGAGGCGCGGTGCCGATGCGATTGTGACAGGTCCGCCCGGCTCCAGAGCGATGCTGCGGATGCGCGCCTTCTGCAACGGACGCGACAAAACCGCCATGGCCTCGTCAAAGAGTGCGCGGTCCTTGAGTTCAACGATGAGCTGCGGCGCGACAAGCGCGAACAGCCGCGCACGCGCTCCGCTGCCAGATTGGGTCAGCGGATAAGCGTCACCACCAACGACGACGTGGAGTTGAGCCTTCGGCAGATCCTTCAACAGCGCGCGATGCTGGAACGCCGTGTCCTCGGCGAGGTAGAAGGCCAGCCGCGCTTTCGGGTTGGCGGCCATCTCCGGCGCCAGCACGTTCAGCGCCCGGCCAAGCTCGTCGGGGTTCGCCGCCGTCATGGTTTCACCGGCGCGGTTGACGAGGCGCCAATGGCCCTCATGCGAGGCGGCGGCAGCGAGCGGAGCAAGTTCCGAAGTTGAAGCCAGCGCGTTGATGCGCTCGACCGCATTGGCCAGCGGCTCAGTGGCGCGTGACGTGCTCGAGCCCGTGCCGAAAAGTGTATCGAGAAGGCCGGCCGCGGCGGAATTTGCCGTCACCGCCAACAGTAAGACTGCCAAAAAGCCAATCCTGAACCGCTGCATCCCGTCCGCCTGGAGCTCAATCGACCGCGCACGGGTGACATTCTATCACGTCGGAAGCATGGCGGTTTCTTTTTGCGCCGTCGGATGCCCAGTCACGTCGGAGACGTGCTCCGCACTTGGGCGCATCCGACGCGCGGAGACGGCAAGACAGCGCTATCTCGCGGTGCCCCCTTTACCCGTCAGTGTTCAAACCGCTCGCGCACCTTCTCGACGACGGAGCGCCAGGGCGAATGGTGCGCGTGGGTGTACAGCTCCGGGTGCCGCTTCTCGTGGTGCTCGTCGTCGTACCCCTTGCGGTTCCACCAGCCGCCACCCAGCGCCTGATAGAGCGCGACGGTATCGGCGAGGCGCGACGCCTCGGCCTGGACGCGCGCCAGCGACGTCTGCAGGTAGGCCTGCTGTGCGGTCAGAAGCGTCGGCAAGCTCACTTGGCCCTGGTCGAGCTGTTGGCGGATCAACGTCAAACTGCGGTCGGCGGCCTGCTCCGCCGCGCGGGCGGCAACGATGAGGCGGGCATCGGCTTCGATCGCGCTCAGGACGTCCGAAACATTCTGGAACGCGACGAGTACGACACCGCGATACTGCGCCGTCAGTTGCTTGAATGTCTCCTCGGCGGCGGCCTGCTTGTTTTCCAGCGTGCGGCCGTCGAAGAGCGTCTGCGCCGCGTTGCCGGCAATCAGATAGAACCAGGTCGACGGCAGGAACAGCTTGCCGATGGTGTCGGCGGTATTGCCGCCATTGGCCGTCAGTGTGATCTGCGGCAGCCGGGCGATCATCGCAATCCCGAGTTGCGCGTTCGCCTGCTTCAGATTGGCCTCGGCGACCTTGATATCGGGCCGCTGCTGCACAAAGTCGGCGGGCAGGCTCAGCGGCAGATTGCGCGGCACCTTGAACGAGCTCAGCTTGAAGACTTCCTTGCCGGCCTCCGCCGGGAAGCGGCCCGTCAGCACGGCGATCAGATGCCGCTGCTGGTCGAATTGGCGTTCGAGCGGCGGCAGCAACAGCTTCGCCTGCGCCACGGCGGTCTCCTGCGCCAGCACGTCCGGCAGCGCGATCTGACCGGCGGCCAGCTGCCGCTTCAGGATGTCGAGGAGTTGCGTCTGCAGTGCGATCAGCCGTTTGGTCGCGGTGATCTGGCCCTCGAACGACGCGAGTTGTATGGCTGCCAGCGCGATGTTGGAGGTGAGCGTCAGCACCACCGCTTCGCGCTGGAACTGCTGCACCTCGACCACGGCCTCGGCTGCCTCGACCTGCCGGCGGGCACCACCGAAAACGTCGGCGACATAGGTCACCGTCACCTGCGGCGTATGCAGGCTGTAGACGGATTTGCCCTTGGCGTGGTTCGACGTCAACGTCCGGTCCGGCGTCAGCTGGCGGCTGGAATTCCAGGTCCCCTGCAACGTCGGCCAGAAGCTGCCGCGGACGGCCAACGCGTTGTATTCGGCGACCCTGAGCGCGGCTTCGGCGGCCTCGATGTCGGCATTATGGATCATACCGAGCTCAATCAGCTCGTTGAGGCGCGTCGAGCCGAACACCTCCCACCAGTCGCCGGCCAAGTGGGCGCCTGGGTTGAACGTCACGGCCTTCGGCTTTTCACGATCCTTGCCAGCGCTGGCCGGCAGGAAACCTGACACCGGCGGCACATTCGGCGACGAAAAATCCGGCCCAACGACGCAGCCAGCGAGCGAAACCGCAACTGCCGCTGCGACCGCGATAATGCGCGCGCTATGCCCCCATCGCATCATGCCGTCACGTTGCCCCGTTCCGCCGCCCGCCCATACCGCTGCCCCACCAGACGCGTCCCGCCAACCGATTTGGATCCGATACCCAGAACGGCTCCGGTGCCATACCGCGATTCTGGGCCTCGTGTGGCGTCTCGCAATTGCCGACCACAATCTGCGGTCGTCTCTCAGTCGGAAACTGCGAGATAACCGCCACACGAAGTCGATGATTTCGCTTGTGTCCCTTATGTCTCGCAATTGCCGAAAGACGGTGCTGCAAATTGGTCGGCCATTGCGAGACGGGACACTCGTCTCGGCTCCCTTCACCGAGCAATCGATGCGATTTCCGCACCCCCGAAGCCGCACCGGGGCGAACGAGCGCCCGGCCATTGTCGTGGCGGAAGCAGGATGGGCTGAATCTGCGGCACGTCGGTTTGCAGCGCCCAACTCCGGCCGTCATGGGGTGCAAGGCTCGACAAGGCATACGAGTGACAGATCATGCCTGGGTACTCCACTACACAAGGTTGCGCGCAAACGACCGCAACCCGGACTTCGACCGCAAGTGTTAGGCAATTGGGCTGTCTCAAAGCTGACGGAAAGCTGGAATTCGCTTTGGATCAAGAGCGCCGGGTTGCTATTGACGGTTGATGTTGCCGAAAAACCTCAATCCGGTGATGCAGGAGGCCTGACACTCAGGGGAAGAACCGATGCGACTACTTCTGTGCGAAGACAATCCGCGGCTGCAGTCGCTCCTCGGCGAGACTCTGAACGCAGCTGGCTATGGCATCGACGCCGTCGGCACCGTGGCTGACCTGCATTCGAGTGCGGCCGCCACCCAGTACGACGTGATCGTCATCGACCTCGGATTGCCGGATGGCGACGGGCTCGCCGCGATCCGCGCACTCAGGGCCGGCGGGCTCGCGACGCCGATCCTGATTATCACAGCCCGCGGCAGCATCGACGAGCGCGTCGCAGGCCTCGATGCCGGCGCCGACGACTACCTGACCAAACCCTTCAACAATTCCGAGTTCCTGGCGCGTGTCCGTGCGCTGCTGCGCCGTCCGGCCGACGTCATCGGTCCGATGATCAAGGTCGGCAATACCACGGCCACCGTCGCCAATCTCGAGGTGCTCTGCAACGACAAGCCGGTCGACCTGCGCTTGAGCGAGCGCCGGCTGCTGCTGCTGCTGATGCGCCGGGCGGGCAATCTGGTGCCAAAGAGCGTCCTTGAATCCTCACTATCGGAATTCGGCCGCGACGTCTCGGCCAACGCCGTCGAAGCCCTGGTCTCGCGCGCCAGGAAGACGCTCGGTGACGCCGGTTCCGATATCCAGATCGAGACCGTACGCGGCGTCGGCTATACGCTGCGGGATAAATCGCGATGAGTCGGATTGCCGACGCGGCGCCGGCCGGCCTCGTTCGCACACTGACCGTCCGGCTCGTCATTACGACCATTCTGGTGATGCTGCTGCAGGCGGGCATCGTGGCCGTCCGCGACTACCTGAACGAGACCGACTTCCACAACACATACGTGCGCCGCGAAGCTCAGCAGATCGCTCGCTGGTTCAGTGCGCAACACGCCGATGCGGTGGCAAACACGTCGGGCAATGAACACCCGAGCTATTTTTCAGGACCGAATGCGGCCGCCTATGGCTTCCGCATCGTCGACGGCGAGGGCCGCTTGCTGGCCGAACAGAACGGCTATCATCTGCAGGCGCTGTCACCCTGGTCGGGGAAACCCTCGACGCGGCAGGATTTCTGGGTGCGCAAGCTCGAGAGTCCCGACCGCATGCACGTTGCTGGCGGCCTCAAGGTCAATCGCGACAATCGCGATATCTGGGTGGAACTGGCGACATTCGGCGATCCCGACGGCACCTATCTGCGCATCATCGCCATGGAGACCTTCGACGACGTCTGGCTGCCGATGCTGCCGCTGGTGTTGCTGAGCCTCGGCGTCGCCATCGTCTCGGTGCGGTCCTCGCTGCGGCCGTTGATTGCCGCCGCCAGCGAGGCCGACAAGATCTCCGTGCTCGAGCGGAAGGAACGGCTCGACCTGACGCAGCTGCCGGCCGAAGCGTCGCATTTTGCTTCCGCCATCAACCGCCTGCTCGACCGCGTCGCCGACCTCGTCTCCGCGCAGCGCCTGTTCATCGCGCGGGCGGCGCACGAGTTGCGCACGCCGCTGTCGATCATGATGCTCGAGCTTGGCCACCTGAAGGACCCGAGCGGCAAGCGGCTGGAAGGCGATGTGCGCGCCATGAGCGCGATCGTCGACCAGTTGCTGGCGCTGGCCCGGCTGGAAACGACGCCGCGCTCGGCGTTGCAGCCGGTGGATATTTCGACCGTTGCGCGCGAACTCGTCGGCCGCATGCTCGAATGGGCGGAGCAGGACGGCCACAAGCTCACGTTCGCCACGCACCGCGAAACGCCGGTGATTGGCGACGAGACGGCCTTGCGGGACGCGCTGCGCAATCTGATCGAGAACGCGGTGAAGCATACGCCGGCCGGCACCCAGATCCGGATCGAGGTCATGCGCGACGGCGCCATTGTCGTCGAGGACAGCGGGCCAGGGCTTGGATCCCACCCGCCGGACGAGTTGACGATGCCGTTCCGCAAGGGCTCGACTACCAGCGACGGCGCCGGTCTCGGCCTCGCCATCGTGCGGCAGGCAGCCGAGTTGCATGGCGGCCGGCTGGATATCGGCAAGTCGGCGCTCGGCGGCGCGCGGTTTGTGCTGCGACTGCCGGCGCCTAAGGCCGCGTAGGTGGTGCGCGGTAGGGGATGGAGCGGCGTGGGGATCAGCCCGGTCGGACATTGCCCACTTCGCAAAACTCACGCCTTTGCAAGTCGACGCAAACCATCGCGAAATTTTGCGAAACTCGGAGAAGTGTTGTCCTCTAAATCCAAGTGTGGCCCAATCTGCTCGGCCCAGTGATGTTTCGCCCGTCCCGGAGCCGGCCACCCCTGCTTGCGCAAGTCGGCCGCTCCCCCTGCATACACCGCGTCTGCCAACAGTTCCCATGTGCCACAAACAGAGTCTTGCACATATCGCTCCAGAATGTTTCTTTTTGCACGCGGATAAGCACGCAGAATAGCTTTGATATCGCCGAGGTACCACGCCTCGATTTCCTCAACGGCAAGCCGAAACATGGTCTTCGGTCTTGGACTGCACCGCTCCAGAATGGCCGTCAGCTCCGCAAGAAACTGAGCACAGTCTCGACGATCAGAATCGACAACCACGACAACGGCATCGACGCCAGGAGTCCGCCCATATCCCTGCAGCAACTGGGGCACCCTCGACCAGTAACTCGATATGCATCAAATCACCTTGCGTCGAGATAGTCGCTGTACCACAGCCCACCCAGTGGCAACCCCTCCGCCACAAGATTTTTTACAACAGTCAATTCTGAGGCCCTTCGAATAGAGGAATAGCCGTCGGAACTCTTTTCCAAGATCCATACCTCGTCTGGACCCAAAGCATCCACGAAGTAGGGTTGATGCGTGGTGACGAAAATCTGCGAAGCTGTTTTCCTCCCGGTAGCATGCGACCTAAACTCTTGCGCCAGCGTCTCAAGCAATTTGTGGTACAATCCGTTCTCAGGCTCTTCGATGCAAATGAATGGCGGCGGTTCCGGGTCTTCCAACAATAACAGATACGCAAACACCTTCAACGTACCATCGGACATTTGCTGGGCGAAAAACGGGTCATCGAATGCACCGTCATTGAACCGCAATAGTACGCGCTTATCTTCCGTAACATGCGTATCTATGGTCTCGACACCTGGTATCTTAGCGGCGATCCGATCGAGGATAGCTTTAAATCTCGCAGGATGCTCCCGGCGCATGAACTGCACGACGTTTCCTATGTTGTCGCCATGTACGTTTAAATGCTTTTGAGGTCCGGCAGTCGGCAAGCTCCTAGCTGCATCCGGATAGAAATATGACAAATACCAGCCTTTCAAGAAATCACGAAACCGCTTGATCCGTGGATGCTCTTTGAGCGTTCCGAGCGTTGCAACGCCAAGCTGCCTCAAATCTGTCAATTCAACGGGTTCTTGCGTCCTATCCTCTTCGCCTTCCACCTCGACGGCATCTTCCCCCGCCCAGACCAGCCCCTGCCCATGCGTCAAGCGAAGAAATGGATACGGGCGCCCATGCTTTTGACCTTTTCTGCGCTGCTTGAGCAATTCCGACTCGACGAATGGGCGCCCGGACTTGTCTGCAGCAATGGAAAGTTCATAGGTGATCGGGCGCTCGTTGGGCGCTTCACGATAGTATATTTCGAACCGAATTGAACCGGTCTGCCCTTTTGATCGCAGTCGTTCAAAGCCCCCCCGCTGCTTTTGATCGCATGCAGTCTCGACATCGAGCGCGAGACAGTCTGCGACAAAGCCAAATGCATCGAATAGCGTGCTCTTGCCGGCTCCATTCTTTCCGATCACAACCGTAAATGGCGTCAAGCTTTCGCCGACACCTCCGGAGAGTCTTCCAATAGTGACGTCTTTCAGAGCTCGATAATTTTGAACCCGGAAGCCTTCGATTAGCGCCATTGGCGCACCTCCAGAAGCCGCGGCCTGCCAAACGATATCTCATCATCAGCAGTGCGTACGTATTTCGGTTGAAGTAATGCCTTGATTCTTTCCCCAACTACCCCGAAATCGAGAAGCCGCCGTCGACCGGGATCGCGGTGCCGGTGACGAAATCCGAGGCCTTGGAGCCCAAGAAGATGGCGATGCCGGAGAAGTCGTTCGGCTCGCCCCAGCGTGCCGCGGGCGTGCGCTTCAGCACGTTCTGGTGGAGGCCGTCCACCTGCTCGCGCGCCTTCTGCGTCAACTCGGTGTCGATCCAGCCGGGCAGGATCGAATTGACCTGGATATTGTCGACCGCCCACGCCGTCGCCAGCGCTTTCGTCAGCTGCACGATGCCGCCCTTCGAGGCCGCATAGGGGGCGGCGAATGGCGCGCCGAAAATCGACATCATCGAGCCGATGTTGATGATCTTGCCGCCACCGCCCTTCTGCATCACCGGGTGCACCGCGTGTGCGCAGTAGAAGGCGCCGTCGAGGTTGATCGAGAGCACCTCGCGCCACTCGGCCATGTTGTAGGCCTCGGGCCGTTTCCTGATGTTGATGCCGGCGTTGTTGACGAGGATGTCGATGCGCCCCATCAGCTTCACCGCGTCCGCGATCATGGCCGCGCAGGACGTCTCGTCCGCCACATCCACTTCAAGGACCGCGGTCTTGACGCCGAGCTTGGCCAGCGCCGCAGCAGCAGCCTGCGATTTGTCGGCCTTGCGTCCAGCGACGATGACATTGGCGCCGGCCTGAGCGAAGCCTTGCGCCATACCGAGGCCAATGCCGCCGTTGCCGCCGGTGACGAGCGCCACCTTGCCCTTGAGATCGAACAGTGACATGGGTTTCTCCTCGACGTTCCGCGATTGCCTGATGATGCGGTTAGCCTAGGTGGTGAAGCTGGCCGCGATCAAGGGCGTTGCGAGAAACGCCGGCAAGAAGATCCTAGCCGCGCCTGAGGCTTGAAGCATGCCAGCCTACAATTGCAAGAAGTGCCCGGGATACTGCTGCAGCTATCCGCTGATCGCGCTCGACAAGCGCGACGTCGAGCGGTTGGCCAAGCACCACAGTTTGTCGTTCGACGAGGCGCGCACGAAATTTACCAAGCGCGCCCACGGTCGCCGCTACGCGATGCGCCGCAAGGCCGATCCGCACTACGGCAAGATCTGCCGCTTCTTCGATATCGATGCGCGGCAATGCACCATCTACGAGGCACGCCCCGCGATCTGCCGCAGCTTTCCGGGCGACGGCCGCTGCGGCTACTACGATTTCCTGACGTTCGAACGCCGCGCCCAGAACGACGAGGATTGGGTAGCGCTTACGAACAACGATGGGTGAGCGGCCATAGGCGGTAGGCCAGAGGGTCCGGTCACCTGTTCATTCCGACCTCACACCTGGATCTGGGTGCCGACCTCGACGACGCGGTCGGTCGGGATCTTGTAATATTCGGTCGCGTCCTCAGCCTTGCCCGACAGCCAGATGAAGAGCCGCTCCTGCCACTGCGGCAGCTGCGTTTTCGTCGTCGGTTTCAGCGAACGGCGCGACAGGAAGAACGACGTCGCGGGAAAATCGACATTGAGATCACGCCTGCGGCAGTGCTCGAAGATCTTCGGCACGCTCGGCGTCTCCATGAAGCCGTAGTGCGCGATCACCCGCGTGAAGCCGTCCGAAAGTTTTTCGATCTCGACGCGCTCGTGGCGCGGGATGCGGGGCAGTTCTTCGGTGCGGATCGTCAGGATGATGTTGCGCTCGTGTAAAACGCGATTGTGCTTCAGGTTGTGCAGCAGCGCAGTCGGCGCCGACTCTGGGTCGGAGGTGAGGAACACGGCCGTGCCCGGCACCTTGTGCGGCGGCTTCTGCTCGAGATGGCGGATCAGCCAATCGAGATCGGCCTCGTTCTTCTTGGTCGCGCGGGCGAGAACCTGAGAGCCATGCACCCAGGTCAGCATGACGAGGCCGATCAGCAGCGCGATCACCAGTGGAAACCAGCCGCCTTCGAAAACCTTCAACATGTTGGCGGTAAAGAAAGCCTGCTCGAGCAGCAGCAGCGGCACGATCAGCAAGAGCGCCTTCCACAGCGGCCAACCCCACTTCTTCCAGATGACGAAGAAGGCCATGGCACTGCCGATGACCATCGTCGCCGTCACCGAGATGCCGTAGGCGGCGGCCAGATCCGACGAATTCTTGAACAGCAGCACGACCACGAGCACGCCGGCAAGGATGACCCAATTAACGCGCGGAAGGTAAATCTGGCCAGCCATGCTTTCGGATGTGTGCCGGATCTCGAAGCGCGGCAGCAAGCCGAGCTGGATCGCCTGCCGGGTCAGGGAAAAGGCCCCCGTGATCACGGCTTGGCTGGCAATGACCGTTGCGACGGTCGCGAAACACACGATCGGGATGAGTGCGACCGGTGGATAGAGCTTGAAGAACGGGTTGTCGATGGTATCTGGCTGCGCCAGGACGAGCGCGCCCTGGCCAAGATAGTTCAAAACAAGCGACGGCAGCACGATCGCGCCCCAGGCAAGCTGAATGGGCCGGCAGCCGAAGTGACCAAGGTCCGCGTAGAGTGCTTCGGCACCGGTGACGGCGAGAAAGACAAGACCGAGCACGACGAGGCCGAGCAGGCCATGGTGCACGAGCAACATCACGCCGTAATAGGGATTGAACGACAGGAACACGCGCGGGTCGTCGACGATATGAATGGCGCCGCCGACAGCCATCACGACAAACCAAAGCAACATGATCGGGCCGAAGAAAGCCGCGACCTTGCCGGTGCCGCGCGCCTGCACCATGAAGAGACCGATCAGGATCACCAACGTCAATGGCACGACGACCTTCTCGAAGGCGGGAGCAACGAGCTTCAAACCTTCGACCGCCGACAGAACGGAGATTGCAGGAGTCAGAATCGCATCGCCGTAAAAAAATGACGCGCCCATGACGCCGAGCACCGTCAACAGCGGTGCCGACCGCTTGGCAACGGACTGTCCGAGCGCCATTAACGCGAACGTTCCGCCTTCGCCGTGGTTGTCGGCGCGCAGCAGGACAAGCACGTATTTCAAGGTGACGATGAGGGTGAGCGACCAGAGTATCAGCGAGAGTACGCCGAGCACCGCCTCGGGTCCGGGAATGCCGTGCTTGGTTGCGTGTGTCACCGCCTCGCGGAAGGCGTAAAGAGGACTGGTCCCGATATCGCCATAGACAACACCGATGGAACCGAGCGCGAGTGCCCAGGTCTTCGCGTGTGATCCGCCTTGTGGCGTATCATGACTGGATGACGTTACCGTGACATGTGCCATTGGGCACGACCTCAGAGGTTTCTTCGCTGCTATGCAGCAAAACGCCGAGCTTATACGCCGAGAACAACCATAACGGAAGCTCGGTTTTGGCAGATAACTCTCTGTCACCGGCGTTAAGCGCTGGGGCCATTGACAGGAATTCGCTGTCTCTAGTCCAAGCAGCCTTAGCTCCTAGACCCACCGATGTGGCCAAATCATCCCCACGTTATGCGTCGTTCACATGACAGCAGTGGCCCTTTCGCGTACATACCGCGCCTAAATGCCCAATTTTCCGGCTGGTGGCACGGCTCTTTGACGCAGTGCAGCACGCATTTCCAGCACCGTTGCCGGGTCACCACCAGCCTGTCGAATAGCCGCTGCGGCCAGTTCCACCCAAGCAACGTTGCCAATGTCGGTAGCGAACGGGGCATCTTCAAGCCCTACCCGGACGTGGCCGCCGCACACCACAGCGGGTTCAATGAGTGGCCGGATATCAACACCAAGCCCCGCGACCATCCAATGTGCGCCTGGGTCTTCCTCCGCCAAAAGTTGCAGATGCGCCTGTAAATGATGTGGCTTGGGCGGAAACCCCCAGGCAAAGGTCTCCGAAAACATGAAGCGGTAAATCGGCACCGGCGTGCCTGCCGCCTTGGCCAGTGCGGCGCCGGCGCGGGTGAATCCCGGCTCATAGATGGCGTAGGCTGGATGGAAGGCGTGGCGCCGGGCGAATTCGAGGCCGTGCCGGATGTGGCTTTCGGGATTGGCGTAGACCGTGCCAACGGGCCCGCCTGCAACGGTGCGCAGATCGACGAAGTTGACGCTGCCGGGATCGATGACGGCGAACTCCAGCAACCCGCGCTTCGCCAGTTCCTCGACATGCGCAAAGCGCGGCCCTGGTTCGCTGGCCTCGGGGCTGACCCCGATCGCCGGGCTCGGCAGGGATGGATAGACGGGCACGTCGATCTTGGCGCGGATGCCTTCGATGATCCGCGCGTAGACCTGCCAGTCGAATGTCTGGCCGCCACCGCCGTCGTAGGCATGCACGTGCACGATGCAGGCCCCGACCTTGGCGCAGGCGATGCCCTCGGCGACGATTGCTTCGACCGTATCGGGGATGCCGGGCTGCAGCTTGCGGCTCCAGGGTCCGTTGAGAGCGACCTCGAGCCATACCTTTTGGGTGTTCATTTGCGGGGCACGTCCTTTGGCCAACGATCACGGATCCAACGGGCGAGGCCCTCCTCCTCGATCTCGCCCGCGTCAACACCGATGATAGCTGCGGCGGCTTCGGCTTGGTCCGGACGGAAGTTCACGCCGTTGAGCCGCAGGACCACCATCAGCGTCATCAGTGCTGCACGCTTGTTTCGGTCGATAAACGGATTCGTGACCTCATCCCCCTGCTCCAGCCGGTTACACACACGTGTCATGCGAAATGTATAACCCGACGTTCGCCCCACACTCGTTGTTCGACCAACTATGGCTTCCGCAGCGCCATCGTCCAATCCAGGCCGAGTACGGCCAAACCCGCCAACAATCCCCAGAACGCCGCGCCGATGCCGAGCAGCGTGATGCCGGACGCCGTCACCGCGAACGTGACCACGGCCGCAAACCGCTGCCGTTCGTCCGCCAATGCCGAGCCGAGCGCGCCGGTCAGCGAACCGATCAGTCCGAGCCCGGCTATGGTCTTGATCAATTCCGCCGGAAACAATGCAAAGAGCCCGACCAGCGCCGCCCCGAGCGCCGCCATACACGCATAAACCAGGCCGTACGCAACGCCGGTTTTCCAACGCTGTTTCGGGTCTGGGTGCGCATCGGGCCCGGTGCAGATCGCCGCCGTGATTGCCGCGAGGTTGATCGTGTGCGCCCCGAATGGTGCAGCCAGCAGCGAGGCGATTCCCGTCACCATCAGCGCCGACGAGAACGGCGGCTCGTAGCCGGCGGCCTTGATCACGGCCGCACCGGGCAGGTTCTGCGACGCCATGGTGACGAGAAACAGTGGTACGCCGAGGCCGATCAATGTCTGCACCTCGAAGCGCGGAGCCACATATATCAGCGTCGACAGCGACAGCGCCGGCCACTGCCGGATCATCCCAAGGCCGGACGCCAGCGCAGTGCCGGCGACGATCACCAGCAACATGGCCGCCGATGGGCTCCTCGAGCGAGCGAGCAGGAACACGGCGATCAATGGCAGCACCAGCGTCGGCACGACAGGCACCGTCTCGACCATCTGCAGCACGAAACGGACGAGCACGCCCGCCAGCATTCCCGCCGCTACCGCTATCGGAATGCGCCGGATCGCACGCTCCAGTGGCGCGATCAGTGCGGCAGCGACGATCAGCCCACCGGCCAAGAGAAACGCGCCGATTGCGCCTTGCATGTCGACACCGGACGTAGCCGCGATCACAGCGGCGCCCGGCGTCGACCACGCAGTGATGATGGGAATGCGGTGG
Organism: Hyphomicrobiales bacterium; assembly: GCA_031367895.1. Taxonomy (GTDB): domain Bacteria; phylum Pseudomonadota; class Alphaproteobacteria; order Rhizobiales; family Hyphomicrobiaceae. Next base: position 45,911 of record JANLQP010000007.1, read on the forward strand.
CGCCAGGAGAGATAGCCGCTCGACAGCGCAACCGAGATGGCGATCGCGGTCACCCACGAGGTGGTCTCGGCCGGCGTCGCGCCCAAGGCACGCGCCGCCTCCAGCACGATCGCCATCGCGCTCGCGACACCAACCAGCGCCGCGACGATGGCGGACGAAACGACGGATAGGCGCATGTGTGAGTTTTTACTTGCGCCTTCGGATGCCCACTGCGCATCCGGCGCGTGGATACGACAGCGACGGTGACCGGATCGACACCGGGTTTGTGCCTATCAGGCCGCATCCGCCCTGTCACGGTCGGACGAATGGCGCTAACGTGATCCATCACTTGGCGAGAGGACCGGGTATGCAGGACCAACCCCAGCAGTCGGCGGTGAAGTCGGAGCGCGGTTGGTTCGCCGATCCGATGCTGGCCGCCGTCCACGCATTGGGCATCACGCAAATCACGGCCTGGGGGACGAGCTACTACTGCCTGGGTGTGCTGGCAGACCCGATCGCGGCATCCATGCACTGGAGCCGCAGCTTCGTGTTCCTCGGATTCACCGTGGCGCTGATCGTAATGGCACTGATTTCGACCACGGTCGGGCGGCTGATCGACACTCGCGGCGCGCGTGTGGTGATGGCGTTCGGAACACTGCTGGTTTCGGCCGCGCTGCTGGCGCTCGCGTTCGTCACGGATCGGAACGCCTATCTGGCGGTCTGGGCCTTCCTCGGTCTCGGCATGCGCTGCTGTCTCTATGATGCGGCATTCGCGGCGCTGGTGCAGGTGACGCCGACGCGCGGGCGCACCGCGATCTCCTATCTGACGCTCTATGGTGCGTTCGCATCATCGATCTTCTGGACCGTCGGCCACTATCTGAACCAATGGGTCGGCTGGCGGCAGACGCTGATCGTGTTCGCAGCGATCAACCTTGTGGTTTGCCTGCCGCTCAACTGGTTCGGCCTGGCGCGGCGTGAAGACGCTCAACCGACCGCAGCTGCCACGCGCGCACATACCGCTGCCTCGCCGGAGGGTCCGGTGCTCGAAGGCCGCTTGCGCACGATCGGCGTCATCCTGTTCGCGCTGATCATGTCGCTCAACGGCTTCGTGTTCGGCGTCATCTCGCAGCAGCTGGTCTCCCTGCTCGAGGCCTCGGGAATGGCGGCGGCCGCGGCCGTGTGGGTCGCCTCGCTGAAGGGCTTTGCTCAGTTCGGCGGCCGGGTCGTCGAAATCGTGTTCGGGCGAAACCTGAAGGCCATCACGGTGGCACGCATCGCCATCGGCGTGCTGCCGTTCTCGCTCGTGCTGCTGCTGGCCGCCGCCGGCAATTTCGCCGCCATCCTCGCCTTCACGCTGCTGATGGGCGCTTCGCAGGGCGTCATCACCATCGTGCGGGGCGCAGTGCCGTTGGCGCTGTTTGGTACTAAAGGCTACGGCTCCATTCTCGGTGTCATAGCGACGCCGATCCTGATCGTCGGAGCCGCAGCACCGACGGTGTTCGCGCTGATGGTCGACGGGCTCGGCTGGCACACGTCGCAGATCGTCCTGCTCGGGTGCGCGACGCTCTCCTGGATCGCGATCGAGTTGATGTCGCGCTGGTATGCGGCGACGCAACGGCGCGCGGCCGCAACAACCGCTGCGCCGTCCACCGCATGAGCAGGAGACACCCGATGCGATCCACGTTTTTTCGTTTCATGCCTCGCGTCGCAATCGGTGCACTGGTGCTGCTGGTGCCGGCAACAAACATCAGTGTCGCGCAATCACCGCCTAGCGCCGCGCCGCCGAGCACAGCGCCGCTCGAGACCGCCGAACGCAAGACCCGCCTCGACGGCCTGTTCACTGCCCTCAAAACCGCCAAGAGCGACGACGACGCAACCGAGTTCGTCGCCGAGATCTGGCGTGTGTGGACGCTCTCCGGCCGGCCCGACGTCGATGCGCTGATGGCGCGCGCACTCGGTGACATGAACAGCCGCGATTACGGCCTCGCCCAAATGCTGCTCGATAGCGTCGTCGACGAAGCACCCGACTTCGCGGAGGGCTGGAACCGGCGCGCGACGCTGCGTTTCATGATGAGCGATCACGTTGGCTCGACGGCGGATATCGGCAAGGTGCTGGAGCTTGAGCCCCGCCATTTCGGCGCCATCGCCGGCCAGGCGATGATCCACATGACAGCCGAGCGCTGGAAGGAAGCCCTCGCGTCCTACCGACAGGCGCTCGCCATCAACCCGTTCCTGCGCGAGCGGCAACAACTGATCCCGATGCTGGAAAAGAAGGTCGAGGGGGAGAAGTTGTGAGCGGGACGATTGGCCCCCTCTTCTGCCTTGACCGCGCACGCTCCAGCCGCGAACCTGCCGCATCCTTCCGCTCACACATCCCGGAACCCCTCGTCATGGCCGATCTCGACCTGCCCCGCATCTCCGCCGACCTCGAGCGCATCTTGCGGCTGCGCAATCCGCCGTTCGGCATGAAGCTCTACGAAAATGCCAAGGACATGGAGGCGATCCAGCGCATTCGCCGGCCGAAGAACGTGCACACCCTCGATCAGGTCGTGGGGCAAGCGGCTCGACTCGGCTGGACGGTCGGCGTTACCTCGGAGAACCTAGTCGGCGCGCAATGCCGTGCGGTCGTCGGCCTCGGTAACGCCAAAACGCCGGAATGGGCGACCGGCAAGCCGACCGTCGGTGTCTGGCACGGGGATGCTCAATCAGCCGCTGCCCGGCAAGCGGCGCTCAATTGCGTTCCTGATGGCCGATACGAGGCACTGGTCGTCTCGCCGCTCGCCGCCGGCCGCCTCGATCCGCCTGACATCGCGCTCTTCTACGCGACGCCCGGCGCCATGATGTACTTCATCAACGGCATGCAATACGTCGGCTACAAGAAGTTCGACTGGGGCGTCGTCGGCGAGACCGCCTGCGCCGACAGCTGGGGCCGGGCACTTTCCAAGCGCGAGCCGTCGCTGTCGATCCCGTGCTTCGCAGAACGGCGCTACGGCGGCGTCCTCGATGACGAGATGCTGATGGCGATCCCACCGGAACAGCTCGACAAGGTGATCAAAGGCATGGAGAGCCTCGCCAAGAACGGTTTGCGCTATCCGTTCCCGCAGTACGGTATCCAGATGGACGTGCGCGAGGGCATGCAGCGCAGCTATCCCGGGAGGAGTTGACCGGGGACGGCTCGGCCTGCGATCTGGCCGTTTGTGGCACCTGCACAACTGGCGCCTTCTCGCCAAAGCGGATGCGGTGTGCATGCGGCATATCGGACCCGGCGGGGAAATCGCAGCGAGAAAGGGTTTGCGTTCGTCGCCATCGCGCGTTCCGCGGACGACATGCCCCGCGTGGTTCACTATGCCATGGGTATTTTCCGAGTCTATCCCGCCGCGGCATGACATCGTTCTATTAATCCACGCCTCCGGCTACGCCCGACGGACTTCAGAACCGTGGAAGGACAACAGTCATGCTTACCAAGTTTGTCGCCGCATGTATCGGCGCGACAGCGTCGATCGCTGTCGCCGGCGACCGCGTCCACAGGCCAGGAAGTTGCGCTACCGACGCGGCTCCGTAAAATGGGCGTGATTATTCAAATCACCGCTCGTCGGGGATAGCTCCGGAATTCGATGCGCAGTGGCCAGAATGAATGGCGCATGCTCCGATGCCCCGACGCAGTGGGCGCCGTCCTTCAGCTTACAGTTGCCAACCGAATGACTATCCGATTGATAAGGTCGATCCCCATGTCCGCGTTGATTTTAGCGTTTCTCAGTCAGCTCCCATTTGCAATTTTGCTTCTGATTTATGGACATCAACTCGGCGTTCTGTAAGCTGTGCACAACCAATATCGGTTCCAGCTTGGATCATAGTTAGACTGGCGTTCGTGCGCGGGCGTTGGTCAGCGACCATGACTGTTCGACAGCGTTCTGGTGTCCACCGTCGCGGCGCCCTGCTCGCACCGCCTGCGCCAGAGCCCGCATGCCAACCCGCCTGCCAACCCTTGCGTGTCCGGACAAGCCGGGTATCATCGCCGGTGAGACCCACCATCGCGCGAGGAAACCCATGGCAGAGAACAAGCGCTGGAAACAGCGGCCCGAGAATTCGACGTGGGGCGACTATGGCCCCGACGATCAGCTCGGCCGGCTGAACGAGATCACGGCCGAGAAGGTCAAACAGGGCATGGCCGAGGTAAAGACTGGGCAAACGTTCTGCCTGTCGATGCCGCTCGATTATCCCGGTGGCGCTGTGCTCAATCCGCGCCGGCATCCACCGCAATTGCGCCCGACGCTGCGGGGCGACAAGCCGAACTGGGGTTACCGCGCCGAGTGGGACCACCCTGGCATGACCGACGTCATCAACGACGACATGGTGCTGCTGCATCTGCAGTACTCGTCGCAGTGGGACACGCTCGCGCACGTCGGGGCCCTGTTCGACGCCGACGGCGACGGCACGCCCGAGGTCGTGTTCTACAACGGCTACCGCCTCGGCAAAGAGATCGTCGGACCAACCTCCGGCAAAGACGCGGGCGGCGTCCCCGGCACCATGGTGCCAGCCGTCGGCACATCGTCGGCAAATGCACTCGGCGTCGAGAACATGGCCGAGAAGTGCATCCAGGGCCGCGCCGTGATGGTCGATCTCGAGGCACATTTCGGGCGCGGAAAGAAAGCCGTCGGCTACGACGACCTGATGCGCGTGTTCGCCGCCGACGGCATCAAAGTGCTGCCGGGCGACCTCGTCTGTTTCCGCACCGGCTTCGACGAGATCCTGTTCGAGGGCAAGAAGAAGCCGGACGAACACAAGCTGCATCATTCGTGCTGCGGCCTCGACGGTTCGGATCAGCGGCTGCTGCAGTGGATCACGGAGTCGAAATGCGCGGCGCTGATTTCCGACAACTATGCGGTCGAGGTGCACAACGCGCCGATCAAGCCCGGCCAGTGCGTGATGCTGCCGCTGCATCAGCACGCCCTGTTCAAGACCGGCTGCAATCTCGGCGAGATCTGGCGGCTGTCGGAGTTGGCGAACTGGCTGCGCAAGAACAACCGCAGCAATTTCCTGCTGACCGCGCCACCATTGAACTTGCCCGGCGCCGTCGGCTCACCCGCGAACGCGATTGCGACAGTTTAAAATCCCCTCTCCTCGTCCTTCACGGGGAGAGGGAGGGAACGACCTACATGTCTATCGCCTCCCTCCGCCCCTTCCTCGCCCCCAAGTCCGTCGCGATCATCGGTGCCTCGAACGAGGTGAACAAGGTCGGTGGCCGGCCGCTGCATTACCTCAAAGACTATGGCTTCAAGGGGCCGATCTTTCCGATCAACCCTGGGCGGCCCGAGGTGCAGGGCCTCAAGGCCTACAAGGACCTCGCGAGCCTGCCGGAGGTTCCCGAGCTGGCATTAGTGGTCATTCCGGGCGCTGCCGCCGTCGGCGCGGTCAAGGATTGCGCCAAGCGCGGCGTCAAGGCCGTGATCTGCATCACGTCGGGTTTCGGCGAGACCGGGGACGCCGCCGGCGTCGCTATGCAGGCCGAGATGGTCACCGCCTGCCGCGCGTCGGGGATGCGCATGGTCGGCCCGAACACACAGGGGCTCGCCAACTTCGCGAACGGCGCCATCTGCAGCTTCTCGACGTTCTTCACGTCGATGCGCCCGAAGGACGGACCCGTTGCCGTCGTCAGCCAGTCCGGCGCCATGAGCGCCATTCCGATCGGGCTGTTGGCCGAGCGCGGCATCGGCTGCCGCTATTCGCTGGCGACCGGCAACGACGCCGAGGTGAACGTGCTGGAGATGGCGACCGCCGCCGTCTCCGATCCCGACATCAAGCTGCTGCTGCTCTATCTCGAGGGCATCCCGCGCCCCGACCTACTGGCGACGCTGGCCGAGGCCGCACACAAGAACGGCGTCTTCATCGTCGCGCTGAAATCGGGTCGCACAGCCGCCGGCCAGCGCGCCGCGCAATCGCATACCGGTGCGCTGGCGAATGAGGATCGCGTCGTTGACGCCGCCTTGCAGCGCGTCGGCATCTGGCGCGCGCAGAATATCGCCGAACTTGTCTCGGCAACCGAGATCTACCTGAAAGGTTGGACGCCCACGGGACGCCGGTTCGTCACCATTTCAGGCAGCGGCGCCACCGGCGTCATGAGCGCGGACGCGGCGACGTTCGCGGGGCTCGAGGTCGTCAAGTTCGATCCAGATACGCGCGCCCAACTCGACGCGATCCTGCCGACCTTCGCCTCTGCGGCGAACCCGATCGATCTTACCGCCGCGCTGCTCTCGAACAACGGGCTGCTCGGCGAGATCCTACCCGTCATCGCCAAGGCCAACGCCGCCGACCTCTTCAAGGTCGACATGCCCGTCGGCGGTCCCGGCTACGACATGGCGCGGTTCGGCCGTGACCTCGCAAGTTTCAGCAAGACGACCGGCAAGCCCGTCGTCGTCGCCGGCTGGCAAGGCGACATCCCCGCCACCTTCCGCAACGAAGGCGTGCCGGTATTCCCGCTCGAAGCCGAGGCGATCGGCGCGCTGGCGCAACTCGTCGCGCATCACGAGTTGGTGGCAGCTGCGAAGGCACGGTCGCGCCCGACCTGGCAGCCGCACGACGACAGCAAGCCGGGCAAGAAAGGCCGCTCACTCAATGAGGCCGAAAGCCTCGCGCGCGTCGCCAAGGCCGGCTTGAGCGTCGTGCCGCACCGGCTCTGCCGCACAGCCGCCGAAGCCGCCGCCGCGTGGCGCAATCTCGGCGGCCCCGTGGTCGTGAAGGGCTGCTCCGCTGATCTCCCGCACAAGTCCGAATACGGACTCGTGCGCTTGGGGCTCGACGATGAAGACTCCATCAAAGCCGCCTGCCGCGACATGGAGGCAGCGATCGCCAAGGCCGGTGCCCGCTTCGACGGCGTCATCGTCGCGCGCATGGCGAAAGGCCGTCGCGAGATGATGATCGGCGCGCACCGTGACGCGTTCTTCGGCGCGGTCGTGGTCGTCGGCGAAGGCGGTAAATACGTCGAGGCCATGCCGGATGTGGCGCTGCTCATGCCGCCGTTCTCGGCCGAAGACGCCAAGCGCGCACTGCAGAGCCTGCGCTGCGCGCCGGTGCTGGCGGGCGTACGCGGCGAGGCGCCGATGGACGTCGCGGCCATGGCGGACGCAGCGGTGAAGGTCGCGACGATGATGGAGAAGAATCGGCAGATCCTCTCGCTCGACATGAACCCGCTGATGCTACTCGACGCCGGCAAGGGTTACGCCATCGTCGACGCGGTGATCGAGGAGGCGGAGTAGGCTCCGCACCGTCCGATCAGGCGACGAACAACGGCCAACCGGTGCAACCGCATCCAGGGCAACGTCATCGCCTGCGTCTGGTTGTAGCAGCGCGGGCGTGCATAGGTGCGCCAACGTCACCACAGGCAATCACGGCGGTTCAATCCCGATCGACTGAACGAGCTTGTGGAAGTGCGGGATGTCCGTGCGTGTGAGTGCCGAGTTCATCCAGCGTGCTGTGCAGCGACTCGCAGCGACGAGATCGCTCAGCGACGTGGCGATGGCGGTGGACACGGGGGTTCTCTCCGTTCGATGGACATCACGCGTATTCCACCACACCCTTGCCGACACCACGGTAATCATCCGCGGCTGTCATCATCCGCGGCAATCAGCTGCTGCTCAGCCACCCGCTCAACCTGGCGCCGCCGCCAATCAGCCCTTGCCTCGTCTGTCGTGCCGCCGCACTTTGCCGCGACCACCAACCGCGCTCGGAGCAGGCCGCCATGTCCAACGTCGTCACCTATGAATCGCAGAACGGCATCGCCGTCATCACGCTGAACCGGCCGGAGAAGATGAACCGGATGGACAACGCACTGATGGACGGCCTGCACGACGCCTGGAAACGGCTGATGGCGTCGGATCAGGACCGCGTGGCTGTGTTGACCGGATCCGGCGACAAGGCGTTCTGCGCCGGCGCCGATCTCGCAGACCCGCCGCGGGGCCTCTATCACGGCGTGCCCGGCATTGGCGTCGCGGTCGACAAGCCGATCATCGCGGCCGTCGCAGGCTGGTGCATCGGTGGCGGCATGGTGCTGACGACGATGTGCGACATCATGATCGCCGCCGACACCGCCAAGTTTTCGTACCCGGAAGTGAAGGTCGGTTTCTCCGGCGGCCTCATCACCAATCTCGTCACCCGCATCCCGCACAAGATCGCGATGGAGCTGCTGCTGCTCGGCGAGACCATCGACGCCAAGCGCGCTTACGAGGTCGGCTACGTCAACAAAGTTGTGCCGGTCGCGGAGCTTCGAGCGACGGCGATGGACTGGGCGTCAAAGATCGCCATGACCGCGCCGCTACCCTCTCGCGCGCTGAAGCGCTGGACATCGGAAACGTTGCCGAAGGGGCCAACCGAGATCGGCGGCATTGCGCGCATGCGCGTCGACGAGATCGACAGTTCCGGTGACTGGATCGAGGGGCGCAACGCCTTCGTCGCGAAGCGGCCGCCCGAGTTCAAGGGCCGGTAACGCACAACTTCGGATCGCGCGGCAAGGCAGCGGCCCGCCAATCACTCGGTGGGCCGCTGTCGTTACTGTTTCTGCTGATCTTGCGGCGGCGGCCGCTTCTTCTGCGGATCGCCCTTGCCGTCTCCTTTGCCTTGGCCTGGCGGTCCGCCCTGCGGACGGTTGCCATCGGGAGTTGCAGCGCCTTGCGGACGGTTGCCGCCTTGCGGTGGCTGTGCCTGCTGTTGCGGCGGCTGAGCTGGCCGCGCGGCAGGCTGCTGGGGTTGTTGCGCGGGCCGTGCCTGTTGTGGTGCTTGAGCCGGCACCGGCCTCGCCGTTGGTGCCGGCTGTACAGGCGCTTGCTGCACTTGCGGAGTTGGTGCTATCGGCGGACGGGCCTGCCGATTCCACGACGGCGCCGGCTGCTGGGCAGCGGGTTGCTGCGCTGCCGGTTGTTGTGCCTGCGGCGCGATCGGCGGCCGTTGCCCCGGACGTATGAAGCCGCCCGGTTGCGCCGGCTGTTGCTGTTGCTGTTGCTGTGCGGGTGCGCCACCGAATGGACGCTGGAACGGCTGGTTCGGGACGCCCGGCCGGCCATGCCGCCAATCACGTTGCGGCTGATCGACAACGCGCGGTGGCGGCGCCGCAACCGCGGTCCGCGACATGCTCGGACGGTAGATCTGTACCGCGCCCGGCGCAGCCAAGCGGCCATGCTGGTTCGGCGCCGTCGCCGAGACGATCCGCAACGGCGTGATCTGGCGTCCGGTCACCTGCTGATATCGGCCGCGATCGAAGCCTGCGTTGTAGATCCGGCGGTTGACGAAGCTGTGGCTCGCCACCCAGCGCGTCTGGTTGACATAGGCGTAGTTGCGCGATGCCGGATGCAGGTAACGATACACGCTATAGCCGGCGAGCACCGCAACCGGCGCGAAGCACCAGGCGACATTGAAGCGCGGGCTGTCGTAGTAGCTCTCTGAGAACGAGAGGCCACTGCCACGCCACTCGGCCTCCGGCGGGAGCGGCGCCCAGCCGACGGTCTCGTCGCTGTTGCGCCAGGCTACCCAGGCCGGCGACCACTCGGTGCCCGGAACCCAGACCCAGCCTGAATCATCATCCAGAAACCAGCGGCCATAGTGGAACACGGCCCAACCCCACGGCTCCTCGGCCTGCCAGTACCAGCCGTGCTCCTCGGTGAACTGCCACTTGCCGCGCGTGTAGGGACGCCAGTTGCGGTGGACGTCCGGCGACCAGACGTAGCCATACTGGGCGTGCTGGAACCAGCGGCCGTGCGGCTCCAGTGCCTCGTAGAAACTGTCGAGTTCGACCCGATCACCGGGGCTGCCGCGATCACCGCGGTCGCCTCGGTCTTCACGATCACGATCTCTATCGCGATCATCTTCAAACCGGCCCTGCGCCGCGAGGCGCGCGGCCGGTAGCGCCGAGACAGCCACGAGCGAGATGGCAACCGCCGTTACAACCTTGCGAAATCGATGCGTCATCGTCCCGCCGCTCCCTTCAACGTTTCTGGGATGGTACCGTCCTGCAGACAGTCTACCTGTCCACCAGTCGTCGATGGAAAATGACGCCTGCGCCCTGAACATGGCCTGAACGGGGCAATGGACCTATCGAGTCCGAAAATGCAGTCACCGCCGGTTGCGGGTTGTAACTCGCGTCCCCCGTGCCAGCCGCCCCAGCCCACGGCCCCTACTCAATACCACAGCCCCGGCCAGCGTTTCCGCGGCGTCATCTCGCCTGGTCCGAGCCCGACGAGGGTGAACAACGGCTCATCCGGGTAGACCATCGGCTGGGCGCGTGCATGCCGGGCAAGGCCGCTCAACCGCGCAATACGGTCGTCGGTTTCGGGATGGGAACGCAGCAGCGAGGGGAATGGCACACGCCGTGTCGGCGGTAGCATCAAATCCTCCCAAAACCGGCCTTGCAGCCGCTCGAGCGAACCCAGAGCCGAAGCCAAGCCAACGGGATCGCCGGTGAGCCCGGCGGCTTCCAGATCGGCGTCGAACTCACGGGTGCGCGAAAGGGCCAGCTGCAAGAGACTGGACATCGCCGGCGCCAGATAGAGCAGCAGGACCGCCACCCACGGAAACATCGGCACGCCGAGCAGCCAAGCCGGCACGTTCAGGATCGCCAGGAAAAACGCGACATAAGCCAGCATCTGCGTGAACCGCGTCATCGCGTCCGCGAGCCCCATCACGAACAGGTCGCGGTTTCGGATGTGGCTCATCTCGTGCGCGATCACGCCTGCGACCTCACGCAACGACAAGCGGCGCAACAACCCCTCGGTGACGGCGATGACCGCGCGATCCGGCGTACCGCTGGCGAAGGCGTTGAGCGTCGCGCTCGGCACCACGAACAGACGCGGCGTTGCCGGCAACTCGGCGCGGTCCGACAGCACCTCGACGATGCGCAGCAGTTGGCCCCCGTGGCGTTGATCCAACGGCCGCGCCCGATAGAGGCGCATGACAGCGTCTGGCGTCACGCGTGGCCCGAAGAACGCCAGCAACGCGACGCTGAGGGCTGCAACGAAAACGCCGGGCCACGACGCGATCAGATAGCTCGAGATGAGCATCAGCAGGCCGATACCACCGATCATCAAACTGGAGTGCAGGAGATTGAGCGTGCGGTGCTCGGCATGGTGCTCGGCGTCGATGAATGGTCCCATCCGGAAGCTCCTGCTTCAGTTGATGTCTCACTCGCATTCGCCCCGAAATGCCACGTTCAACCGCAAAGATGGCGTCGATAGGCCCGATTTTCAATCCGCCGCCAGTTGGATACAGCCATCGGCGATCAGAACCGCGACACCGATCAGCCCCTCGCCGCGGCAGGGACCCGAGATGCAATAACCGTCGGAAACCCGAAAGCGGGCGCCGTGCGTCGAGCATACGAGGTTGGCGCGATCCTCATCCAGAAACCGATCGGGCACGGTTTCGAGCGTGCCGGAGTTGTGGGGGCAGCGATTCTTGTAGGCGCGGATCGTGTCGCCATCGCGCACGACGATGAATTCGCGCGCTTTTGGCCATTCGCCGAGCGTGATCCCCTTGGCGCCGGTGGCGTCGAGTTCGGCGACAGCACAGAGGCGGTCGCCGCCACTATCGCCACTCATGCGAGGCCCCAGCGGCCGAGGATCAGGCCCTGGATCAGCAGCACGCCCAGCCAATGGCCGGCATCGATGAACGTCAGCGCCCAGCTCTGCATCTGGAAGCGGTGGTTG
>JANLQP010000018.1:0-8109 GCA_031367895.1 Hyphomicrobiales bacterium
CCAGTCCGGGCGCGGCCGCCAGTTCGCCGCCCGCTGGGGCGAGGCGATCTTCACGTCGAACCCGAACCTGGAGCCTGCCATCAAAGCCTACGCGGCGATGAAAGAGGACGCGGAGACGACCTACGGCCGCAATCCCGATCATCTCATCATCTGCCACCTCTGCCATCCCGTCGTCGCCGAGACACGCGCCGAGGCCGAGGACAAGTTTGCCTTCATCGAGACGCTGCCGACGCTCGAGGACAGCCTGATGCTGCTTTCCGAGAACAACAACTTCGACTTTGGCTCGAAGGGGATCGACGAGCCGTTCACGAAGGCCGAGCTCGACAGCATGTCCGGCAGCCAGGGCGGCAAGGACCGCGTGCTGCTCGCGATCAAGGACCGCCAGCCGACGCCGCGCGATTTCATCACGGTCACGCGGCGCGGCAAGTTGCCGGCACCCTGGGTCGGCAATCCGAAGGACGTCGCCGACAAGTTCGAGGAGTGGTTCACGAAGCGTGCCTGCGACGGCTTCGTGGTCGGCGCCGCTTCGGTGCCGACGGGCTACGAGGACTTCGCCAAGTGGGTGGTGCCGGAATTGCAGCGCCGGGGCCTGTTCCAGAAGGACTACAAGGGCGCGACACTGCGGGAAAACCTGGGGCTGCCGCGGCCGGTCGTGACACGGTAATGACGCCCGAAACATTCCCGGTGTCATGCTCGGGCTTGTCCCGAGGACCCATGGTGCGGCACGTGTGAGCGACACCATTTGTAGTAGTGCTTCAGAAAACTCCTGCGGCGGAGCCGGTGGGACCATGGGTGGTCGGGACGAGCCCGATCATGACACCTTCATTTTTTGTTACCGACGCCGCAACCGGTCGAGCAACTCCGGTGTCGGATAGGAGTCCGCTGGCAGTCCGAGCTTCAACTGTGCCTGTTTCACCGCCGCGCGCGACCCGGCTCCAAGCTTGCCGTCGGGCTCACCGACTTTGTAGCCCTGCCGGGCCAGGATGATCTGCAACTCTTTCGTCTGCTCGCCGCTCAGCGTCACGATGCCAGGCTTGCCGCGATGCATGGTCGGCGCGCCACCGATGCGCGTCGCGAGATAAGCAGCCGTCGTCGCGTAGGTCAGCGACTGGTTCCACTTGAGATAGACTTGGAAGTTCGGGAACGCCAGGAACGCCGGGCCATTTCGCCCCATCGGCAGCAACAGCGAAGATGGCAGCGCATCATTTGCCAGCGGTTTGCCGTCCGCTTGCGTCACGCCCCATTTGGCCCATTGCGAGCGCGGATGCTGGATGGCGAGATCGGCCTGATCCCACGCGAGACTGGCCGGCACGCGCACCTCTTGAAACCACGGTTGCCCACGCTCCCAGCCGAGACTCTCGATGAAGGCCGCTGTAGATGCGACGACGTCAGGCGCGCTGTTGAGGAGATCGCGCCGTCCGTCGCCATCGAAGTCCACGGCGTGCTTGAGATAGTGCGAGGGGAGAAACTGGGTCTGCCCGAGTTCGCCCGCCCACGATCCGATCATGTCGGCGGGCTTCAGGTCGCCGCGGTCGATGATCTTCAGCGCCGCCAGCAGTTCGCCGCGAAACATCTCGCCACGCCGGCAATCGTAGGCGAGTGCTGCGAGTGAGCGCAGCACCGGCAGATTGCCCATGCCGCTGCCGAAATCACTTTCCAACGCCCAGAACGCGGTGATGACCGGTGCGGGGACGCCGTGCGTTTTCTCGACGGCGGCGAACAGCGCCTTGTGCTGCTCGACCTTGCGGCGGCCGGATTCGGCGCGCCCGCGCGTCAACTTGTCGGAGAACTCGAGGAAGCTCTGCGCAAAGAAGCCCTGCCGCCGGTCGCGCGCGATGATGCCCTGGTCCAGGGTCATGCCGCCGAGCGCGCTCTGGATCGTCTTCGGTGTCACGCCGGCTTCGACAGCCTCTTTCCGGAAGGCATCCAGCCAGCGATCGAAGTTGGCGGTGTTCTGGCACGTTGCGGCTTCGGGCGCGGTTGCGAGTGCAGCGGTGGTCGCCAGCGCAATCAGTGTTGTGCCAATGTGCCTGCGCGGTCGAAACAGTGTCATTAATTCCCCCGGTTGCGGCTCGTGCTGCGCCAATCCTTTATTGGAACGGACCGGCCTTGCCCAGTCCCGGTCGTGTCGCGCGCGCCGGCGTCAGGCAAATATCCAAGAAAATTTAATGCAACCATAAGTGGTGGTCGCGGCAGGCAAATTTCCGGAAAACAGGTTGTGTTCGGAGCCGCGGCTGCGAGCCGTTAGGAATTCATTAACCACAAAACTTCCATAAAAGCAGACGTTTAGACGCCGCCTCGATGACCGCGGGGGCGTCGTCATCACGTGATCCGGCGCACGGCGCCAACCTGCAACTGTGCGGGGTTGAAGTCGCTTGGCTCTCATTGCAATCAGAGGTTGTTGATGTCTTCAGGTAAATGGTTCCAGTTCATGCACGCTCGCGCCGCCACGACACGCGTCGCGGGCTTTGCATTGCTCGGCATCGTGGCACCCAGCGCCGCACATGCGATCCCCTCGCCAGAGCTGATCGTCGGGTCGTTGAGCGGCCTCACGCAACTCGGTGCCCTGATGGCGGTTATGCTCGGCGGTGGCAGTGCTCTGGCGATGCGGCGAAATCGACGGGGCCGTTCCAGCCGAGGCAATACCCGCATCTTGCCGGCGCTGTTGGCGACGGCCTGCTTGCTTGGCGCCGGCAACATCTATCAATGGACGACGTCGGAGGCGGAGCGCAGCGCGCGCCTGAGCGCCACGCTGGTGCGCCCGGCGCCGCGTTTGCCCGATACATTGTCCGGCGCAGGCCCGCGCGAACTCGGCTTTGCCGAACAGCTGGCCCACCCCCTGGCGCTCTCGACAACCGATGCCGAGGCGCTGATCGTTCGCGCGGCCGAGGCTGGCGTCACGATCCTCGATATCCGCGAAACCGCCGAGGTCGAGGCCGGCACGTTTTCGTCTGCCCGCGCTGTGCGCTTTCCCGACATCGACGCGGAGCAACTTCGGCACGAGACCAAGACTGTCCTACTGCTCTGCCACAACGGCAATCGAAGCTCCGAAACGTGTCAGGCACTCGCCGCCAAAGGCGTGCCCTGCCGCTTTATCGCGGGAGGCCTCGAGAAGTGGATCACCGAAGGGCGCAGCCTTGGCGGCTTCCATCGCCGTTCGTTGAAGGAAGTCCGCGCGATCGCTGCGTACCCCAACCAGGATCGCCTGGTCGACACGCGCGAATTTCGCGAACTCACGGCTTCCGGCGATATCCAAGTCGTCGACGTACGCTACCCCGGCGAATTCGCGACCGGACACCTTCCAAGCGCTATTAACATCCCGATGCGGCGCCTCACCACCGCCGATCTCGGCCGCGCCCTCGATGCCTTGCCGGATCGTCCGCTTGTGGTTCCCTGTTACGACCGGCGCAGCTGCTTCTTCGGCGAGCTGCTCGGTCTCGAGTGGACGCGCCGTGGCCGCACGTTTCTCGGCCGCTACACGACGCCATGGGAGTTTTTCGTCCCGACAGCGCCACCGCCGCATGTTGCAGCGTTCCTCGCCGAGGAAAGTAAAAGCGCGTGGTCGAAGGCTGCGACGTGGTTGGCACAACAGATCAGTGCCGAGGCTGCGCGGTCGGGTCTGCTGCCGCTTATCGTCGTGCTGGCGTTCCTATCGCGCCTACTCGTGGCGCCATTCTCGCTCAAGGCCGAACGCGACCAATTGGCAGCGCAGCGGATTGCGCCTGAAGTTGCAGTACTCAAGACCCGTCTCGCAGACGATCCAATCCGACTTCGCCGCGCCCTCTCGGAACTGTACCGAGCGTACGGCTTGACGCCATTGCGCAATCAATTGGCGCTACTGATGCTGCCGGTTCTGGCGCTCAACGTGGAAGCGCTTGGCGAGGCTGCGCACCTGCGCTCGGAGTCGCTGCTGTGGATCTCTGATCTCGCACAACCCGACTCGTGGCTGATCCTCCCTGTGGTGTTCGGCGTCCTCTTCGCGGCCTACATCCAATGGACGCTCGCCACGACGCGCCGCCATGCCGTTGTCACGTGGTGTCTTGCTGCGCCAACATTGACGGCAATCGGCGCGACGTTACCGGCGGCCGGCGCCATCTATCTCGCGACCAGCGCCGGCTTCCTGCTCGTCCAGCGCGCAGTCGTGGTCGGTTGGCCGGCGCGTGTCGCGCGCGCAACTCGCACCCGTCCTGCACAACGGAAAGGGTCTATCGAGGGTGTCCTGAACTTGGCTGAGGCCGCATCGCGACCCGACGCCGGCAACAAGGCACATCGGCTCGGCGTCATGGCAGCGGCCCGCATTCCGGTACCGGAGGGTGTCGTGCTGACGACCACGGTACTGCGAGCCTGGACCACGTCAACCGCACCAGAACGCGCGCAATTCGTTCGAAGCGTCTGGCGGAACGTCGATGCAACCCAGGTCGCTGTACGCAGCTCCGCTGCTGGCGAGGACGGCGCATCTGACAGCTTTGCCGGCGTCTTCGAAAGTGTACTCGACGTCACGCATGCCAGCCTCGCTTCGGCCATCGATCAGGTCCTCGCATCCTTCAATGCCGGACGCAGTGCGAGCTATGGGCTTGCCGGCGGCGGCGCCAACATCCTCGTCCAGCGCATGGTGCCGGCCGAGTTCGCGGGCGTGCTCTTTACCCGCGCGCCGGACGCGACCGGGCTCGCACTCGTGGAACTGGTACAGGGAACCGCCGATGGACTTGTTTCGGGCCGCGTCACGCCGGGCAGTTACCGGTTCGGCCGCATGTCCGGCGCCCCGGTCGGCGATGCCGCACCGCCGATCGATCTTGGCGCCCTGTTGCAACTCGGCCGCCGCATCGAAGCGTTGTTCGGCGCACCGCAGGACATCGAGTGGACCTGGGTCGGCGGGCGCTTCTATATCGTGCAATCGCGTGATGTGACGGCAGTTGCAAACGTCGAAGATCCGCGCATCGAGCGCGAATGGTGTCGCGTGCTCGGTCTTGCCCACGGCGCCAGTTCCGACGAGCCGGTGCTGGCACGCAACGCGTTGTCGGAAATGCTGCCGCGCCCGACGCCGATGTCGCTTTCTCTGCAGCGCGCATTGCATGACGTTGGCGGCAGCGCCGATCTCGCTTGCCGGGCGCTGGGCCTCACGTACAAGGTCGGCGAACGATCGCAGCCGCTTCTGGTCACGCTGTTCGGCCGCCTGCATGTCGATCTCGGTGAAGCTCGCCGCCGGGCGCCACAACTATCGCGTCTCGACGCCCGCCGCATCGCGCGCCAGCTGCCAGAGATCGAGCGTGCATTTGCACACGATTTCCTGCCAGCGTTCAAAGCGGAGATGGCCCTTTTTGACGCCGTCGACTTCGACCGGCTTGAAACGCCCGATCTCATGGAGAACGCGCGCAAACTGCGGGACACCTTCGTCACCCGCACACATGTCGAAGCCGAGATCATCAACATCGCCGCCGAACTGGCCTGCAGCGAGGCGCGCCGCTTGGTGGGGCCTCGATCGGCGGACGCACTTGTCCCGGATCGTGCGACGGCGCTGCAGCGTGCAATCGCCGATGCGAGATGCCTCGAGGGGGACGCACGCCGGGCACTTCTCGTGCGTGAAGTCGGCCATCGCGGCCGCCTCGATTACGAGCTTGCCGCGCCGCGCTTTGCCGACGAGCCGAAGGGCCTGGACGCGCTGCTGGCCATGGTCGCCGATCCGGCGCTCACACCGGCACACAGCGTGCAGTCGAATCCCACAGTAGTCTCCCGGACCGCGCGGACTGCAATTGATCGCGGTCGCCGTCTGCTCACTCTGAAAGAGGACGCCAAACATAGCGTGCTGCGCGAATTGGCGGTGCTGCGCCGCGTGCTTCTCGCCATCGATCGCCGCTTTGAGCTTGGCGGGCAGATCTTCGCGTTGGAACTCGACGAAGTGCTGTCACTTTCGAGCGAAACGCGAGACGGCCTCGCTGCACGCGCTACGGCCCGGTCCAACGAGCAAACGCTCTTCTCGGGTGTGCCGATGCTGCCATCGCCGTTATCGCTCGCGACCCTCGAACGCGCGACGTGGGGTGACACCGCCAGCACGCCCGACACTGCCGCACCCTGCGCGCTCATCGGCAAGCGCGTCGCGGGCCGGCGTGCGGTCGAAGGTCGCGCTTTCGTGGTGTCCGATGTGATCGCGGAGACCGGCGGAACGCTGGACGGCTTCGTTGACGGCGATATTATCGTCGCATCCATGATCCACCCGGCCTGGCTGCCCGAGGTGCTCCGATCCGGTGGCGTCGTCTCGGAGGCCGGCGGGTTTCTCAGCCACATGGCGATCGTTGCACGCGAACGGAACGTGGCGATGATCGTCGGTGTCGGCGAATGGCGGCAGATCAAGCACGGGGCTCGCATCAGCCTCGAGCCCGATGGGCAGATCGACGTTCTCGAAGACGACACGGTTCGGCAAGCCATCGCCGCGGAGTAACCGGCGCGCATTGCCGTCCCGCCGCGCCGCCGCGTCTTCGCCGCAACTGTTGCTTTGCGCCGCAATCGGCTACCTTTCGTGATCCATGTGGAGGGCGGCGCTCATGCAACTCGATAGCCACCGGACTGAATTCCCGACTGCTGCAGCCGAGGAGGCAGCACCGTGAGCGGCGCCGAGGTCCCACCGATCGAACGGCCGACATCGCGCATCCTGGTGCTCGACCCGGCCGACCGCATCCTGATGTTCTTTGCCAACGTCGGATACTCTGTCGAGCATGAACGGTGCCCCGAGGCGAAAGGTTTCTGGGCACTGCCGGGTGGCGGCGTCGATCGCGGTGAAAGCCACGATGTTGCGGCGTTACGCGAACTGCGCGAGGAAACGGGCATCGTTGCCACGGGTCCGCTACCTTGCATCGCATATCGCGACACGACCTATTCCTGGAAGGGCAAGCGCTACCGCTCGCTCGAGCGCTACTACATCCACCGCGTCGATTCAGATGCGCTCGATGCCAGCGGCTGGCAGGATGGCGACAAACGCTGGATGAGCGATCTGGGCTGGTGGACGTTCGCGGCGCTCGAAGACACCAAGGATATCGTGCGGCCGCCGGGGTTGATCGGACTGACGCGCGGTATCATCGGCGGGCAGATACCATCCGTTCCTGTCACGCTACCGGCCTGATCAGAGCCCGAGCATCGATCGTGCTTCGGCCGGCGTTGCGATTGCACGTCCAACGAGGCCGGCCATGCGCACGAGCTCGCGGACGAGATCGGCATTGGTCGGCTGGCCGAGCTCCGGATAATCGTAGTCGCCGACACCAATCGAGACATGGCCGTCCTCCGCGATTGCCTGCATGGCCACGGCGAACAGATTGCCGTGCTTGCAGCAGACCGTCCACTCGATGCGCCGGTCGCGTGGCATATGCGTCAGGAACGATCGGAGCCCGTCCGATGTGGCGGGGTGGCCGCCGAGCAGTCCACCCTCGCAATGCACGAGCAGGGCATAGGCGGGCTCAGGGATCAGGCCCATCTGCATCAGCGCACCACCCGAACGCAGAAATGGGCCGTTCCAGGCCGAGATCACCGGGCGTACGCCGAGATCTGCAAAGCGCCGGCAGAACAGCATCAGCGTGTCGTGGCTGTTGACATAGACCTTGCCCGTGCTTCGGAACGTGGCGGTCGCTGCATCGAAGATATCGATGTTGGCGCTGCCGGTGTCGATCGCCGCGATTTCGGGTTTCAGTGCGGGGTCGCGCGCGAGTTCGACAATATGGCGGATGCGGTCTTCCTGGCCGCCGACGTTGATCTGGCCGAGCGTCGGATGCACGATCAAATCCGAATTGGCGCGGATCGCGCGAATGGCTGCCGCGTAGTCTTGCGGGCGATGCGACGGCGAGCCGTCGTCGTTGCGCGCATGGAAATGGATGACGGCGGCGCCGGCCTCGCGGATCGCGCGGGCGTCCCGGCCAAGCTCGGCGGCCGTCCAGGGGACATGGGCGTTGCCGCTGCGCATGGCGTACTCGTTGACGCGCACCTCGATGATGAGTTTCTTCACGTCGCGCTCTCCTCAACCATTCCTGTCGGTTTCCACTATCGCTGGACGAGTGTAGCGGCCACGGTGCAGGGGGCCAGCATCACAAACGCTCGGCTGAGCGCCGGGTGCGTGCGTCCTCGGTG
>JANLQP010000050.1:0-1550 GCA_031367895.1 Hyphomicrobiales bacterium
TGTCATCCTCAATCGTACGGCACCGCCTTTCAACAACGCCGAGATGCGCCGCGCGGTGGCGCTCACCATTGATCGCAAGGCTTTCATTGACACGCTCACCCAAGGCGCAGGCCAGATCGGCGGCGTACTCCTCGCCCCACCCGAGGGCATCTGGGGTATGCCCGAGGGCCTCATGGTGCGCCTACCCGGATATCACCCCGATGTCCCCAAGAACCGTGCCGAGGCCCGCAAGATCATGGAGAAGCTTGGCTACGGTCCATCGAACCGGATGAAGCTCAAGGTCTCCACGCGCGATATTGCGCCGTTCCGTGACCCAGCGGTGCTGCTGATCGACCAGCTCAAGGAGATATACATTGATGCCGAGCTCGAGACCGTCGACACCACAGGCTGGTTCCCGAAAGTCGTGCGCAAGGACTACACGATCGGGCTGAACCTCACTGGCAACGGCATTGATGACCCCGACCAGACACTCTACGAGAACTACAAGTGCGGCTCCGACAGCAACTACGATGGCTACTGCAATCCCGAGATCGACAAGCTGATTGACGAGCAATCGATGGAGGTCAACCAGGCCAAGCGCAACATCATGGTGTTCGAGATCGAGCGCCGCCTTGCTGAAGACGTCGCAAGACCGATCCTCTATCACAATCGCTCGGGCACCTGCTGGCACCCTTACGTCAAAGGGTACACGCCCATGATTAACAGCATCTATAACAATCACCGTATGGAGGGAGTGTGGCTCGACCGGTAGCGCCCTGGCATCAGGAAGCAGCTGCCGCATTCAATCAGGATTGGCGCCTCACAACCGGAAATGCTGCCACTCGGGAGCAAGCGGTTGGACGCCGCGCGCCGACATTCAGAGTGGATTGAAGAGTTCAACAGCTCTTACTTCCAGTGGTTCAAGGCAGCGATGCCGACGGTCCGATGACGCCCACGCGATCATCGCGTGGGCGTCATCGATATCCCGGGCAGTATGGGCGGGTCTGCCCCGACGATTGTCGGCGGTTCGAAGAAACACGGCGGCGCCGACCTCGGGCCGACCCGCTCGCGTGCGGCCTGGGCGAAGCTCGGCGTCGAAGGTAAGAGCCTCGCCGACGCGGCTCCGGATAAGCACTTCACCGGCATGCCGCGCCTCACCGTTTCAATGGTGGCGCTCCTGCAGGGGCCGGTTCCGGAAAAACCAAAGTGCTCGCCGAGCGCATCGCCAACCTCGTCGGCAACTAACCATGGCCTCGGCGTCTGAGGGTGATTTCCAGGCGGCGTGATCACGGTCGCCGAAGGTGACGATTGCAGCGCCCTCGCTGATCGCGAGCGACAGGATCAGTCAGCGCCGGTCGGATCGAGCCTGTCGATGCGGGCGATGGTGTCGTCGATGATCGCCGCGTCGAAGTCGTAGGGGTGCTGGCGCACGATCTCGAACAGCGAGCGTGGCGCTGTTCCAGCTTTTCTGGCGCGGGCGCGTTCCTGCCGGAGCATCAGCTTGCGCCCCCAGGCATCGGGCGCGGAATCGGAGAAGGCGCTAAGCAATCCCTTCGCTGCATGATGCGGAC
>JANLQP010000330.1:0-2579 GCA_031367895.1 Hyphomicrobiales bacterium
CATCTTCGAGCACCACCAACGAACCGATGTCGTGGTCGGCCATCTGCTTGATGGCGTCATACACCGTTGTATCGGGATGGGCCGATGACACCTCCCGGCCTTTCTGTTCAAGTATGTGACGAGCGGTGGTCATGGCACTCACTGGTTGGTTCGCGTCGCACGGCACGGTGCTCTGGTGTCGTGACCGCTATTTTTGCCCGGGCGCATTGGTTGCTGCTTGAGTTTTCACCGAGATCGAAACGTTGCGGTGTCCGTAACAGGATTGGAGTCGCACGCCAGCCTCGGAAAGTACTCATGGGAGGCTCGTTTTCGCTGCGAACCGGTCCGTCAGGGGACAGCTCGTGAGCCGCGCGCATACTAAGACCCGTTCGGCGGCTCTCGATGCCATGGACGCCAGCAAACACGCCTACAAACGCTTCTGCCTTGATCGCTACATCGATGCTCTGGGTGTGGCCGAGAGACCGGAGCCGCCCCGCCGAGCACCGACCGCGATCGATCGCGTCATGACGTTCCGGTTCGGCGCGAAGCTTGGTGACCTCGACATCGCGATGCTATTCGGCAACATGTCGCATTCGGGTCAACTGCGGCCCGTGCGTGCACTCCATCCTCGCCTCATGTTCCACCGTAAGCCGACATGCTGCCACGGTGCAACCTTCCCCGGCGCAACTGTTGGCGTCAGCGCGCAGAATTACGTAGGCTCGCCCGAACACCCCAACCCGGAGCCCGCGCCCATGAGCCTCTTTCCGCCGCCGCAAGCCGTGAAAGCCGAAATATTCGCCCGTGTGCCCGACACGCTGCGGCGGCAGCAACAGCGCTCCTCGTGGGCCGACTTCAACAAGGGCGGCCAGATCGCCGATTGCTTTCTCGAGGGGCCGAGCTTCGATCGCGCCGGCAATCTCTACGTGACAGACATTCCGTTCGGCCGCGTCTTCAAGGTTTCTGCATCGGGCGAGTGGAGCCAAATCACCGAGTACGACGGCTGGCCGAACGGCTTGAAGTTCCACAAGGACGGCCGCGCCTTCATCACCGACTACAAGCGCGGGATCATGACGCTGGATGTTACCACCGGCAAAGTGACGGCGCTGATCGAGGCGGTGCGCTCGGAGAGCTTCAAGGGCGTCAACGATCTCCATTTCGCGACGAATGGCGATCTCTATTTCACCGACCAGGGCCAGACCGGGCTGCATGATCCCACGGGCCGTGTCTATCGCTACTCGGCGGCCGGCAAACTCGAGTGCCTGATCGACACGATTCCCTCACCCAACGGGCTCGTGCTCAATCTCGCGGAGAACGTACTGTTCGTCGCGGTGACGCGCGCCAACGCGGTCTGGCGGTTGCCGATCATGATCGACGGGGCACTGTCGAAGGTCGGCAATGCGATCCAGCTTTCCGGCGGTCTCGGCGGCCCGGACGGGCTGGCGTTGGACGAGGATGGCGGCATCATCGTCGCGCACGCGGGCCTTGGCTGCTGGCGCTTCGACCGGCTCGGGCGGCCGACGCATTTCATCGATCCGGTCGTCGGTTTGTCGCTGACGAATGCTGCGTTCAAGGGCCGCCGCCTCTACATGACCGAGTCCGAGAGCGGCCACATCCTGACGGTGGATCTGCCGGCGGCCGGCCGGCAGATGTATGGGCAGAGTTGAGGCGATTTCGGAGGGTGCAAGAGGCGCTCTGGACTTGGCGCCGTATTGCACCGGCCGTACCGCCCGTCCCCTCACATGGTCGCGCCGATCACCCACGGCACGTATTCCGCATCGCCATAGCCGAGCTCTTCGGACTTCGTCTTTTCGCCCGACGCCACGCGCAGCATGTAGTCGAAAATCTCCTGGCCCTTCTGCTCGATCGGCACGCCGTCGACGATGTCGCCGCAGTTGATGTCCATATCGTCGATCATGTGTCGGTAGATGTCGGAGTTGGTGGCCAGCTTGAACGACGGCGTCGGCTTGCAGCCGTAGGCCGAGCCGCGCCCCGTCGTGAACGCCAGCACGTTGCAGCCGCCAGCCACCTGACCCGTAGCGGCGACCGGATCGTAGCCGGGCGTGTCCATGTAAACGAAGCCCTTCTCCGTGATCGGCTCGGCATAGTGATAAACCGCGTTGAGCGTGGTCGAGCCACCCTTCGCCGCCGCGCCGAGCGACTTCTCGAGAATGGTGGTGAGACCGCCGAGTTTGTTTCCGGGCGAGGGATTGTTGTCCATGCTCATCCTGGCGCGGGCCGTATAATCCTCCCACCACTTGATGATCGAGACGAGCTTCTCGCCGACCTCTCGCGTGCGGGCGCGCCGCGTCAGCAGATGTTCCGCGCCATAGATCTCCGGCGTTTCCGACAGCACCGCCGTGCCGCCGTTTTTCACGAGGATGTCGGCCGCCACACCCAGCGCCACGTTCGCGGTGATGCCGGAGTAGCCGTCCGAGCCGCCGCATTGCAGTGCCAGCATGAGCTCGGACGCGGTGATCGTCTCACGTGTCGCCTTGGCCGCGATCGGCAACATGTTGCGCACCGCCTCGACGCCGGCCGCGATCGTCTTCCTGGTGCCGCCCGTCTCCTGGATCGTCATTGTCCGGAACGTGTCGCTCTCG
>JANLQP010000170.1:0-1898 GCA_031367895.1 Hyphomicrobiales bacterium
GTCGCTCGCCTGGTGGTTGATCCGCACGCAGAAGCCGCACGAGGACGACTGACGGCTGAATGGCGATAGACTACAGACTCGCAATCGAGGATCGGCCCGTCGCATGAGCTGGGAAAAGGAAGTCGAGGCGCTGCGCGAACGCCAGCGCCTGGTGAAACAGATGGGTGGCAGCGACCGCGTCGAGCGCCAGCGCGCCGGCGGCAAGCTCAACGTGCGCGAGAGAGTCGAGCAGTTGCTCGACCCGGCGTCCTTCATCGAAGTGGGCAGCATCGCCGGCAAGTCGAGCTACGACGAAGCCGGCAACCTTGTCTCGCTCACGCCCGCGAGCCTCGTGATCGGCCGCGGCAAGATCGACGGGCGCGATGTCGTCGTCGCGGGCGATGACTTCACGATCCGCGGCGGGACCAATGAGGGCAGCATCCGCGACAAGTTAACTCGCGTAGAGACCATGGCGTGCGGCCTGCGGCTGCCGCTGGTTCGCCTGGTCGACGGCTCCGGTGGCGGCGGTTCGACGGGCATGATGGACAAGGACGGCCATTCGCGCGTGCCGGGCTATCTGGGCTGGGATCTCGTGGTCGCCAACCTGAATACGGTGCCCGTCATCGGCATGGCGCTGGGTTCGACAGCCGGCCTAGGCTCGGCGCGCGTTTGTGCAAGCCACTACTCGATCATGGTGAAGGACACTTCTCAGCTGTTCGTCGCCGGTCCGCCCGTGGTCAACCGCCTTGGAGCGCGCCAGTTCGAAAAGAACGAGCTCGGCGGCAGCCAGATCCATACCCGCAACGGCGCGATCGACGACGAGGCGGAAAGTGAAGCCGATGCCTTTGCCCGCGCGAGGAAATTCCTTTCGTACCTGCCGCCGTCGGTCCATGGGTTGCCGCCACGGACTGAAAGCCGCGACGATCCGAAGCGTAATGTCGATTGGCTAATCGAGGCGATCCCGCGCGAGGATCGCAAGGTCTACAAGATGCGGCCGATCATCGAGGCCCTGGTCGACGAGGCGTCACTCTTCGAAATCGGCCGCTATTGGGGACGCGGCGTGATCACCGGGTTCGCCCGCCTCGACGGCTGGCCGGTGGCGATCCTCGCGAGCGATCCGATGCATTACGGCGGGGCGTGGACCGCCGACGCTTCGCGCAAGGTGTCGCGCTTTACCCAACTCGCCCAGCTGTTCCACCTTCCGATCGTCCATTTGGTGGACATTCCGGGATTTCTCGTGGGACTGGAGGCCGAGAAAACCGCCACCATCCGTCATGGCGTCGCCGCTCTTACGGCGATCCAGCAGACGACCGTGCCGTGGTGCGCGGTCATCGTGCGCAAGGCCTACGGCGTCGCCGCCGCCGGG
This sequence comes from Hyphomicrobiales bacterium, assembly GCA_031367895.1. Lineage (GTDB taxonomy): Bacteria > Pseudomonadota > Alphaproteobacteria > Rhizobiales > Hyphomicrobiaceae. Next base: position 1,346 of record JANLQP010000170.1, read on the forward strand.
CACTCCAACCAGTCGCGCTACTCGGTGCGCTATTGCTGGCCGTCGATGCGGGCAGGATCGCTGCCGCTCGAGGGAGGAATCGAAGCCGCGTTCCGCAAGGACATCGAGGCGGCGTCCGACCCACAGGCAAAGATTGCGGAACTGCGCGAGCGCCTGCAGCGTCTCGGGTCGCCCTTCCGCACGCTCGAGGCGTTTGCCTACGATGAAATGATCGACCCGCGCGAAACTCGCGCGCTGCTGTGCGAATTTGCCAACCTGGCCGCGCCGCTGCGCGATCCGGGCGCCTCGTCCTTTGGATACTTTCCCATATGAAACCTGCCGCATCGAAATCCCTGCGTGTGGCCACCGAAGTCGCCGGCACCGTCTGGAAGATCGTCGCGCAAAAGGGCGCGACCCTCGCTGCCGGCGACACCATCCTGATCATGGAATCGATGAAGATGGAAATCCCCATCGAGACGCCGCGCGCGGGCACGCTCGTCGAGCTGCTCGTCGCCGAAGGCGATGTGCTCAAGGAAGACGACGTGGTCGCGGTAATCGAGTAACGGCATGTTCA
>JANLQP010000176.1:0-1856 GCA_031367895.1 Hyphomicrobiales bacterium
GAAGGCGTTGATCGCCTTGGCGTGCTTCAGGATGCCGGCGATGTAGTGCAGGCAGGTGTCCGAGAGATCGGCGTACTTGTTGCCAGCGAACGTCGGCTTGCCGGCCTTCCAGATCGACTGGTGGACGTGCATGCCCGAGCCGTTGTCGCCGAAGATCGGCTTCGGCATGAAGCAGGCGGACTTGCCGTACACCAAAGGCTTTCATAGGTTGCACAGGTGCGTACCGGCGGGGAGGCTGGTTGTGGAATTCGAGTGGGACCCGGATAAGGCTGCGTCTAACCTGCGCAAGCATAAGATCGACTTCGATATGGCGTCCAAGGTGTTCTTGGACCCCTTCCATTTCGAGTATGAGCAAGATGACGACGATGATGGGATCCGCTTCAATGTGATCGGCAATGTGGAGGGTTATATGCTACACGTGACCTACACGACGCGTGGTGACGCATATCACATCATCTCCGCCAGACCGGCAGACCGACATGAAAAACGGCTCTATCACGAGAGTTAAGCTCGACCCCGCCAATCCGCCGGAATCGGATTGGCGTGAAGTCGACAAGCTGACCGAAGATGAAATCCACGCGGCCGCCCTCAGCGACCCGGACGCACAACCCGCGACGACGGAGCAACTGGCTCGCGCTCGTCGCGTGGTCAACGTGCAGATGATCCGAGAAAAATTCGACCTCACGCAGGAACAGTTTGCGCGGCGGTTCGGGCTGCGGCTCGAGACGGTCTGCGGCTGGGAGGATCGAACGCTGGTCCCCGATCAGGCGGCAGTCACGCTGCTGCGCGTGATCTGGGCGGAGCCAGAGACGGTGCAGCGAGTGGTGGCGACGGAGTAGTTACTTCCGTTTCGCAGTAACAATCCAGGTGGCGGCCGTTAGGCTGATGTCGGCGTCACGTTCTCTGACCGTCAGCGCCGCCCGAACCTTGGCTTCGGCACCGGGACGGAGTGCTGGGGTGCCCCGCAAGATCTGCCCGAGCGCCCCCACCTTGGTCAACACAGTCGTCATGGCATCGATATTTCCGCTGGAGACTCTGGCGTCGAACGCTTCAATGCTGATCTCCAGCCAGCCCGCCAACTGCAAGACTTTCACCAGATTGTCTCGTTGTTCGAATTTGAAGGGTGTTTTATCGACCGGCTGATCAAGCCCTGCAGCCTGCAACGGGAAAAGATCGAGTTCGTTTACATCCAGCGAGCGCCAGCAGACGAAGCTCAGTCGACCATCAAGCTTGGTCATGCGGCGAAAGTTGGAAAAGGCAGCGACCGGATCATCAATTGCCATGACTCCGAAGCGTGAGAAAACGCCGTCAGCCATCTCGTCTGGGAGGGCAAGGGTGGCAGCGTCAGCGTGCATGAGGTGAATTTGGCTGAGGCCGGCGGTTCTAAAGCGCGCAACGTCAAGGACACGCGGCGCAATGTCTACGCCAATAATGCGGCCTGACGGCCCTACCCTGCTTGCAAGCTGTTGCAACGTCTGGCCTGCGCCACAGCCGACATCGATAATCGTTTGACCTGGTCGCACGGCAAGCGCATCGATCGCAGCCAAACCGAGGCACGATAGCTGAAGATCCAGTAGATCAGCCACTTCGGCCCTGGCATGGTCCGCCAACTCCGCCGATGACATACGTGTTGTCATGCGCATCCCGAAGCCTTGCACCGTGGGCATCGCCGGAGACTGTATGGTGTTCGCCCTCGATAGGGCAATGTCCGTTACATCGCGATCGGCGTTGGTACTACAGCGGCCGCATATTCGCAACGCGCACACACACAAAAACTGCGGCCCCGGAGTTTCCCCCGAGGCCGTTGTTTCAATCGTCAACCGTATCCACGCGCCGGATGCGCCAGTGGGCATCCG
>JANLQP010000222.1:0-29411 GCA_031367895.1 Hyphomicrobiales bacterium
AGCCGGTGTTGATTTCAGACTTCAATTTGGGCATGGCAGCCTTGGATGGGAGCGTTGCAGACGGCGAGGTTGCGGAAAACCTTAAGCGTCGCTTAACGTCGAGGCAAATCCCCTGTCGCCAAGCTGGAGGCCCGATGTCCAACGACCCGCTCGCCCAACTGATCGCCTCCGGCAAATCGCCGCCCGAGATCGCTGCTGCCGTCGCGTCCGATGCCGAGATCGTCAACACGCCGTGCGGCGAGGGCAATCTCGTCTGGCGCCGGTGGGGCAAACAGGGTGCCCGGCCAGTGATCCTTGTGCATGGTGGTTCCGGGTCCTGGACGCACTGGTTCAAGACGATCCCGGCGCTGAAGGAAAAGTACGAGGTCTGGGCGGTCGATCTGCCGGGGCTCGGCGACAGCCATTTTCCGCCGCATCCGCATACGCCCGCCGGCTGCGGGGTGCCGCTGGCGCTCGGCATCAAGTCGATCGTCGCGAAAGAGGCGCGCGCGCACGTCGTCGCGTTCTCGTTCGGCGCGCATGTGTCCTCGCACGCGCTGCTGCATCTGAAAGACCACGTCGCCGATTTCACGCTCACGGGCTGCGCCGCTTTGGGGTTACCGCAGGGGCCAGGCAAGGAGTACCCGCGCGAGCAGGAGGACATGACGGAGGCCGAGAAGATGGCCGTGCACCGCGGCCTGCTCGAAGTCCTGATGTTCAAGGAGCCGTCGCGGATCGACGATCTGGCCATCTGGCTGCAGTACCAGAACATCGCCAAGGCGCGGTTCCGCTCGCGACCGTTTGCGCGGAGCGACGAGATCCGGAAGAACCTGATGGATATCATGATTCCGGTGAAGGCGGTCTGGGGTGGCGACGACCAGACGGCGTGGCCCTCGATCGAGGCGCGCTACGACGTGCTGCGCGAGTTCCACCCGGAACTCATCACGCGGACCGTGCCGGATGCCGGCCACTGGGTGATGTACGAGCAGCCAGCTGCCTACAACTCGGCGCTGCTGGAGGTTCTGGCGGTTTGAGGCGGGGTGCACCGAGGGGTTTGTTGCACCACCCAGCAACGGCAACACGCTTGTCATGGTCTGGCTTGTTCCGACCACCCATGGTCCAACAAGGCAATATTGAAGTTTTGCTGTGACTTTGCAGCAAAATCGTGCCGATTGAGATCGTTGTTGCATGGCTCCTCGGGACGAGCCCGAGGATGATACCGTCTGTGGCAAAAGCGCGGATTCCCATGACTTGGCTCGGAGCTATTCCAGCAATGCGTGACGAGCGCCATTTCGGCGATCGCGTCGTGCGCTGTTTCGTCGAGCGGCCGGCAAGCGTGCCGCAAATGTTGGCTGAGGCTGTGGCGCGCAACGGCGTGGCCGAGGCGATCGTGCATGGCGCCGAGCGGCTCGATTATGCCGCGTTCGATGCGCTGGCCGGGCGGTTGGCGGGCGGGCTCGCAGCGCTTGGTGTGCGGCGCGGCGATCGGGTGGCGCTGCTGCTCGCGAACGGCATCCCGTTCGTCGCAGTGTTTCACGCGATCGTGCGGCTCGGCGCCATCGCCGTTTTCCTCAATATCCGCGAGGAACGGCCGGAACTGGCCTACATCCTCGGCAACTGCGGCGCGTCGGTGATCGTCCACGACGCGGAGTTGGCGGCGAAGGTGCCGGACGCGACGCAGTGTCCGGCGCTGGTGCATCGCGTGGTGGTGGGTGGCGATGCGCACGTGGGTGCCGTGAGGTACACCGCGCTTGCACAATCGCCACCGGTTCCAGCGGTGGACATCGCGGAGGAAGAGGTCGCCGCGGTCCTCTACTCGTCGGGCACCACCGGCCGGCCGAAGGGCGCGATGCTGACCCATTTCGGCCTCGTGCATGCCGGCATGATCTACGTTGCGTGCATGGGACTCTCCGCCGCCGACCGCTCGCTGGTCGCCGTGCCATTGAGCCACGTGACCGGCCTCACCGCAGCAATCGCCGCGATGTTGCGCGTCGGCGGCGCGCTGATCCTGATGCCGCCGTTCAAGGCCGACCAGTTTCTCGCGATCGCGGCGGCTGAGCGCATGACCCACACGCTGATGGTGCCAGCGATGTACAATCTCTGCCTTCTGAGCGATGCGTTCGAACGCGCGGACCTCTCCGCGTGGCGGATCGGTGGTTATGGCGGCGCGCCGATGCCGGAGGTGACGATTGCGCGATTGGCGGAGCGGTTGCCGGGGTTGAAGCTGATGAATGCCTACGGCTCGACCGAGACAACAGGGCCGGTGGTGCTGATGCCGCCGTCGTTGAGTGTCGGGCGCGCGGCGGCCGTTGGTTGTGCGGTGCCGGTGGCCGACATCCGAGTCATGGATGAGGCGGGGCGCGAGGTGCCGCCGGGGGAGACGGGAGAGATCTGGCTGCGCGCGCCGAACGTGGTCCCCGGCTATTGGGGGAACCCGCAGGCAACGACCGAGAGTTTCGTTGCGGGTTACTGGCGCTCGGGTGATCTCGGCCGCATCGACGCTGAGGGTTTCGTCACGCTGCTCGATCGCGCCAAGGACATGATCAACCGCGGTGGCTTCAAGATCTACTCGGTCGAGGTGGAAAACGTGCTGGCCACGCATCCGGCCGTGATCGAGGCGGCGATCGTGGCGCGGCCGTGCCCCGTGCTCGGCGAGCGCGTGCATGCGGTCGTCGTCGCGCGCGAGCGGATCGAAGGCTCGGTATTGCGGGCGCATTGTGCGGGCAAGCTCGCCGACTACAAGGTGCCCGAGACATTCATGTTCCTCGAGAGCCCGCTCCCCCGCAACGCCAACGGCAAGGTCCTGAAGCGGCAGTTGCGGGCGGCCCTATAGGGCGCGTTCGGCAAAGGCGTAATGCGCCGATTGAGCGCAATGCATTCGCCACATCGGTGCAACAGCGCTTCGCTTGTTGCATCCTATACTTTGCACCCTACAAGCTCGTTGCCAACCCGCGAAACTCCGCAATCACCGCAGTGTAGACCGGCCGCTTGAACGGCACGATCAGGTCGAGCACCTCGTCCATCGGTGCCCAACGCCAAGCCTCGAACTCTGGATCGTGATCCCGGGGCGCGATGTCGATCTCGGCGTCGCCGCCCTCGAAGCGGATCGCGAACCATTTCTGCGTTTGGCCACGGTACTTGCCGCCCCAGACGCGGCCGACCAGCTCCGCCGGCAGGTCGTAGGGATGCCAGTGCGCGCTTTCCGCCAGAATACGCGCTGAGCGCATGCCGGTCTCCTCGGTCAACTCGCGCAGCGCTGCCATAGCCGGCGCCTCGCCCGCGTCGATGCCGCCCTGCGGCATCTGCCACCAGTTGCCCGTCCCGTCTCGCAGCTTGGCGCCAATGCGGCGGCCAATCCAGACGTGACCCTGTGTGTTGAGCACCATCAGGCCAACGCAGGGGCGGTAGGGAAGTTTTTCGATGTCCATGTTCGTCCTCGCAGTCATGCCAGGATCAACCCTTGTCATGTATTGATGATCGATAGAATCGCTGCGAGCAGACGAGGCGTCTATCTCCTCGCATGTTTCGCTATTGGCGCCGGTTTGCAATCGGAAGATTGCACAGCGCCAATCGCCCACTTTGCTAAAGTATGGAACTGGCTTGGCAATCGCGCGTTCTTCCACCAACGCAGACATGATGTGGAGAACGTACATGAACCGAATGACCTTGGCAGTGATTGCCATCCTTCTGACAAGCGGTACAGCATTCGCCCAAGGTAGCCCCCAGGCCGGGCCGTCAGGCACCACTACACCGACGTCAGGCAGTCCTGGGCCAAACAATCCGAACGGACCGGCAGCTCAAACACCCCCGGGGTCGAACAGCGGTTCGCCGATGGTCGGCACCCCTGACAGCGAACGGGCTGTCGGCGCGGGTCCGAATGCTCCGAGCGTCACACCTGCCGAAAAGGGTGCGCTCAAGAAAAACGCGCCTTGACCGAGGCTGCATGATCGTCCCCGCGCAATCGGGGACGATCATGGATTCCCCGACGCGGCGCCAAACCGCTCCCCTTCGTGCCAAACCACTCCGCTTCGTCCCTAACCGCTCCCCTTTGTCAACGTGTCGCCCGGCTTGGCGCGCGTCTCCAGAAAATCGATCATGGCACCGGCAATGTCGATGCCGGTGGCCTTTTCGATGCCCTCGATGCCGGGCGAGGCGTTGACCTCGAGCACCAGCGGCCCGCGGCTTGACCGCAGCATGTCGACCCCCGCCACGTTGAGACCCAGTGCTTCGACCGAGCGCAGCGCCGTCGCCTGCTCCTCCGGTGTCAACTCCACCGGCTCTGCTTTGCCGCCACGATGCAGGTTGGAGCGGAACTCGCCCTTGCGCCCGGTGCGCTTCATCGCGGCGACGATACGCCCGCCGATCACCAGCGCGCGAACGTCGGCACCGGCCGCCTCGCGCACGAACTCCTGCACGAGGATATTGACGTTCGCCGCCGAGAACGCCTCGATGATCGATTTCGCGGAGGCTTCGGTCTCGGCCAGAATTACGCCCATGCCTTGCGTGCCTTCCAGCAGCTTGATCACCACTGGCGCACCGCCAACCTCTGTCACGACGTCCTCGGCCTGGCGGGGACCGTGCGCGAAGGCCGTAACGGGCAGGCCGACGCCGGCCCGGGCCAGCAATTGCAGCGCGCGCAGCTTGTCCCGCGAGCGGCCAATCGCGACTGATTCGTTCAGCGGGAACACGCCCTGCATCTCGAATTGACGGAGCACGGCTAAGCCGTAGTTCGTGATCGATGCGCCGATTCGCGGAATGACGGCGCTGTAGAGCGGCAGCGTCTTGCCACCGTGCCGCAGCACCGGCTTGTTCGACGTGATGTTCATGTGCACGTGCAACGTATTGATCACGTCGATCGCATGTCCGCGCGCGCGTGCTGCCTCGACGATGCGCCGATGCGAGTAGAGGCTTGGGTTCCGGGCGAGCATTATAAGGTTCAAGGGCATACTGTTCTCCCAGCAGCACGGTTTGCACAAAAGGCGCACGCCAGGGGGACGATCCGGTTGCGTCGGCGCGGCGAAACTGTGATATCCGACGCTGGCCTCGACATGGTGATCAGGATAGCGTCAGAGTCCAGGTCGAGGCCAGCGACAATCCGGATGGGATCCCAACGCGACCGAGGGCCGGCAGGCACGCATGAGACAGACGATCGACCGCTCGCGCATCGTTCGCCAAGCTCGTTGCTGGCCACTCCGCTGGTGGCCACAGAGCCTCGCCTCGGCCGTTGGGCTGGTGGTATTGGCACTGGCCCTCTCGCTAACGCTCGTGCTGCTCGCGTCGCAGACTGTAACCGCACTCGAGATCGAGTTCTCCGGCCGGCAGGTCAAGCGCGACATTCTGGCCCTCTATGACGGCCGCCGCGAGCGCATCCCCCATGAGACGCGCATCCACAAGTTCGCTGAGATGCCGCTCAATTATCTCGGCTATCGCGTCGTTTACCAGGATGTGAACCAGCAGTTGCCTGATGTGGCGACGCTCGGTCGTTATCGCGGCGTGCTCACGTGGCTGATCGAGCCGCTGCGCCGTCCCGAAGTGCTGGTCGAGTGGCTCGATCAAGCGACCGCGCGCGGCTTGAAACTCGTTGTTCTCGGCGAAGTGGCACCGCCCGATGCCGGGTGGCTGTTACCCTCGATCAATCGTCTGCTCGGACGCATCGGGCTCGAGCACACCGGCGAATACATCGACCTCACCTGGCGCGCTTTCGCGGTCGAGCAGAATGCGGAAATCATCGGCTTCGAGCGGCCGCTCGACAAGGCACTTCCCGGATTTCCGGTGCTGCGCACCAAGGGCTCGGAAGTCGAGGCCCATCTAGTGGTTGATGCGCCGGCGGCCGGCGGCCGGGTGCAAGCCGCTCTCGTTGCGACCGGCCCCGGCGGCGGCTATGCTTCGCAGAGCTATACGATCCATTATGAGCCCAACACGGACAAGGTCCGCTGGACGCTCAACCCGTTCGCGTTCTTCAAGCGCGCCTTCGGGCCGGAGCGCTTTCCGGTGCCGGATACCACCACCTATTCCGGCCGGCGCATTTACTTCTCGCACATCGATGGCGACGGTTGGAACAATCTGACGGAGATCGAGGGCCATCGCGACGCGCAGCGTCTGTCGGCGGACGTGATCGCGCGCGAGGCGGTGCAGCCGTATCCGGATCTGCCGGTTTCTGTCGGTCTCATTGCCGGCGATACCCTGCCGGAGCTTGGCGGCAATCCGGCAGCACGGGCGGTTGCACGGGCGCTCTATGCACTGCCGCAGGTCGAGGTCGCCTCGCATACATATTCGCACCCCTATGCCTGGCAGTTCTTCGAGATCTACGACCGTGACGCCGAATTGCTCAAGATCGAGCAGTATCTGCCACCGGATCTGTCGGCCCGCGAACGGCTGACGCGTGGCATCATGCGGCTCGCCAAGAAGGAGCCGACAGCCGACCGGTTCGACAAGTATATCGCCACGTCCGACGATCTGCCGCGCACGTATCTGCGAAGGCCCTTCGATCTCGATCTCGAGATGACCGGCGCGCTCGCCATTTCCGAGAGTTTGGCGCCGATCGGCAAGCGCGCGAAAGTGTATCTGTGGAGCGGCGACACGACGCCGTTCCCCGATGCGATCAAGGCGTTGAGGAAGGCTGGCATCCCCAACATCAACGGCGGCGACTCGCGCCTCGACAAGGAATTTCCGTCGGTGACATACGTGCCGCCGCTGTCGCGCCCGGCTGGCGACGAGCGCCAGATCTATTCCGGCAACAGCAACGAGAACACCTACACCAACGACTGGACCGGCCCCTACTACGGCTACTTCATGCTCAAGCATACGCTCGACAACACCGAGAAGCCGCGCCGTTTGAAGCCGTTCAACCTCTACTATCACATGTATTCGGGCGAGAAGGCGTCGGCGCTGGCGTCGGTGAAGCACTTCCTCGAAATCGCGCGCAAGGCGCCGGTGCTGCCGACGACGGCATCGCACTACGCGCACATTGCCGACGATTTCTTCGCTGCCGAGATCGAACAGGTCGACCTGTTCTCTTGGGCGGTCACGGCTCGCGGTGCACTGCAAACGGTGCGCTTCGACGATGCCGAGCAACTCATCGTGGACCCGGAACGCAGCATCGGCGTGCTCGGCTCCAACCGCCATGAAGGCGCGCTGATGGTGACGCTCGACCCGGCAGTCCCCCGCGTGGTCGTGGCACTCCGCCTCAAGGTCGAAGCTGCGGCGATGCAAGCGAAGCAGGTGGCAGCGCTGGTCGAAAGCCGTTGGATGTTGTCGGGCCAGCAGCGCGAGGCTTGCGGCTTTTTGGTGCAGGGGCAGGGTTTCGGACCCGGCGAAATGCACTGGCAGGCGGAGGCTGGCCGGCAATTTGTGGTCACCGCTGAGCGACAGGGGCAAACGCTCGTCACCGAAACGCATCGGGCGGACGCCGAGGGACACTTGCGTTTCACGCTTGCCGCCAATGCGGTGGAACCGCTGACGATCCGGTTGAAATGCAATGAATAGAACCTTGAACCCCGCCACACTACTGGCTCGCGTGCTCGATTGGCCGCTGCAGGACGGCCATTTCGCACGCGTCGCGCCGGCATGGCTGAAGCCGCATATCCTGGTGATGGGCGCCGTCTTCGCCGGTGCGCTGGCGGTCGGCTACATGGTCCTTCCCGGCTATAACGAGCGCATCGCCGCACTTGAGCGCGACGGCCGGAACCGCGAGGCCCTGCGCCTCCTCGAGCAACGTTTCGACCAGGGTGATCGTAGCCAGCGGACGCTCTTCCAGTTGCAACGGCTGCACGAGCATTTCGGCGATCTGGCGAAGGCACGCCAGACCTTGGAGATGCTCGCGGCCCTGCGCCCGCGCGACACCCAGGTGCAGCGCCAGCTCGCTCAGTTATACAAGCAGACGCAGAACGAAGCCGGCTACATTGCGGCCCTGAAGGGCCAGCTCGAGTCGCGCTATTCGGAGCCGATCTGCAAGGAGCTGATCGGCATCCATCGCGGCATTGGCGAATTCGCCGCCGAGCAGAAGATGATCGCGGAATGCCGCCAGAAGGGTTATCGCCGTCCCGACGACGTCATCCGGCTCGCTTATCTGGTGGCGGCCGACGGCGATCTGGCGCAGGCATCGAGCCTGCTGCGCTCGGTCGATGACCGCCGCCGGCTGAAGGTCGATCGCGACCGCTTGCTGTTCTTCAGCGCAATGCTGGAAGCCGGCCAGGCCGAGGAGGCGCAAAAGCGCGCGCTCCGCTGGATCAAGGGCACGCGCGACGACGTCCTGGTGCTGCTGCTGATCGACAACCTCGCCAAGGAGAGACGGCACGATCTTGCAATAACGCTGGCACGCGAGGCCGGTTCGCCCGGCGACAGTGTCTCGCTGGCCGTCGCCGAACTGATGCTCGACCGCGAAGAAGTCGTCGCCGCGCGCTCCTATCTCAAGGGTTGGTTGGACACGGCGGCGAAGATTCGCGATTCCGATCTGGCGCAGCGCTTCGTTGCGGCAGCCCTCGATGCGGAAGATCCTGAGTTGGCGTTCCGGGGTGCCGAAACGTTCGGGTTGAAGCGCCTCAGCCAAGGCGAATTGGTGCCGCTGGCCGAGGCATTGAGCGCCATCGGCGCGGCCGCGCTGTTCCAGCAGGTGCGCGAGGCGATCGATCCGAGCATGCTGAAGGACAATCCGTTGCTCGCCGCCGCGATCGAGGTCGATCGTGGTGCACCCGAGCCGGCGCGACAGTTGTTGTCACGTGTGCAGGTCGACAATCTCGACGAATGGCGCCTGGCACTCTGGGCCAAGCTGATGGAATCGACCGGCCGGCGCGCAACGAGCGGCGACGCACTGCGCTCGATCGGTGTGCAGCCGCCGGCGCTGACTGCCGGCCCGCCCGCGGTTGTCAAGCGCTTCAAGGGGCAAGGCAACACAGCGCAGGCCAACGCCAAGACCAAGTACGGCAAAAAACGGCCGAACCAGCAGCAAGCTGATCCCGCAGCACAACAACAGCTGCAAGCGCAACCAAAGGCGCCGCAACAGAAGTGGTGGCAGCCGAAAGGACCGCAGCCTCTGCCCAAGCCGCTGCCGTTCCCGAAATCGGGTTGACCAGTTCTAACCGACCCGGTTTATCCCGCAGCCGCCGCCTATTCGATCTTGTACTTCTTCAGCTCGCGCACGAGGTTCGAAAGCTTGTCAGCGACGTCGAGGCCGGTTTCGACGGAGAGCTTCAACGTGGCGCGGTTCTGGATCAGCTTGTTCAATCGGTCCTGCTGCTCGCCGAAACCATAGAAAAGCTGTTCCGGCGCGGTGATCTCGCCGTCCTCGACCGCACACATGACATCGAAGGCGTTTTGCGATGCGAGCACCAGCATCGACGCGATATCGTTCATCAACTGATGATAGGTGCGCGTCGTCGCCTGATCGATGCGCGGTCCATGCACGCCGAACTTCAACGGCGAGGTGACGGCCGAGCCCTCGCCACCGAAAAGCTTCGGATTGCGATGCAGGCGCTTGAAGATTTCCTGCAAGCCCATGCAGCAGGATTCGAGATCGCGCAGCGCGACACCGGCCTTGCGCCGGGCACGCGACCGCTCCGCCGTCTTCTCCTGGGCCACCCAGTTGATGGTCGCAATCGAGGCAATGGCGCCGAGCGCCGCCAAAGCCGGCAGCACAGCCGCCAGCGGGTCTGGAGCGATGCGCGTATCGGCATCCTCGGATTCTTCGGACGACGGCGGTTGCGGATCCTTGGCCACGGCGGCATCTCCTTCGCGTGAGCCGCATATTACCAGATTGTGCGCCAGAGAATGGTTCCGCGCGCCGACGGTTTCCCTCGTCCACAGCTGAACACCGAGAGAACGCGGGCGCCGGAAGTCTCAGTCCAGGTAATACGTGTTGACCCAGCCCGCACGGCCGCGCCAGGCGACGCGACACCAGCTGCCGCGGCACTTGTCGGTAACCGATATGCCGCATGCGGTCGGCGGCAGCTTCGCGATCTCGTCGTGGTCGACGCCTGGGCCGCGCCGGACGCGCAGTGTATCGTCGTCATCGACGCCGGTGACGCAGGTACCCAGATCCCTTTGACGCTCCTTGCTGCTTTCTTTGCTGCCCTGCTCGATGTCCCGCTCGCGGACACGCGGCGCTGGACGGCGCGCGGGCGGTGCTTCCGCCTTGGCGACACGCGGTGGCGCCGGCTCCATTGCGGCTACTGCAACGCCAGGACGTGTGCCGGGCTGGGCTGGCGTGCCCGGCAGCTCGTACACGGCGATATGCGTTGTTTTCACCCAGCCGAAGGTATCGCCCAGCGCCATCTGGCACCATTCCCCGACGCAGCGCCCGGCAAGCCGCACACCACAAGTCTTTGCCGGAAATCGGCCGATGACATTCCGCTCCACGCCGGGGCCGGAGCGGACGAGCAGCGATGTGGGTGCTTCTAGTCCGTGCACACAAAGCGTGCGTTGCTGCGCGATTGCCGGTGTTGCGGTGATCGCAATGAGGGTGATCGCAACAAGCACGTGGAACGGCGCGAGAAGCACCGAAGCATATCCATGACGCATGACACACGATTGCCTTGTAAGCGAGCGTCTCCCGCCACAATCGATAGCCAACTCGGGCGCCACGCACAATGGCGGCCAATCGCATCGCCGGAATTCACCGCTGAACTGTGTCTTATTCGCCGCGCCGTGTGGCTACAATGAGCGCGGCGCGACCCGACTGACTGAAGCGCGCGAAGCGTTCGTCAGACTTTCACTTCAGCGTCGCGAATTCTGCCCGACGAGATATCGAGCGATTCGCGCACGTTTTTCGGTCGGGTCGCGGCTGCGCATTGACCCGACGTACGGTTATCGTCACGGCTTCGTTGTCGTCGCCGCTTTGTCCCCGGCCTTGGGCTCGGCTGCTGCTGCGGGGTTCGACTCGGCCGTGGCGTCGGGCTTGAACATCACGTCGACGCGCATGCCGGGCAGTAACTGGTCTGCGGTGTCGAGCTCGATTGTGACCTCGAGCGCGTCGAGATCGTTTGGCCGGCGGGGGCCCCGCTGCGAGATCTTGCTCTGCCCCATGGTCTTCGCCATACGCGTCACCTTGCCGGTGAAATCGCGTCCAGGGAACGGATCGGCGCGCACGACCACCTGCTGGCCGATCTGCACCTTCGAGATGTCGCGCTCTTCGACTTCGGCGCGCACCCGCAGCGCCGAGAGATCGCCGATCGTGATGACGGGCGCCTCGGGGTTCGCGACCGCAAGTTCACCCGCCTTTGGGTTGAGCTGCAGCACCGTGCCGCTGCTCGGCGCGCGGACACGTGTATGCTCGACAGCCGCTTCGGCAATCGCAAAGTCGGCGCGGGCATTTGCAAGGCCTGACTCGAGCCGCGTATACAGCGTGTTATTCGCTGCAGCCTGCGCCCGCTTCATCGCGGTCCGCTCGGACTCGAGCCGGTCCTGAGCGGAGGTCACGGCATTGCGCGCCGTCGTGACACCGTCCTCGGTGAAATCCTTGGTGCCGAGACGGAACCCCTTCAGCACGCGATCGAACTCGATTCGGGCAAGATGCAACGAGCGCTCTGCATTGAAATAGTTGTCCTCGGCGGTCCGCCGGTCCTTGCTGATGTTGTTGACGGCATTCTCCAGATCACGCTCGCGCTTGCGCACGCTGGCTTCTGCCTCGGCCGAACCGAGGCGCGCGCGCGCCTCATCGTCCTCGAGGCGCAGCAGCAAGTCGCCGGCCTGCACTTTGTCGTTGATCTTGACAGGGATTTCCGCAACCCGGCCGGGCGTCTGCACGCTGATGCGAATTTCGCCGTTGCGCGGCTCGACGCGGCCGGGCGCCGTCGCTGTCCATTGCTGCAGGCGCACCGCCGACGTAGCCTTGGCGGTCGAATTTTCAGGCGCCGTACCAAGACGCGTCAGCGCCACCGATGCCGCGAGTGCGACGAGGGCCGCCACCGAAAGCGTGCTGATTGTTGCTGTGTTGCTCGACATGGAATGGGCTTTCTCAGGCGTGGGCGTGGGAATGGTCGCTCTTGGGCGAAGTTCCTGGTTTCTGATAGCGGTCGCCGACAATCAAACCATCCTCGATGGTGATGATCCGGTCGGCGTAGGGAAGGGTGCGATGGTCGTGCGTGACGGCCAGTACGGCGCGGCTCTTGTCGCGGGCGAGCTGCTGGATCAGCGCCATCACCGCCAACCCGTTCTCCGCGTCGAGCGCGGCCGTCGGCTCGTCGGCGAGGATCAGCGCCGGCGAACCAGCGAGCGCACGGGCGATGGCGACGCGTTGCTGCTCACCGCCGCTCATGCTGCGTGGATAGGCCTTGAGGCGATGGCCGAGGCCGACTGCCTTCAGCGCTGCTGTCGCCAGCTCCGGAGCTTCGGACGGCTTGAAGCCGCGTACGTCGAGCGCGAGGCGGACGTTTTCCACCGCCGACAGCGTCGGAAACAGGTTGTACGACTGGAAGACGAACCCGATATTGCGGCGCCGGAGATCCGCGAGCTGCTCCGGGTCGAGCCCGACCGTCTCGCGACCATTGAGCAGGAGACTGCCGGAGGTCGGCGACAGGATGCAGCCGAGGATCGATAGCAAAGTCGTCTTGCCGGAGCCTGACGGGCCCATCAGCAGCGTCAGCTCGCCGGGTTTGATCGTCAGGCTCACGCCCTTCAAGGCGCGGACCTTGCCGGCGCCCTGGCCGTGCTCACGGACGATGTCCGTGGCCGTGAGGATGGGATTTTCACTCATCGCGCGAACACCATGGCCGGATCGATTTTGGTGACCTTCATGATCGCGGCGAAGGCCGATATCGCGCACATGAGGACGGTGAGGATGAAGAGTGCGGCGGCAAGACCGGGCGTCATGACGATCGGCAGCGCCGTGTCCTCGCTGAAGTGGATGATGACGAGCGACAGCGACAGGCCGAGGACGTAACCGATGGCAGCCGACAGTGCGGCTTGCAGCAGGATCACCTTGTGGATATAGCCAGCCGACGAGCCGAGCGCACGCAAGGTCGCAAACTCGTTCAAATGGTCCTTGGTGCTCGAATAGAGCGTCTGGGCGACAATGACGGTGCCGACCAGCATGCCGAGCGCGGCACCGCCGATCAGGGCCACGCCGGCACCCGTAGAGAAGAGCCAATGATCGAGGCTGCGATTGCGGAATTCAGCCTTCGTCAAAACCTCGGTTCCCGTCAGCCGGGATGCAATGTCACTGCGGACCTTTTCAACGTCGGCGCCGGGCGCCAATTGCACGAGCAGGAACGTCGCCTGATCGCCTTGCAGGCTGAGAATCTGGCGCGCACGGTTCAACGTCGTGAAAACATAGGGCGCGGTCGTGAACGAGCGGATGCCTTTGGTCAGCGCCACAACCTTGACGCGCGTACTCTCGATCTGTGCCATATCGCCGTTCTGCTTGAGGCCGAGATCCTCGAGATAGGTTCGGTCGACGACAATCGCGCTTGGTGCTGCGATCGATGCGGCGTCACCCTCGACGATATCCCAAGGCGCCAGGCCGCCATCCGCCGCGTCGGTACCGACGACGACGGAAAGGGCGGTGCCGCCCTCGGGTTTGCGCCATTCCGCGAACGATACGACCATCGGCACGACGGCATTGACGCCGGGGACAGACAGGGTCAGAAACCGCTCGCGGCCGGTCAGGTTGCCGGCTTCCTCGAAGCTTTTCGCTCCGTAAGACGTGATCCAGAGTTCGGCGTTCGCATGCTCGATCATGCCGATGATCATTTTGCGTGCACCAAGATAGAGCCCGAGCTGCACGGCGACGAGCACGATCGCGAACAGAATACCAACCAGCGTCACGGCCAGCCTGATGCGGTCGTGAAAAAGGTTTCGAAAGGCGAGGGTGAGGACCATCAGCTGAACCGGTTGCGCGAGAGCACGCTCGCCGTTGCAAAGTAGAAACAATTCGGGTCGTGATCGCACATAACTGCTAGCAGTGGCAGCATGTGTGCACGAATTGCGCCATCACGACGCCCATTCGTAGCCTGCAGCATCGTATATAGTGTTTGTTGCGGCGCGGCCAACGGTTGCGGCTGTGTGGTTTGACGTGGCGCACCTGCCAGGGCAGCGGTGAACAGGTGATGTGGATCCTGCCGATCTTCACGCCTGAATGTTAACCAGACAGCCAAACTTGGCGAAAAGAAGTTGGCGGCTTTGCCTTGCGCCGGCCTCAGTTCCAATCCTAAAAGAACTAAAGCATCAGAATTGTGCAAGCGAAAGCTTTTGCTGGAAAAGACACATGTCGTTGATCGCGAAGTACCGTTGTATCGTCCGCGCGCCGATCAGGATCGCTGCCCTGGCGGTGGCAATCGTCGGCACTGCCGTCTCAACCCAGTCCGCTGCCGCGCAAAGCCCGGTTGGTCTATGGTTCGACCACACCGGCCGTGGGATCGTCGAAATCGCAGCGTGCGGCGCGGACCTCTGTGGCCGCATCGTCTGGTTGAAGGACTTGAACGACAAGAACGGCAAGCCGCTCCGTGACTCGCTCAACGGCGACACCAAGAAGCGGAACCGGCCGATCTGCGGGTTGCAGGTGATCGGCGGCGTGAAAAAACAGAGCGACGGCTCCTACGACAACGGCTGGATCTATGATCCCGAAAAGGGCGAAGCCTTCGATTTGGAGCTTCGTTCGCGCGGCGCCGACGGGTTGCAGGTCAAGGGCTACAAGGGCGTCAAGTTCCTGAGCGAGACGTTCCAGTGGAAGCGCGCCGGCGCGCTGCCGACCGCGCGCTGTGCCACCTGACGCGAGCACCGGGCTAAAGCTAGCGCCCCTGGAACATGGCGACAGCGAGCGCGTCCGGCGCTGGCTGCTCGACCCGAACGTTCAGCAATGGTGGGGGAATGCTGCCAGCGCCGAGGCCGAAATCGGTCTCGCGCGTGCCAGCGAGGCCGCGATCTGCCGCCTGATTCACCTCGGCGGGGTGCCGATCGGGTATGCACAGGCCGTCGAATACGGACACGCGACAACCACACCCAAGAACCCAATTCCGGCCGGTAGCTGGGAATGCCGTTTGTTCATCGGTTCGGCGCCGCATCGCGGTAAAGCCCACGGCCAGCAGGCGCTGGATCAACTCGTCCGCGAAGTCTTCTCATCGACACTCGCGATTGCCTGCGTGATCCCCGTCTCCATTCGCAATGAGCGCGCGGCACGGGCTTACGAGAGCATCGGCTTTCGTTGGATTGCGATCACGGATGATCCGATCCACGGCGCGTCCTGGGTGATGCTGCGCGAGCGCCCGTGCCGGTGATCGGCGACAGATATCGCCAGGACCGCGTGTCCATTGCCGCGATCGGAGCCTTCGCCCGTCGCTGTGACAACAGCGTTCCATCGTAGCCCTCTAGCTGTGAACCGTCGTTCCGAGTAACGTCCCGCCACCGGGCAATGACACCGGAAACGTCTCGTAACAGACGGAAATGGGAAGGGACCATTCACGATGCGTACGACGAAGTTGAAGATGATCGCGGCTGCTGCTGTGGCGGCTTCGGTCGGCTGGACGGGCACCGCACTGGCGCAGTCACGAACTCTGCGGATGCAGTCGAGCTTTCCAGCCAATAGCACCGCGCACGATGCGTTCAAGATGCTGGCGGAGCGGGTCGACAAGTTGACCGGCGGCGGCCTCAAGATCGACGCGGCACCCGGTGGCCAGATCGTGCCGCCGTTCGAGGTGCTCGACGCAACGCACAAGAAGGTCATCGATGGCGCCGTCTCGATCGACTACTATTGGATTGGCAAGAGCAAGGCGTTCACGCTGTTCTCGAACACGCCGGCAGGTATTGTCGGCATGGACCACTTCGACTTCCTCGGCTGGCTCTATGAAGGCGGCGGCATGGCCCTCTATGAGGAGCTGCTGCAGAAGGAAATGAAGCTGAACGTCGTCTCGATGCCGCTCTATGCGCCGAGCCCACAGGCACTTGGCTGGTTCAGGAAGCCGATCGAGGGTCTGGCCCAGTTCAAGGGCATCAAGTGCCGCCAAACCGGCATCACCGCCGAGATCTACGCCAAGATGGGCATGGCCGTCGTCAACATGCCGGGCGGCGAGATTGCGCCAGCCGCCGAGCGTGGCGCCATCGACTGTGCCGAATGGGTCGGCGGCATCGAGGACCTGCGCCTTGGCCTGCATCTGATCTGGAAGAACCACTACACGCCAGGCATGCACGAGTCCGGCTCGATTGCGAACGTGATGTACAACAAGGAGGTCTATGACAGCCTGACCCCGGTGCAGCGCGAGGTGCTGCAGTCTGCAGCCATGGAAGTGTTCGTTCGTTGGGGCATCTGGATTCAGAAGCTCAATGCCGAAGCCATCGAAGAGATGCAGACCAAGCACGGCGTCAAGATCCTGCCGACGCCGCCAGAGATCAACGTCGCCTTCCTGAAGGCCTGGGATGAGGTTGCGGTGATCGAAAGCGCCAAGAGCCCGTTCTTCAAGAAGGTTTACGACTCCCAGAAGGCTTATGCATCGAAGGTGGTGCCGGCTAAGCGCTTCATGTTTCCGCCCTACACACTGCAGGCTGACCACTACTTCCCGCCGAAGTAAGCCGTCGGTCGAAAGGGACAACACCTGGAATCGGAAGGGGATGGAGGTTCGCCTCCATCCCCTTTTCGTGTTGCAGCCTCGATTCTTGGCGCGTTGCCCTGGCCAAAGACTGCCGCAATGCCCCGGGGGGGTACGAAAAAAGCCAGCGCGGTTGCCCGGCCGGCTGTCGAAAGTGTCGTTATGCTTGTAGAAGTTAGGTGTCCGACCCGATGTTGAGGTCGCGCCGTGCGGCCCTGATGCCGATCAAGGCACCGGCAACGACGTCAACCAGCGCCGCGGTCATGATGAAAAAGAAGACCGAGGTCGTGGCTTTCGGCTGCAGCAGGAATTCGACCAAGCAGGCGATGAAAACCAGCATCGACAGACCATGATCGACCATTTGCGAGCTCGACGTGTACGTAGACTTGATGAGCTCGATGAACAGCAGCATCATCGTCAGCAGGATGATCAGGTCGCTGGTCCGGAAGATCCAGTTCGCGCCGCTGACCATCCGGATCTGAAACAGCTGTTTGTTGAGGATCTCGTCTGCGGGAACATTGCCTCCCCACAGAACGACCAGATTGTAGATGATGAAGGCGATGATAATGAGTGGGATGGCTCGCAACGACACAGATACCTCCTCTTGTCCCCGACCACGATGATCCCCGATCATCATACCGAGTGACTGTGACGGATTTAAATCAGGCCTGCAACGCCCCGGATCGACCGGTCGATGAGCCCGGCGGGTCGGATCAGTGATCGGTGGATCAGGCCAGTTCTTCCTTGGGCTTCAGGATCTGCTTGCCGCGGTACTTGCCCGACTTCAGATCGACGTGATGCGGACGGCGCAGATAACCCGACTCCTTGTCCTCGACGTAGATCGGCGCGCTGAGTGCGTCGGCAGAACGGCGCATGCCGCGCTTCGACGGCGACGTTTTCTTCTTCGGGACTGCCATGGGAAACTCCTGAGGGCTCGCTCGCGGCGCGAGCACTTGCGGTACTGCTGCCGACCGTCGTTCCAACCTGAACAGGAATGGCAAACGGCGATGTAAGCAGAATAGATCGCGTCCCCCGGCCGATAACCAGGGACAACGTTTCGGGCGGCTTATAGCGGCAATCCGCGGGCATGACCAGTGGGTTCTTGGTATTTGGACCGTTGGCAAGCCATGCCGCCGGGCTTTATGACTGATGCGACAGTTACCACGCGCGAGGATTTGATGCAGGCGGGACGTTTCGAGATCCGGCAGGCCGAGGTGGCAGCAGCCGTAGAACGTCGGCTCGCTCAATGGCTAGCCGATAAAGCCGAGCCTGCAACACCGGATCGTCTGGCACGCTCGATGCGCTACGCAACCCTCGGCGGCGGAAAACGCTTTCGCGCCTTTCTGGTTGCCGAGACCGCGCACGTGTTCAACGCCCCGCCGGACGCCGCCCTCGATGTGGCGGCAGCGCTGGAGTGTGTCCATGCCTACAGCCTTGTGCACGACGATCTGCCCGCCATGGACAACGACACGGTGCGGCGCGGCAAAGCCACCGTATGGAAGGAATTCAACGAGTGGTCCGCCATCCTTGCCGGTGACGCACTGTTGACGCTGGCGTTCGAAATCATTGCGCAAGTCCCGCATGTGCCGGCCGAGAGCAGACTCGCCTTGACCCTGCGATTGGCAAAGGACGCCGGTCGGGCAGGCATGGTCGGCGGTCAGATGCTCGATCTCGAAGCCGAAAAGCTCGGCCAACCTGCAAAGCCGACCCTCGCCCATGTCGCGCGCCTGCAGGCCATGAAGACCGGCGCCTTGATCGCGTTTGCCTGTGACGCCGGCGCGATCCTTGGCGATGCAACGCTCGCTGAGCGCCAGGCCATCGCCCGTTATGGGCGGGCCCTCGGCCGGGCATTCCAGATCTCGGACGACCTCCTTGATGTGGTCGGCGATGCCGCCGTTGTCGGCAAGGCCGTCGGCAAGGACGCGGCCCTCGGCAAGGCGACACTCGGGGCTCTGCTGGGATTGGCGGCCTCGCGGAGCAAGCTCGCGGAGGTTGTTGCAGACGCGCTCGATGCACTCTCAACGTTCGATGGTCGTGCAGACACACTGCGCCAAGCCGCTTGCTTCATGGCATCACGCAAGAAGTGAAGACGGTTCTGAGCCAAGTGTTGCGATCCGGCACTGTGCATAGGCATGCGAATAGCTATTATGGTGTCCGTCTCAAGAACGCGGGGACCAAACGTTTTGTCGATGCCGTTCACATGGATTTCGCGCTTTGCGCTATCGAGGGATAGAAACGTGAGCACAATTGCTGCAGTGACGCATCGCAAGGCGTCTTCGATCTTCTGCCGGGCCTCGGTCATTGGCGCGGCGTTGGCGATCCTTGGCGCCGGCGTGGCACCGATACCCGCCGAAGCCCAGGGCTTTGACATCTTTTCGCAAGGCTCGTCGTCCAGCGAGAGTGCCAAAAAGCGCCGTGAGCGGCGCGCTGAAACCCGCCGGGTACGCGAGGCAAAACGCGAAACCCCGGTGAAGCGAGAATCGCGAGAACCGTCCGTGGCAAAGGCCGCGGCCCTCCCCAAAGTCGCCGTGCTGCAAAGTCCACCCGAGCCGCTGGTCGCCATCATCTCGCTGCCGAGCCAGCGCATCCAGGTGCATGGCGGTAATGGCATGGTCACCGAGTCGCGTATCTCCACCGGTCAGGCGGGCCATCGCACGCCGACCGGCGTCTTCAGCATCCTGCAACGCAATCGCTATCACGAGTCCAACATCTACAGCGGCGCGCCGATGCCGTTCATGCAGCGGGTGACGTGGTCCGGAATTGCCCTGCACCAGGGAGTCGTGCCGGGTTATCCGGCCTCACACGGTTGCATCCGTTTGCCCGGCGAGTTCGCCTCGCGCATGTGGGGCCTCGGCCGGGTCGGCATGCGCGTTATCATCGCCCCGAGCGATGTGAAGCCGGCCGCAATTGAACATGCGCGCTTGCCGGCACCCGTGATGTCGACGGTGATGGCCAATGTCGCTCCCGATAGCGTGCAGACGGCAGCGATTGCGGGCTCGTCACCGGTTGCCGAGCAACGCCAACTCGACCCGTTCCGCTACGCGCAAACCCGCAAGATCAAGGCCGTCACCGACACGATTGCGGCCGAAAAAGCGGTGAAGCCGGCGTTCGAGCTGGCGCAGGAAAAATCGGCTGACGCCAGCAAGGCGTCGGACGAGCTGCGCAAGGCCGAGCGAGTGCTGACGGCAGCAGAGCAGAACGTCGCGGCCAAGCAGGCGTCCATTGAGCGCGAAGCAGGTGCAACACCCGACTCAGAGGTTGTGAAGGCGCTCGCAGCCGCAACCGCTGCCAAGGAGCAGGCCGAGAAGGATCTCGCCACCGCCCGTGCCGACGAGCGCGCCAAGTCCGACGCGGCCTTCGCGGCCGTCAAGGCCGTGCGTGCCACCGAAGCCGCGGCACAGCATGCACAGGAAGCCGGCAAGCTTGCCGCTGTCTCGATGGAGCCGGTGTCAGTGTTCGTCTCGCGCAAGGAAGGTCGCGTCTTCGTGCGCCAGGGCTTCGTGCCGCTGCATGACGAGGCGATCACGATCACCGAGCCGGAGCGAGCCCTCGGCACACATGTCTACACCGCGATGACGGCCAAGGACGGCGGCGCCGCACTCGGCTGGGAGGTCGTTTCAGTGCCGAATAACCCGCCGGAGGACAAGCCGAAGAAGGACGCCGAAAAGCCGCGCAAGAAGGGCGAGAAGGCGGCCGCAGCCGAGCCGCCGAAGCCGCCGCTTCCCGCCTCGAACGCCACCGGGGCACTCGATCGCTTCGAGCTGCCCGAGGCGACGAAGCGGTTGATCTCGGACAAGCTCTGGCCCGGCGCCTCGCTGACCGTCTCCGATTATGGCATCAGTGGCGAGACCGGCAAAGGCACCGACTTCGTCGTGCTGACAAAGTAAGGCGAAGCCGTTCGTTGCCTTACGATCGAGGATCGCGGTTCTCACGGGCATCGCGCGCTGCACGGCCTTCACGGCTGTCGCGTTTGGCGCTTGCCCGTGTAACCTGCTTCGGCGGCTCCAGTAACTGCGGCTCGGCCTTCGCATCGCTGATAGCTGTGGCGGTCGATGTTTTCCGGATCGCAACGTAGGACGAGCCGCCGCTCTTGCGAGGCCGCAACGAGGAGTGGAGGTTGCACTTCAACTCGGGCCGGTAGTACTCGATCATCACGCACTTCGAAACGCCGAGACAGCGGGCTACACATTTCTCGTAGTTGCCGCCATACGTGACATCATAGCCCGGGCCCTCGACCCAGACGACGCCCGCCAGCTTTTCCATGCTTTCGCCGGGCTTCGCCGTGGCGGTGCCCGCATGCAGCGCCAATGCGCCGAGAACCAATGTCGAAACGGCGATGGGCCGCCAAACCCGGGGCATGGCTCGGCCGTGGTTTGCAATCATGGACGCACACTCCTGACCTTCCCAGCTGCCCGGACCGTGGAACGCGATCTGCGCAATTGTTTGACGAGGCTGCGGCAGAAATGAGAACGCTCCGGCCGCAGGCAGCTTGGGAGCCGCAATGTCTGCGGCATCCTGGTTAAGGAAGTGTTGCTGCCGAACAGGTCAGCCCCGGCCAGCCCTACTGACCTGGGTTTCGTACAAATCGCGACGCGGGGACCAAGCAGTCGGACTCTCGGTGCCTCAGGCAAGCATATCCGTGTAGGCCGCGTTCTTCCGGATGTAGGCGGCAATGAATGGGCAACGCGGCACCACCTTCAAGCCCTCGGTGCGAACCGCGTCGAGTGTCGCGCGCACCAGCGCAGAGCCGACGCCCTTGCCTTCCAATTCAGACGGCACCTCGGCGTGCAGCAGTTGGATCTTCGGCGGCTGACGCCGGTAGACGACGAAGGCGGTGTGGCCTTCGACGGTCATCTCGAAACGGCTCTCGGCCGCATTGTCGGTGACTTCAGGCATGGCAACTCCCTCAGTGCGTTGGCGCCGAGTTTGCCGCAGCTTGCAGCCGTAGACCAGTGCGCAATGTAAATGGGGCAATGCGCAGTGTCACCACGGCCTCGAACATTGCAAGAACATCGTATTGACGTCACTTTATATTCGCGTTATGTTCCAAAATAGATTCGCGTGTCGGACCACAAACGGCTGGGGTTCATGGACTACCACACCCTCAACGCGCTGCGTGCAAGTCACCCCGCATGGCGCCTGATGCGAGCCGAGCATGGACCATTCATCGCGAGCGTGCTGCATCGGGTATTTTTGAAGCCGAACGTGCGTCAGATCGCGGAAGCCGAACTCGCACGCCATCTGGACGACGCACTATTCCAGTTGCGGCGGGAATTCGGCGACGACCGCTTCCCGAAGGCGGCTCGGGCCTATCTTGCGGATTGGGCGGACGATAAAGCGGGCTGGCTGCGCAAACGGTACGTCGCCGGCAGCGACGAAGCGCAATTCGACCTGACGCCTGCGGCCGAAATGGCGCTGTCGTTCCTGGCGAGCCTGGGCGGCCGCACGTTCATCGGGACGGAATCCCGCCTGCGGACCGTGTTCGACTTGCTCCGTACTCTCATCAACGACACGGAGCCGGACGTCAGTGTGCGCAAAGCCGAATTACTGCGGCGGCGGTGCGAGATCGACGCCGAGGTCGCACGCCTGGAGGCCGGCCACGTGCCGATTCTCGACGATGCCGTCGTGCGCGACCGCTTCCACATGATCATCGAGACGGCACAGAGCCTGCTCGGAGACTTCCGGGCGGTGGAGGAGAATTTCCGCAATCTGGACCGCGACGCCCGCGTCCGCATCTCGACATGGGAGGGCTCCAAGGGCGATCTGCTCGAGCGGATCTTCGGCGATCGCGACGCGATTGCCGAGAGCGACCAGGGCCGCAGCTTCAAGGCGTTCTACGACCTGCTGATGTCCACGGACCGGCAGGACGAGCTCACGCGACTGCTCGAGAGAATGCTGACGCTGGAGGCAATCCGCCGCGTGAAACCCGACCGGCGCATCCGGCGCGTGCATTACGACTGGCTGATCGCGGCGGAGGCGACGCAACGAACCGTGGCCAAGCTGTCAGCGGAGCTGCGTCGATATCTTGATGACAGAGCGTGGCTCGAGAACCGGCGCATCATGAGCCTCTTGCGCGATATCGAAGCACGCGCCCATTCCGTCGCCGATGCTCCACCGGGCGAAGCCTTCATGGACCTCGACGCGATGGCGCCGGAGATTGCGTTGCCCATGGACCGACCGCTTTACACGCCGCCGCATCGACCGGCGATTGCAGACGCGAACGCCCGGCTCGCGCGCGAGGTCGTGCCGGCCGATGCCTTGTTCGACCTCGTGCACGTCGATCGCCCCCGACTCGAGGGGCACATCCGGCGCGCACTCCAACGCCGCGATCAAGTGGCGCTGACGGAGATCGTCGCGGAACACCCCCTTGAGCTGGGACTTGCCGAACTCGTCGCCTATCTGTCGATCGCATCGGAGGACGAGTCGAGCCTGATCGATGATACCCAACGCGACATGGTCACTTGGACCAACGCTGGCGGGGACGAGCGGCGCGCCGCTATGCCGAAGATCATCTTCGTGCGCGACGGCGCTGCGGGCAATGCCGGCAATGACGCCGATGCAACCGGTGATCAGGAGGCCGCATGAGCATTGTTGGCACCCCCACCGGCACCCCCACCGCGCCGAAAGCCGGGGACGTCCTGCCGCCGACGCTGGTCGCGCTCATGAAGGGCGTGGTCGAGCGGGATGTCGCCCCCGAGACATGGCAGGCGCTGCTCGGCTGTGTGAGCCAGGTGCGCGACCATGTTGGCGTCATCGCCCTCGACCTCGTGCTTGACGAGATCGAGGGCTTCGCCTACTTGCGCCAGCGGCCCGAGCAGGACGGCGTCACGCCGCTTCCCCGCCTGGTGCCCCGTCGGCAGCTGAGCTTCGCGGTGAGCCTGTTGCTCGCACTGCTGCGCCGCCGCCTTGCCGAGGCCGACGCCACCAGCGGCGATACCAAGCTGGTGCTGACCCGCACGGAAATTCACGATCTCGTACGCCACCTGACGAAAGCCGGGAGCAACGAGGCCAAGCGCGCCGACAAGCTCGAACGGGACATCGAAAAGATCGTCGATCTCGGTTTCCTCAGGCCGATCCGGTCGGATCGCGATAGCTTCGAAGTCCGGCGCATTCTCGTGGCGTTCATCGATGCGCAGTGGCTGAACACGTTCGATCAGAGACTTGCCGTCTATGCCGCACACGCAGCGGCAGGCCGTACTGCAACGGATGACATATGACCGATCTTTTCGAGCGCCTGGACCGCGAGGCAGCGACGGTCGCCGATGCCAGCCGTGCACCGGACCGGCGTCGGACCACACGGCCGGGCGTGCGTCTCATGGCTGTCGAGGTCTACAACTGGGGCACGTTCGACAAGAGCGTCTGGCGGCTCGATCTCGGTGGCGGCAATGGCTTGCTGACCGGCCAGAACGGCGCTGGCAAATCAACGCTTGTGGATGCCATCACCACCCTGCTCGTCCCCGCGCGCCGCATCACCTACAACAAGGCTGGCCAAGCCGATCGCGACGAGCGCGACCCGCGCTCCTATGTGCTCGGCACTTACAAGAGCGAGCGCAGTCACACCGGTAGCGCCGCCAGGCCAGTCTCGCTTCGCGAGCCCGGCTCGACGTACTCCGTCATCCTCGGCCGCTTCCACAACGCAGCCTTCGACGAGACGACGACGCTCGCCCAGGTTTTCTGGTTCAAGGAGCCGCAGGGCCAGCCCGCCCGCTTCTTCGTCGTGGCCGAGGGCTCGCTCTCGATCGAAACCGACTTCACCGGCTTTGGCCGTGATGTCGCGACATTGCGCAAGCGCCTGAGAAAACGCGAGCGCACCGAGATTCACGACGCTTATGCGGGCTACGGCGCAGACTTTCGTCGCCGCTTCGGAATCGTCGGCGAGCAGGCAATCGACCTTTTCCTGCAGACCGTTTCCATGAAAACCGTCGGCGATCTGACAGGCTTCGTGCGCAGTCACATGCTGCAGCCGTTCCCGGTCGAGGAACGCATCGCCGCTATGATCAGGCATTTCGACGATCTCACGCGAGCCCACGGCGAAGTCGTCAAGGTGCGCCGGCAGATCGAACTGCTCACGCCCATTGTTGTCGACTGTGACCGCCACAGCGCCATCGCGCGCGAGGCGGCCGCACTTGTCGCCGCACGCGCAGCGCTGTCGGCCTACATGGCCGAACGGCTCTGCGCGCTGATCAATGAACGCATTGCCGGCCTCGACACGGAGATGGCGCGCCTCGCTCAACGCCTGCAGGGCTTGCGGTCACAGCAGCGCGAGGTCGAACAGGCGTGCCGCACCCTCCTCAGCGATATCGATACCAACGGCGGCGCTCGGCTCTCCCAGATCGCCTACGAATTGCAACAGAAAACCACCCTGCGTGACGAGCGCAAGCGCCGCGCGGAAGCCTACGGCGTGCTGGTGCGTGCGGTCGGCATAGCCGTGGCGAAGTCGGCTGATCGTTTCGCCGACGCCGCGGCCGAGATGTCCCGTCGGCTGGCCGAGGCCGACACCGCCGAGAGCAACCTTCAGAACCGTCGCGTCGATCAGAGTGTCGCCCTGAAAGAGCTGCGCCAACGCCACGACGATCTGCAGGCCGAGATCGCTTCGCTGAAGGGGCGCCGCTCGAACCTGCCTGCGCCGATCGTCGCACTTCGCGAGCGGCTGTGCTCCGCCCTCGGCATCACCGACGACACGCTCCCGTTCGCGGGTGAACTCATCGAAGTGCGCCCGGAAGCGCGGAACTGGGAGGGTGCTGCGGAGCGTCTGCTGCACGCGTTTGCGCAGACGCTGCTCGTGCCGGCTCGCCACTACGACGTCGTCGCCGGTTGGGTGAACGCCAACCATCTCGCCGCCCGAATCGTCTATTACCGGGTCGGCGAGGACGTACCGGCCTTACGCACCACGCGCGGGGCAAAACATGCCCTTTCGGAAAAGCTGCGACTAAAGGACGATTCCCCGCTCTACAACTGGCTGCAACGCGAGGTCGACAAGCGTTTCGACCATGTCTGCTGTCCGAGCATTGAGCAGTTCCGGCGCGAGACGAAGGCCATCACTGTCGAGGGCCAGATCAAAGGTCACGACGGCCGGCACGAAAAGGACGACCGCCACGCCATCGGCGACCGCAAACGCTATGTTCTCGGCTGGTCGAATACCGCCAAGATTGCGGCACTCGCCGCCGAGGCGCGCGGCCTGCAGAAGTCCACTCAGGCGGCCGCCGATGCACTTTCGAAAATCATGGCTGAAGCGGAGGTGTTGAAGGCGCAGCGCGACCGCCTGCAAAAACTCTCGAGTTTTCAGAGTTTCTCCGATCTCGACTGGTCGACGGTCGCGCTCGACATCGAGCGCCTCGCGGCGGAGCAGGTCACCCTTGCCGAGGGCTCCGACATCTTGAAAGCCTTGCGCGGCAAACTCGACGAAGCGGAGACTGCGCGTCTGGAACTCGCGGACAAGGTCGAGGGCCTGGCGCGCGAAGAGGCAAAGACCAGCGAGCGGCGGCAGGCAATGCTCGAGCGACGAGCCTCGGCCGAGCAGGAGATCGAGGCTCATCCGGAAGACTTGCAACACGCGGCCCAATTTCTGCTCGATGCAACGCGCGCGGAGGTTCAGGCCTCGCTGAAGCTGACCATCGAGAACTGCGACGCGCGAGAGCGCGAGCTTCGCGAGGCGCTGCAAGGTCGGATCGGCAGCCGCGACGCAACCCTGAAGTCGCTTGGCGCGCGCATCGCCTCGGCCATGACCTCTTACCGAGCCGCATATCCGGACGAGACACGCGAGATCGACGCCAGTGTGGAGGCGGCGGAGGACTACCGGCGGATGCTGACGGCCTTGCGAGACGAGGACTTGCCGCGCTTCGAGGCGCGCTTCAAGCAACTGCTGAACGAGAACGCCATCCGGGAGGTCGCCGGCTTCCAGTCGAAGCTGCGCGAGGAGGAGCGCACGATCCGGGAGCGGATCGAGATCATCAACGAATCCCTGCACGCCATCGATTACCAGGCCGGCACCTACATCGCACTCGAGGCGACGGGCACGCTCGACATCGAGATCCGTGAGTTCCAGCAGGATCTCAGGAAGTGCACCGAAAACACGCTCACCGGTAGCGAGGACGAGGTCTATGCCGAGGCCAAGTTCCTCGAGGTGACGCGCGTGATCGAACGCTTGCGCGGACGCAACGGGGTCACCGACCTCGACAAGCGTTGGACTCTGAAGGTCACCGATGTGCGTAACTGGTTCGAGTTCTCAGCCTCCGAGCGCTGGCGCGCCGATGACGTCGAGCGCGAGCACTACTCGGATTCAGGTGGCAAGTCGGGTGGCCAGAAGGAAAAACTTGCCTACACGATCCTCGCCGCAAGCCTCGCCTACCAGTTCGGCATCGACGCGCGCGCCGAAACATCCCGCGCCTTTCATTTCGTCATGATCGACGAGGCGTTCGGGCGCGGCTCCGACCAGGCCGCGGAATTCGGCCTCGACCTGTTCCGGAAGATGGGCCTCCAACTGCTCATCGCGACGCCGTTGCAGAAGATTCACGTCATCGAGCCGTTCGTTTCGGCCGTCGGCTACGTGCACAAGGAAAGCGGTGTCGAAGCCGAGCGCTCGCTACTGCGCTCCATGACCATCGAGGAATTCCGCCGCGAGCGGGCTGCCCGCAGGACGACGCCACAGCTCCCAGCAGCCAAAGCGTCGGGCCAGCTCGTGGCGAAGGCCGAGGGCTGAGCCGTGGGCCGACCAGCCTTGGATCATCCTTGGACCACGGCCGACGACGTCCGCAGTGAGACGGAGCGGCTTTGGACGCGCGGTGCGTTGCTCGCGACGCTGTTGCACGATCGTATCGGCCCGAAGATCGAGGCGACCGATGGGTGCACGGCGGATGCTGGCGGTCAGCTGACATTTCCCTTGAAACTGCGGCTGCGCCGGCCGAAGAGCGTCGACCTCGGCAACGCGTTCGATCTCGTGCGTCGCTGGATCGCCGAGTTGGAGGCGGCCGCACGCACGGCGAGGGGCTCGGGCTTCGACATCGCCTGGGAGGAGATCAACTCGCGGCAGCTTGGCCGCAATCGTATTCCGGCAGCACTCTCGCTACCCAGTCTTGATGATGCGCTGGCCCTGATCGGGCGCAGCGACGAGGCCGCGGCGTTTCTCGATCTGGCAACAGCCACAATCCCACGATTTCCAAATCTCGAGCGATGGCTGCGTGCACGCCCTCTCGCCGTCCTCGAACATCAATCGATCTGGGCACAACTGCTCGACTGCCTCGACTGGTTCCAGGCCAATCCGCGTTCCGGCGTCTTCGCCCGGCAGATCGATGTCGCCGGCATCGACAGCAAGTTCATCGAGGCCCACAAGGCAATCCTCTCCGAGCTGCTCGATCAGGTCCTGCCGTCCGTGGCGATTACGCCCAGTGCCAACGGCGTCGCGATGTTCGAGGCCCGCTACGGCCTCGCCGTGAAACCGGCCCTGGTGCGCCTGCGCGTACTCGATCGCCGTCTTGCGGTCGCAGGGTTGACGGATCTGATCGTGCGCGCGAGCGAACTTGCGGCACTGGACATCCGACCGGAGCGGGTGCTTATCGTCGAAAACGAGATCACCGGGCTCGCCTTCCCGCCGGCCGCCGGCTCTCTCCTGATCTTCGGTGGCGGCTACGCCATCGACCAGCTCGGGGCCTTGACGTGGTTGCGGCGCTGCCCGATCGGCTACTGGGGCGACATCGACACGCACGGCTTTGTGATCCTCGATCGTCTGCGCGCTATGTTCCCGCAAACGCGATCTTTGCTCATGGACCGCGACACGCTGATCGCACACCGCGCCGCCTGGAGCTTCGAGACCGCGCCCTACGTCGCCAATCTACATCACCTGACGGCCGAGGAAGCAGTCCTCTACGACGACCTGCGCCTCGACCGGCACGGCAACGGGATCCGTCTCGAGCAGGAGCGCATTCCGATGAGACTCGTGGTGCCGCATCTCTGAAACCGCGAAGAAATGGTCTCGACGAGCCGCCCCCGCGGAGCGACTGACGACGGGGAGGCGCTTCATCGCCGGAACCAGCACCACGAGTGCCCGGTTATTTAAGGATTGTTGACATCCGCCCTGTAGATTACGCCAACGGTCTCGGAAGTTCGGAGCGCGCCGATGGCGATCGACACGGTGACGTTCCGGCTGCGTTGGGGCGGGCTCTTCTTCGTCGTTATGGGCTTGCTTCTCTTCGTCGTACCACGATTGATGTCGGTGCCGGAGCGAGTTGCGCTCGAAGCCACCGAAGGTCGAGTCGTCGACATATCGTATGAGCGCCAAGACGCGAAGAGCAGTCTGCCGCCTTCAGCGCGGCTCCATGTGCGGGCCCGCGATGGCGAGGTACGGGTCGTTCGCGTGCACCCCCGGCGGGTGGCGCCGGCCGATATCGCCTCGTTTCTGGGGGAGGAGTTGCGCGCACTCACCGATGAGCGCGGCAACGCCTACGAACTTGTCATTGCAGGCAGTATGCTGTTCGGTTACGAGGCGTTCGTCACTGAGCGGCGCGAAACGTTAGCCGCTATCCCTTTTTATGGCGCTGGTATTGCTCTGCTGGGAACGTTGATGGTGCTGGTCGGCTCATATCTATTCGGTGGCCCGCCGGCGACGGCGCCGCCGCAGAGCCCCACCCGGCGCCGAGGGAACAGCGGTAACTTCGGGCAGCGGTGAGAACGAAATCCAAGAACTGCCAAAAAACTGCACGCGTACGAGTCGCAATCGTGTCGATGGCGCGCCATGCAGCAAAAGGTGCGAACTGCTATGCAATTGACTTTGCTGCGTATGATTTCGCAGCGCCAGCACCAAGCGATCAATGCATTCAACGGCCTGTCTTGGTCGCGGCCAAATAACCTGACGTCACCTCTCCTTTGTGTGCGGCAAACGCGCCTAGAACCTCTTTCTTCTCCTTGTCGGGCACCTTGAAGACGGCA
>JANLQP010000257.1:0-6220 GCA_031367895.1 Hyphomicrobiales bacterium
GGAACCGAAGGTCTTGCGCGCGTTCTCGATCCAGGGCTTGGCCAAGGCCTCGGGCGGGATGAAGCGGTCGATATCGCCCTTGTTTGCGGGCAAGTCGAGCGGCAGCATGACCGCGCGAAATGGCCTGATGTCCTCGACCCAGGATCGGGTGGTCTGGCGCGTGCCGCGACAGGATCACGGCGGCGACGCGCGGCTCGTCCGATTTGTGCGCGATGCCGTTGAAGCCGGTCAGATAGAAGACGCTGTTGGGCGTGGTTGCGACGATGCCGTCGAGACCACGGGCGGCAAGCGCATGCAGCACGCGGTCGAGGTTGCAGAAACGCTTCGGCAGCGGCGGCCGGGCGAAGGCGGCGGCTGAAGGTAGGCTGGCGGCGGTCATGGCATTCTCCATCGGTAGCGCGGCGATGGTAGGCCGCTGCGAGCCAGGCCTCAATCCCGAAGCGTTGAGGCCGACGCATTCAGAGAATGGCCGTCGGTTGCGGGTTGCGGTCAGGGCATAGCGTCGCGCGTTATTGGTCATAGGCGGGGAGATGCCGCTTCCAACCTGAGCCCTTCGTGTGGTTGGCGTATTTCGATATGCTGGGTTCTTCACCTGGTGCAGACAAGCAGAAGGATAGGGGCGATGAAGGCAGTGTACATCAATAGGCACGGCGGTCCGGAAGTTCTCGAATACGGCGACCTGCCAGCCCCCTATGCCAAACCGGGTGAGGTGATCGTCGATATCCATGCAGCCAGCATCAATGCCGCCGATTGGAAGGTCAGGTCCGGATATGACTATCGGGTGTCGATCTTCCCTTACATCCTGGGCCGCGATTTCTCGGGCGTCGTCCGCTTCGCAGCGGAAGGCGTGGAAGGCATGCGTGTGGGGGATCGGGTCTTCGGCGTATGTGACGTTGGCCAGGAAGGTAGCTATGCCGAACAGATTGCGGTGAAGGCTGCAATCATCGCCAAGGTGCCCGAGACCATCTCGCACGTCGATGCCGCGGCCCTCGCGCTCACGGGCCTGACTGCGCTGGTCGCGGTCGAGGACACCTTGAAACTGCGGCCAGGCGAGACGATCCTCATTCAGGGCGGCGCTGGCGGGGTCGCAAGCTTCGCGATCCAGCTCGCCAAGCACATCGGCGCGCGCGTCATCACGACGGCGAGCGCGGTCAACCACGACTATCTTCGCAGTCTCGGCGCAGACCAGATCGTTGATTATCAAAAGCAGGATTTCACGGCGGCCGTCTCGGGTTGCGATGCGGTTTTCGACACGGTTGGCGGCGATGTTGCGCCGCGCTCGTTCACGGTTCTGAAACCCGGCGGGAGAGCAGCGTTCATCGCGTCGGGCGCACAATCGCCAAAGACCCCGCGCGGCGATGTCACCTCGCTCAGGCCGCAGGTCGGGCGCGACCGAGCGCATCTGGAGCGCATCGTGGATCTGGTGCAAACTGGCGCTGTCCGGTTGCCGGAGGTCAAACTCTTCAACCTCGCAGATGCGGCAGCCGCTCACACGCTCAGCCAGTCGAGACACCTGCGCGGCAAGCTCGTTCTCAAGGTGCGATAAAGGTGGGCCCTCATGCATGGGCTCGACGTGACGCCCCCAGCTAGCCCGTCCAACGACGGGTCTTGGATAGCGAGGCAGAAGCTTGGACCGGCACGCGCCTGCAACACCGATGACAGGTGCATAGCGGGATCACTTGATGCCGGACCTGCGCTGCACGGCGATGGTTGCCTCGGCGATAGCGTGCATGAGCGGGATCTCGCTGAGCGGGCGCCCACCGAGGATTTCTCGAGCGACGATGGCAAAGGCTTGCCAGTCCGAACCACCAGACTCGTGCTTCGAGGCAAAGGCGGTCCAGGCCAATAGCTGGGCCCAGCTGCGGCGGCGGCCCTGCAACGGTCCGGTCAGCAGCGCGGCCTTTTGTTTCAACTTGCTGCCGCGCCGAGCCAGCAGTTGCCTGACCTCCTCGCTGTCCTCGAACCAGCTTTCGAGCATCGGGTAGCACTCAGGCCAAAGCGCGCTTGCCGACAGAGCAGCATCGATGCCCGCCGGGGAAAGCCGCTCCGCCGGGATGTCCTTGATCAAGGCTTCAACCAGCTGTTCGGTCGGCATCACCTCCGGGTTGAGACTGTCAAGCCCGACGGTCTCGGCAAAGCTCAACAGGCCGAATGGCGGCATGGTTCCTGCCGCCACGTTCATGGCCAGCAGGTAGCGGGCAGCGAGTGCGGCATACCCGAACGTGGTCGGCTTGAGCAAAGCCTCGACCGAAAATCGCTCCTCGACGTCCTTCAACTCGGCATTGGCGAGGCCGTGTTTGACCCAGGCATCGCGGACGCCAGCGCCGAGCTTGCCGAGCATCGAGGCCACGGCATGCTTGCGGCCTTCGGATAGAATGACCAGCACGCTGTGAGCACCCGAGCCGTCGATGCCGGAGGCGAGCACGCGGCTGGTTGCGGCCTTTGGCCAGCTGGCACACTCCACTCCATTCTGGCGGCATGCCTTGATCGCTCGATCAAGTGCCGGGCGCTGCTCGGCGGGCAGCCAATTGCGCAAGCCGATCATGCGTCGCAGCATGGTTGGGCTCACCAAGCCGTGTGGGGCGGCCTCCTCGAGCAGCTCGGCCACCTTGAAGCGGACCGATGACCATTCGGCGCAGAGGAAGCCGATGCTTGCCTCACGCAGGCCCGGCTCGTCTTCCGCGAAAGTCGCCATGATGAAGTCGGCCCGCATGGTCTCGGGCATCGCCGTGAGGCTTTCCTCGAGGAAGCCATGAATGGCGAAGGCATCGCCCTCGAGCTGCTCCACCATATCGGCGAGATGGTTGCTCCACGCGCCAGGCTCGATCTTGGCGCGGGCGTCAGCGTCAGCCTCCATCATGCGCTGCATGAGGTCGCGCAGTTCGTCTCCCATCTCGAGTTTTGCTGCTGCGAAGCGGTGCAGCACGAGCAGCATGATAGGGGGGCTGATGCGCCCGTCGGCGCCAGCCGACAACAATGTTCGGCGCAGGTCATCGGCAAGCGCGAGGCCGCTGGGACTTTTGCGATCAACGGCATAGCGAACCTGCTCCAGGGCGTGGCCCATAAGGAAGCCAAAGGCCGATACGACTTTGTCATTGGGCCGCTTCTTCGCGCCCTCCTTGACGATCAGCGCCAGCAGGTCTGCCGTCAGCTCTGGCGACCGTCCGATGGCCTCCAACGCGTGCTGCGAGGCGTCGCCCGGGCGTCCCTCAGCCACTTCGGCCGCCACCATCTTGACCATCCGCGCAACGGCTGATCGACCTGTCATGGGTGCCTCTTCCTTGGTTATTCGTGCTCATGGCCTGGCAACGCATCGGCCAGCGCGACCATTGATCGACAACGTGGGTTACGACCACACGATTCGAAGCGTCCGGCGAGCGCGACCAGCGAGGTTTCCCCGTGATCGCAGGGAGCCGCGACCATGAGGCCTGGCACACCTTCAAGGACTGGATCGAGCGCGAGAACCCACGCCTTGCCTCTCTCGTGGCGCGGAATCTGGCACTGGGCCCGATGATTCCCGCCTCTGAGCGAAATTGGGCAGCACTCATGCGGGAGGAGGCACGTGACCGGCCCGCCTATCTCGTGCCGCCCGCCACAATCCTCTGCCTGCCGACAACGCCGTGCCCGGCGCCGTTCAAGGGACAACCACTCCCCGCGCTCGACATCCTGCGCGACCGCATCACGTGCCTCGCGGCCCATGGCGGCCTTGCCGGACATCCTCAGGCGAGCATTCCAGGCGCCAGCGTCGACGGGGTGCCGGTCGGGCTATCGATCATCGGCGCAGGCGACAGCGATGCCACCCTCGTTGCCGTGGCCAAAGCCATTGATTGCACGACAGGATGCAATGCAACGGAATCGAGCATTTCCGGCCGAGTGCAAGTCGGTGCCAAGCATCTTGAAGCCGCATATGCCCGTGCCCACCGATGCGCAGCATCGGCCAGCGGGGATACTATTGTCAAGCTCGACATTGCTCGGTCGTTATTCTTCGACTGTCGAAATATGATTTCCACGCCCGAAACGCCTCGATAACGGAATATCTAGCGGGTATTGAGGCCATTACATATTTGGCTGTTGAATGTCACTTCCCATTTCCAACTAAGAAGTGCACGGGCATGGGAATGCCGACGCTCTCAAAGCCTTGTCAAATACCGAAAGTGATTTTCGACGGGATACCTGCCCCAAACAGACCTCGGCTTCTGAGTATCGGCTTCGAAACCTATCTCCTTTCCGACCTGGAGAACCGCTTGGGAAACGGGGGCGAGGAAAGCTCGGCCAACTGGCGCGGAGCGCCGCCGAGGTTGCCGCGAGGGAACGACCTGCGTTCGAAGAACGCGACTGTTCGAGCTGAAAACCATGAAATTGAGTTTGGGAACTGTGAATTAGAGGTTCAAGCTCGTGATCAGGTAAGCTGCTGAGCCTTTTGAAGCTTGGAGACCGTTATCAAGTTGGGGGGTTCAATAGCTTAGCAATTCACAAACCTACACTCTCTTGGCTCAACAGTAGCGCGCCTTTGGCGCGCGGGGTTTCCGGGTTTGTTAGGTCATAGGTTTGTGGGTTTGTGGGGTTGGGAAGTTCAGGGGTTTCGGAAGTTCAGGGGTTGGGAAATTGGAGACCGTTATCAAGTTGGGGACCGTTATCAAGTTGGGGGTTGGGAAGTTCAGGGGTTGGGAAGCTTAACAAGTTTGACAGTTGAGAAGCTTGACAAATTTACAATTCACAATCACCAACCAAACTTTGTGTAAGTCACCCGCAAGTGCGGGTGACGTGTCAACACCAAGTTCGGTAGTTTGTGAGCGCTTACCCGCGCTCACAAACCTACACTCACTTGGTACAGCAGTAGCGCGCCTTTGGCGCGCGGGGTTTCCGGGTTTGTTAGGTCATAGGTTTGTGGGGTTGGGAAATTGAGTCATTGGGAAATTGAAGACCGTTGATACATTGATGGGGCGAATGCCCTGCAGGGGTGTTTAGCGCAGACTATGAGGGCCTGTCTCGGTCAATTTCGCTGATTTTCACCAGCTACTTTCAACCGGCAGCCCCTCATAGCCAAGCCCGAGTGTAACGTGCATGTCTGCAGGTAACGTCTCAGCGCTCTACGTGCTCCCTGATCAGACAACCTGTTTCCAGGATTCCGGCGACCGTCCCGAGCCGCCGTTTTACGTCCGTAAGGTCTACCCACCATCGCGACACCGTAACGGTTCCTCGCAGCCACATGACGACCTGCGACTGGAGGAACCTGCGTGCGACAACATGGTAAGACTGGCCCTAATCCCGGCGGGCCGATCAGGCGACCCGGCGGGCATAGTAGTTTTTCTCGACTGCGGTCACGTCCCGATAGCCTAATGGCGCTTCGTTGCATTGCAACTACCAGCGCGAAGGCGGGTACCCGGATCCGTGACCGAGCCATTTGACGCTGAAAAGGGGCTAACACGTTTCCCCTTCTCTGCTACCGGCCCGCCGCATTCACGAATGCAGCGCCGGGGGCCTAATGTCTAGGCCCGGGGCTTCGGCGGCAGTAGCCGAAACGCGCCTCGCTATCAACCCTGCGAGTCTAACTTACCGGTGAAACTAAGGTTTGATGCCCGGAACTGCTGTTCCGATCTGATCAAACTTCAAACCGCCGACCCCCAAATTTATCAGGGTCGGTTCGAGGCTGACCTCGAAGGGGTATTGCGAATTCCCCATCGTGTCTCAGCTGTGTTGCCCCTCGGCCTTCACTGCGGTGTGTTGAGCCCATTGCCGTCCATCTCTGAACGTGAGCGGGTCTATCTGAACTGCCTTGTTCGTCTCGTGAACATCCCGGTGTTTTTATCCGTCCTGACACCGGGCAACATCGTTACTTTACACATCGAGTAATTGGCATGGGGCAGCTGAGATCGGTGTTCGCAGGGGTGTAGTGATTCGGCGGGCCCGTAGCAGTCAATGATTCGGCGCGTGCAGCCTCGCAGCATTGAAACCGGCTACACGGCAACCACTGCCGCGGCGCGCGCTGCGGCTATCATCTGCTTCGGCGATTTCCCAATTGTCGGATAACCGAGCAGATTGCCGCTGTCGTTGTAGCTGGCGATCCACTCATCGAGGCCGACTTGCAGCTCCTCAAACGAGGGGTTCCGACGGCGGTCCAGTTTGCCGAAGTATCCCTCATGGACCATCATGCCAAAATGCATAGTGAAGCCGGACCTTTGCCGTTTGAGCCCCCAGAAATCTTCGCCGGGCCGGTTTC
>JANLQP010000283.1:0-2894 GCA_031367895.1 Hyphomicrobiales bacterium
ACCGTGCGTTTGTTGGTCGGGAAGGCCGGGCAGACGAGTGCGAAATCGCTTTTCAGGCGTGCCAACAGCGCCTCGGCAACCGGGCCGATGTTGCCCTGATCCGTCGAGTCGAAGGTCGAGCAATACTTGAAGAACAGCTGCCTGGCGCCGAGGGCGAGTAGTGCGTCGGCGCTTTTCAGCGACAGGTCGATGGCCTCCGCGACCGGGCAGGTGCGCGATTTGAGCGCGACGACGATGGCGTCGTAGCCGTCGAGCCGCATTGTGGCTTTTGCCGGCGCCTTCAGATGCCCACCTGCGGCATCCGGCGCGTCCGGCACCTGCATCACCTGCAGCGTGCGCATGCCGGCGCGCGTCAACATGATTGCGAGGTCGGTTGCGCCGGTCAGGTCGTCAGCGATACATCCGAGTAGCACGGGGTGCCGTCCTGTGGTCATTGGTTTGGCCAGTCAGGCGGACTCTAAGCAATGGCTTGCGCGTTGGCCAGCGGGACGCTTTTTGCTTTTTGCTTGCGCCTTCGGTTTCCCAAATGGGAAAACCGGCGCGTGGAAACGGCTATGGTGGGAGGCGGAACGGGGTCAGACCCCAGCTCAGTCGTTCTTTCTGAACGTCACGACCAGCACGTCTCGGAACGCAGGCTTGGTAGCGTCGACCGGCTCGACCGGGGTGACGCCGTGGTAGACGCGGCTGTCGTCGACCAGCGCTGCGTCGAACGGCTGGGTCAGCGTGAAACTGCCGAGCGGACGCTTGTCGAGACCGGCAATCGTGGTCGTGCCGCTGCGGATATTCTGCCGGTCGATGAGCAGTACCAGCACATAGTCGACACCGTCTCGGTGCATGCCTTCGGGCGTCGGCTTCGCGCCGGATCCGGCGCGCGCCTCGATGCGGAACTGGTGCATCTCGGCTAGCCAATCGCGCGTTTCGGGCGCCAGCCTGCCGAAACAATCGCGGCAAAATGCGAGGACGGTAGAGAGGCTGTGGCAGCTGCCGATATCGCCGGCGACTGGCTCGAACCAGCGATCGATGCCGCCGTTGAGGCTGTTGTAGTCGCGGCCCTGGAAGTGCGGCTGGTGTGGGAGGCGCGCGATACCGCCGTCGCGCTTGGCGCTATAAACCGCGTGACGGCGTTTCCGGTAGCGGCCGCCATCAGCCATGTAGGTGTCAAGACCGAGATCGTTCCAGCTCGCGGCGAACGCGGCCCAATCATCGAGGGAACCGGCGCGCTCCAGCAACGGACGCACTTCGGCTGCCGGCAACAAGGCGAAGCCGCGCAACTTCAGGGCGACTTCGAGGGGTGCTACAGCTGTCATGATCCACCTGCCAGGACTTCGGTGAGCCGGACGATGGATGCGTCCCGCTGCCAACGTTACTTAGGCGCGTGGTCGAGCAATGCAAGCAAATCTGCCTGCAGCATGCCATTGGTGAAATTCGTGCAGGGGCATTTACGACCGGGAAAACGAGCGAATGAGTTCGACGCGCAAACTAGCCGCGCGCAAAGCGATTCGGCGCGTAGGGCTCCAGCGGGATGTTCAGCCGTTCGTTGGAGGCCATGGCAGCGACGATGCGGCCGGTGTTCGGTCCGCCGGTGAGGCCAAGATGACCGTGACCGGCGGCGATCAGGATATTCGGGTGACCCGGCAATGGGCCGATCGCGGGCAGGCTGTCGGGTGTGCCCGGACGCGGGCCCATCCAGCGCGTGCTGCTCTCCAGGTTGGCGTTCGGGAACATGCGGCGCGCCTGCCGTTTCAGGACTTCGGCGCGGCGCCAGTCGGGCGTGTCGTCGGCGAGACCCAGTTCCTCGGTCCCGGCGACGCGCAGGCCCATTTCCATCGGCGTTACCGCGAATTGCAGTTCCACCTCACTGATCACGTGGTTGAGCGTGATGCCCGGGTTCGCGAACGTCATGTGATAGCCGCGTTCAGCGATCAGCGGCAGTTTCAGGCCGAGCGGCTTGACGAGCCTCAGCGACCAGGCGCCGGCCGCGACGATGACGGTCTCGGCTTCGTGGCGGCCGGCTGAAGTTTCGACGCCGACTTTGGCGCCATCGGGTTGTAGTGCGGTGACGTCAGCGCGCAGGATCTCGCCGCCGCGCTTGGCGAAGAGTGCAGCGTAAGCTTGCGTCAGCCGGAACGGGTTCAGCGTGAAGCCCATGGGTCCGAGGAGTATGCCTTTGGTGTATTCGGGCGATAGTTCCGGCTCGGCGTCGCGCAAGGCCTTGCCTTCGATGACCTCGATTTCGCTGCCGCGCTCGCGGCGAAGCTTCCAGGCGAGGCCGGTGTCGACGTTCAGCTGCTTCGGGTCGCGGTGGACGTAGAGATATCGCGACGGCTTCACGAGTTCCGGAACGCCGGCTTCGCGTGCGAGTGCCTCATGCAACTCGTAGGAGGTCGCGTTCAGCACCTTCATGGCATCGGCGGATTGCGAGGCTTTGGTGGCGTTGGCTGCACGCATGAAATGCATGAGCCACGGAAGCGTATGCCGTAGCGAGCCGAGCCGCACGGTCAGGGGGCTCTCGGAGTCGAGCAGCATGCGCGGTATTTTCTGCAACAGGCCCGGCATGGCGACGGGTACCACAGCCTGCGCTGCCAAGATGCCGGCGTTGCCGAACGACGCGCCCTCGCCGGGTGCCTGCCGGTCGATGATCGTCACGGTCCAGCCGCGCTTCTGCAACTCGAGACCGGTGCAGACGCCGACGATACCGGCACCGACGACGATGGCGCGGTGTTGTGTTGTGCTGGTCATGCTTGCTCCAGTGCGATACCTGCTTGGCAGTCTTGTGCACCACCCCCATCCCCGGCCCTTCCCCCGTGTAGGGTGAAGGGAGAAGGGAGAAGGGAGAAGGGAGAAGGGAGAAGGGAGAAGGGAGAAGGGAGAAGGGAGAAGGGAGAAGGGAGAAG
>JANLQP010000302.1:0-40854 GCA_031367895.1 Hyphomicrobiales bacterium
CCGAGGATCATCGCAACCATCTCAGGCTGCAGCGTCAACCCACCGGCAAGATTGAAGCGGCCGAGCACCGGATAATCGAACGAGAGCGGCCGGCCCGCGATGAGGAACGTCAGGGCGGGCAACATGGCCAGCAAGCCAAGCGTCACCCAGAGCACCGGCAGTCGTTGGCCGGTCTGCAACTGGCGAACGCGCGCATACCACGCGAAGGCAATCGAACCGATCAGTCCGAGCAAAGCTACGACCACCACCCAGCCGAAGCCAGGTTCCCCGATCGGCTTTGGCATTGAAAGCCCACGGACGCTCAAGAAGCCGCCGCCTGGCAGCGCATGCGCCTCTCTGGCCTGCGGCAAGCTCGCGAGCACCGCGAAGTACCAGACGAACAATTGCAGCAGCAGCGGCACGTTGCGCGCGGTTTCCACGTAGCCCGACGCGATCTTGGCGATCAGCCAGTTCTTCGAGAGCCGCGCTACACCCATCACGAAGCCCAGCAATGTCGCCAATACGATGCCGATTGCCGAGACGACCAGCGTATTGATGAAGCCGACGAGAATGGCCTGGCGGTACGTCGATTGCGAGGTGTAATCGATGAAATGTTGCGAAATGTCGAAGCCGGCGGTCCGATCGAGGAAGCCGAAGCCGGCGGTGACGTTCTGCTTGCGCAGGTTCGTGATCGCGTTGTCGATCACCATCCAGAAGAACAGGCCAAGCACGACCACCAGGATCGCTTGATAGATGACTTGGCGAATCTCAGGCCGATAGAGCAGGCTCGGCACCGCCGGCTTGGCCGAGCCGCGCGTATCTCTGGCTGACGTCACTGCCATCGGGCACCCTGCCGTTGTCGTGCGTGCTGCCGGCCCGTGGCACCGGAGTGTTGCCGGTGTCACGGGCCGGGGTTCGATCAACGCACCGGTGGCGCGTACTGCAGGCCGCCCTTGTTCCACAACCGATTGACGCCGCGGGCGATCTTCAATGGTGAGCCATCGCCGAGCGTGCGGTCGTACAACTCGCCGTAGTTTCCGACAGCCTTGACGATGCGGACGACCCAGTCGTTGTCGACGCCGAGGCCCTTGCCGAAGTCGCCTTCCGAGCCGAGCAGGCGCTTGATTTCCGGGTTCGACGATTTCGTCATTTCATCGACGTTCTTCTGCGTGACACCGAGTTCCTCGGCATTGATCAGTGCGTAGTAGACCCACTTCGTCAGCGCGAACCACTGGAAATCGCCCTGCTTGACGACGGGCCCGAGCGGCTCTTTCGAGATGATCTCGGGCAATACGACGTTTTCGTCCGGGTTCTTCATCTTGAGGCGTTGCGCGAACAGGCTCGACTGGTCGGTGGTGTAGGCATCGCAGCGGCCGGCGTCGTAGGCAGCGACGGCCTCGTCAGCCTTCTCGAACACGACGGGCTTGTAGTCCATCTTGCTCGTGCGGAAGTAGTCGGCGAGGTTCTGCTCCGTGGTCGTGCCGGTCTGCACGCAGATCGTCGCGCCTTTCAGCTCCAGCGCCGATTTCACGCCGAGCGACTTCTTCACGATGAAGCCCTGGCCGTCATAATACATGACGCCCGCGAACACGAGGCCCATGGAGCTGTCGCGGCTCATCGTCCATGTCGTGGTCCGCGACAGGACATCGACTTCGCCGGACTGCAGCGCCGTGAAGCGCTCCTTCGGCGTCAGTGGCTTGTAGGAAACCTTGGCCGGATCGTTGAACAGGACGGCCGCGATCGCACGGCAGTAGTCGACGTCGAAGCCCGTCCAGTTACCCTTGTCATCCGGACTGGAGAAGCCGGGGTTGCCGGTACTGACGCCGCAGTTGAGCGTGCCGCGCGCCTTGATGGCGGCAATAGCACCGTTGGCCGGTGCCTGCGCTTGCGCCATTCCTGCGGTGCCGATCAGTGCCGCAGTCAACGCGCCCAGCGTTTTCAAGTGTCTCATTCAACTCTCCCTTTTATTGACTCTTTTTCACTGGTGAATTGGCGAATTCTTTGCTGAATGGCGAAACGCCAAGGTCACACCGCATCGACTTGGCCGCGCCACTCCGGCGTTAGTGATTGATGATCTGCGACAGGAACTCCTTCGTCCGCTCCTCGCGCGGATTGGCGAAGAACGTCTTCGGCGGGCCTTCCTCGACGATCTCGCCCTTGTCCATGAAGATGATGCGGTCGGCGACGGAGCGCGCAAAGCCCATCTCGTGCGTGACGCACAGCATAGTCATGCCGGAGCGTGCCAGCTCGATCATCACGTCCAGCACCTCCTTGATCATCTCCGGATCGAGTGCGGATGTAGGCTCGTCGAACAGCATGATTCGCGGGTTCATGCAGAGCGCCCGCGCGATGGCGACGCGCTGCTGCTGGCCACCCGAAAGCTGCCCCGGGTACTTGTCCGCCTGCTCGGGGATCTTCACCCGCATCAAGTACTGCCGCGCAATCTTCTCAGCTTCCGCGCGCGGCATCTTCTTCACCCAGATCGGCGCGAGGCAGAGGTTGTCGAGCACCGTCAGATGCGGGAACAGGTTGAACGACTGGAACACCATGCCGACCTCGGCGCGGATCCGGTCGATCTGGCGCAGATCACTGGTCAGCTCCGTGCCGTCGACGATAATGTGGCCCTGCTGATGCTCTTCCAGCCGGTTGATGCAGCGGATCAGCGTCGACTTGCCGGACCCCGATGGCCCGCAAATGACGATCTTTTCGCCCTGCCCTATCGTCAGATTGATGTTCCGGAGGACGTGGAACGCGCCGTACCACTTGTGCACTCCCTGGAGTTCGACGGCTGGCGCGAGCGGAGCACCTGAAGCGGACGTGTTCGCTATGGCGACAGCCTTGCCGCTGACATCGACCATGAAACCTCCCAACGCACACCGGGCACTTCGGCCACTCTTTTGCGTTGGTTGCAAGTATGGCGCGCCTGCGACAATCGCGCAACGCCGCCTTTCGGGCAAACTGCGCAAGTTTCAGCCAACCGGACCAAAGCCGGGTCGTCGGATCCAGATCAGGACTTGATACGAACAGTTGAATATCCGGTGACTACTCCGCTGCCGCAACCTTCCGCCGTTCCGCACCCGGTGCCGGGCCGTCGTGCAGCAGGTGCCGCCAGCGCTCCTGGCTTGCGCGCACCGTCGCCGGCATGTGTGCCATCGGCTCGACCGCCAGATTGCGCCCGCAGATGCTGCGTCCCTCGTCGATCATCCGCTGCAGGTTGGCGAGGTTGTTGAACTCGGGTGTGTTGCGTTCCTGATGCGCGTAGCTCTTGATCTTGTACTGGATCTTCTCTGGCGTGTTCATGAACGTGAAATGCCAGCCGCCGTGCTCGATCAGCCGGTGTGTCAGCGGCCGACCCACCCGGAACACGTTCTTGGCGACATTGATCGCCTGATTGACCGCGAACGGCAGGCTGCGGCTCTGGCGGGCACGGAAAGCGCGCAACTCCTGCATCGCCGGCAGATTCTTCTTCTGCAACGCCCGCACGGCGCACAGACCCACCCACTTGTTCTCGATCCGCAGGTTCAGCTTGTAGGTGTAGTAGTCGCACTCGATGAACCAGATGTGGCCGTCAACGGCCTCGGGCGTGAGCTTCGCGACGTTCGCCGGATAAGGGATCTCGTCGACGTCGGAGATCATCACGACATCGTCGGGCGCTGCATCCCTCAGACCGCGCGCCACGGCGTTGCGCTGGAACGCCTCCCGGTCCCAGGCGTCGCCGGCCTCGGGCAGGTCGTCGACGACCACGTGCACGATTTT
The DNA here is from genome assembly GCA_031367895.1 of Hyphomicrobiales bacterium. Lineage (GTDB taxonomy): Bacteria > Pseudomonadota > Alphaproteobacteria > Rhizobiales > Hyphomicrobiaceae. The sequence goes on from JANLQP010000302.1 coordinate 3,736, forward strand.
GGGCAGGAACTCGGCGAACCGCGCCCGGTTCTCGGCAAAATGCAGCGGTTTTCGCTCATTGGCGAAGGTCTTCGTCGCCTCGGCGATGACGAAACGGTCGACGACGGGCGCCAATTCCCGGAGCCGCAACTCCAGGATATCGAGTTCATTGAAGAACGTGAAGCAGTCCCAGATCGCCATGTCGCGCGCACCCCAGCTTTTGCTCGAAACTTTACGCTGCCGGGGGCTGGCCGTATAGTGCGGCGCGTATTCCTTGCTGGCACTTCCGTGCCGCCTCAAATCTCGAGCCGAATGGGGTTCATGCCATGACGGCTCAGGTGTTGGTCGCGACGAAGACGGACCCGAAAGCACGTATCGTCTCGTTCTGGTCGGGACCGGTGTCGTACATGGAGCGGATGTCGGCGAAGTCGATCCGCTGCCAGGGGCATGACCTCACCGTTTACAGCTATACCCCGCAAATCTTGCATGACGGCGGCCTCGAGGGCGATATCCGTGACGCCCGCGACGTGCTTGCCCTCACCGGCGAGCATGAGCGCTTGGCGGCGGCATCGCCAGCGGTCCTCGCCGACATCTTCCGACTGGAGTTGATGCGCCAGAACCGCGGCGTCTGGCTCGACTTGGACATGCTGATGGTGGCGCCGCTGATCGCGCCGGCCGGCCCCATCTTCGCCGTGGAAGGCCCCCGCGGCGCGATCAACAACGCTGCACTCTATCTCCCCGCCGACAGCAAGCTCCTCGCCGACATGTCCGCTTTCGTCGCCGCAAGGCCTGTCCGCGCGCCCTGGTGGACAGGGAAACGGCGCTTGAAGCACGCGTTCTGGGCGACCGTCCGCCGGCCGATCCCGCCGGAGGATTGCCAATGGGGCGTGTTCGGCCCAAAGGCGTTGACGTGGTTCGTCGACCAGAACGGCATGCGAGCCGTGGCCGCCGCACCCGAGACGTTCTATCCGGTTTCGTGGAACGACCGCGCCAAGCTGGTGTCCAAGGACGATGTCTGGCGACTATGCACCCATGAAACGGTCGCCGTGCATTTGTGGGCCAACGGCCTGCGCAAACTGATCGCGACATCAGGCGTCGAGCGCGAGAGCTTCCTCGCGCAGATGGCAAGGTCGCTCGACGAAGAGCTGCCCAAAGCCGCCCTGCAGCGGGTGCCGATGTGACGCGCGTGTCCGGCGACGCCACAAGCTCCGTCCGCATTGTCAGACCGCCTGCAGCTGGACTGGATGCGCGGAGCATGGCCGATGTCGACGCCATCTTCTTCGGCGCCAGCGCCACGCAAGATTTCGCCAGCGACACAGCCCGCGCCGCTTTCCGCGAGCGCTGGCTCGGCCGCCATCTCGAGCACTATCCGGACTGCACGTTCCTCGCCGTCGATGCCGACGGCACCGTGCTTGGCTACGTCGTCGGCGCGCTCGACGATCCGGCGAAGGACCCGCGATTTGCGGACATTCCCTACTTCCGCGATTTGGCCCACCTCACGGCCCGCTTTCCCGCCCACTTGCACATCAACCTCGCACCCTCGGCCCGCAATCGCGGCATCGGCGGGCAGCTGATCGAGGCCTTCTGCGCCAGTGCCCGCACCAACGGGGCACCCGGCGTGCACGTGGTCACGTCCGAGACCTCGCGCAATCGCAGCTTCTACGCGCGGCAAGGCTTTGGGCTCGAAACGACCATCGGCCCCGCCGGCCACGGCGCCGTCTTTCTCGCGCGGCCGCTTTAACGTTCTGGCACAACGCTTCCCATCGCCGCCGCCAGTCGTCTATCAATGATCTAAACGGGGTCGGACCCGGGATCTGACCCCATGCGCCAGGAGTCGTACGGCATGACGACGGCAGACGAAGACGCGGGCGAAACCTACGACTACATTATCGTCGGTGCGGGGTCCGCCGGCTGCCTGCTCGCCAACAGGCTCTCTGCCGATCCGAACAACCGCGTGCTGCTGCTCGAGGCCGGTGGTCGCGACAACTACCACTGGATCCATATCCCCGTCGGCTACCTCTACCTGATGGGCAATCCACGTGCCGACTGGGGCTTCAAGACCGCCGAGGAGCCCGGCCTCAACGGCCGCTCGCTCAATTACCCGCGCGGGCGCGTGCTCGGCGGCTGTTCCTCGATCAACGGCATGATCTACATGCGTGGTCAGGCACGCGACTACGACCTTTGGCGGCAGATGGGCAACCCCGGTTGGGGCTGGGACGACGTGCTGCCGGACTTCAAGAAGCACCAGGACCAATGGGCGCTCGAACCCTCCGCGTTCGACGGCCTGCATGATCGCGGTGGCGAATGGCGCATCGAAAGCCCACGCATCTCCTGGGAAATTCTCGATGCCTTTCGCGAGGCCGCCAGCGAAGCCGGCATCCCCAAGGTCGACGACTTCAACCGCGGCGACAACGAGGGCTGCGGCTATTTCCACGTCAACCAGAAGTCGGGCGTGCGCTGGAACACGTCGAAGGGCTTCCTGCATCCGATCGCGCATCGCCGTAATCTCGTGGTGCACACGGAGGCGATGGCCGAGTGGCTGATCCTCGACAAGAAGCACGTCAAGGGTCTCGCCTACCGGCAGGACGGGCAAGGCATCATGGCGTACTCGCGCCGGGCGACGATCCTCGCCGCCGGCTCGATCGGCACGCCGCAGATCTTGCAGCTGTCGGGTATCGGCCCGGGTGAGGTGCTGAGAAAAGCCGGCGTCACCGTGCTGCACGACTTGAAGGGCGTCGGCGAGAACCTGCAGGACCACCTGCAGATCCGCTGCGCCTACAAGGTCTCGGGCGTGCCGACCATGAACGAACAGTATCAGAGCCTGCTGAAGCGCGCCGGGTTCGCTTTGGAGTATGCCTTCAAGCGCCGTGGACCGATGACGATGGCGCCGTCACAGCTCGGCGCTTTCACCAAATCCGATCCCTCGCGCGACACACCGAACATCCAGTACCACGTGCAGCCGCTGACCTTGCCCAAGTTCGGCGAACCGCTCGATCCGTTCCCAGCCTTCACGGCCAGCGTGTGCAACGTGCGTCCGACGAGTCGCGGCACCGTGCGCATCGTCTCGCCCGACCCGAAAACGCATCCGGAGATCCGGCCGAATTATCTGGCGACCGAGGACGACCGGCGCGTCGCCGCCGACAGCGTGCGGGTGACACGGCGGATCATCTCGATGCCGGCGCTGCAGAAGTACAAGCCGGAGGAGTTCCGCCCCGGCCCCGAGATCGACGGGGACGTGGCGCTGGCGAAGGCCGCCGGTGATATCGCGACGACGATTTTCCACCCGGTCTCGACGGCGAAGATGGGCACCGACGATCGCGCCGTGGTCGATGCGCGGCTTCGCGTGCACGGCATCACAGGCCTGCGCATCATCGACGCCTCGGTGATGCCGACGATCACGTCCGGCAACACCAACGCGCCCACCATGATGATCGCCGAGAAGGGCGCGCGGATGTTGCTGGAGGATCAGAGGAAGTGAGGGGGCGGGTCGTAGGGCGCCAATAGGCTGCCCTGCACTTGGCCGCCGTATTGCGCCGGACTGAACGCCACGCCTGTGCAATACGGCAGCAAGTGCAGACTGCGCCTATTGCACCCTACGGTATCCCGCCCGCTCAAGCCGCGACCGCTTTCGCCTCCGCCGCTTCCAGTACCATCGCCGAGCACTTCTCGCCGATCATGATCGAGGGTGCATTGGTGTTGCCCGACGTCAAGGTCGGCATGATCGATGCGTCGGCGACACGCAATCCCTCGATCCCCTTCACACGTAAGCGGTCGTCGACGACGGCCATCGGGTCCGTGCCCATCTTGCACGTGCCGACCGGGTGATAGGCGGTTTCGGCGTTCTTCTTCACCCAGTCGAGGAACTGGTCGTCGGTCTGCACCTTCGTACCTGGCGCAAACTCGGTCGGGCCCAACCACTCCATCGCCGGTGCCTCGAATACCTTGCGCGTGATGCGCATGGCGCCGAGCAGGCAATCGCGGTCCGTGCTTTCGGCCAGGAAATTGAAGCGGATCGCCGGCTGCTGCTTCGCACTCGCCGAGGAGATATGGATGCTGCCGGTGCTATCGGGGCGTAGCTGATGCACGACGACGGTGATGCCCGCTTCCTTCGCCAGCGTCATCTGCGGCGTGACGATGAACGGCATCATCGTGAAGCACGCGTCCGGCCCGGCGAGCCCCTCGCGGGTGCGGAAATAAGCGCGCATCGGCGACGCCGGAATGCCGAGCAGCCCGGCTCCTGAGGTCGCATATTTCAAGCCTTGCCAGATGGCGCCGAGCCCACGTCCCTTCTCGTTGTAGGTGACGCCGTGGCGGCCGACGTGCCACTTCATGCGCGGCGCCCAATGATCGCGCAGGTTCTCGCCGACACCCTTCAATTCATGCTTCACCGCGACGCCGGCCTTGCGCAGATGCTCCGGGTTCCCGATACCCGACAGCTCCAACAATTGCGGCGATGCGATCGCACCGGCCGAGACGATCACCTCGCGCGTGGCCTTCGCCTCGCGCGCTTCTCCGTTGACGGAGTAGCGCACGCCGACGCAACGCTTGCCGTCGAGTATGAGGCTTTCCGCATGCGCATTCGTCTCGATCTCGAAGTTCTTGCGGTGCCGCGCCGGCTCCAGATAGCAGCGCGACGTCGACGACCGCCAGCCGTTGCGGATCGAGGCCTGCGTCATCGCAACGCCTTCCTGGTCGGGGCCGTTGTAGTCGTCGTTGCGCTTGATGCCGACCGAGACCGACGCTTCATACAGCGCGTCGTACAGTGGCCCGCTTTCGGAGAGATCGGAAACCTTGATCGGTCCTTCGCGGCCGCGATAGCTGTCGTCACCGCCGCTATAGCTTTCCAGCCGTTTGAAGTAGGGCAGCACGTCCTGGTAGCTCCAGCCGCGATTTCCCAGCTGCGCCCAGGTGTCGAAGTCCTGTGCCTGACCGCGCACGAACACCATGCCGTTGATGGCGCTGGAACCGCCGAGCATTTTTCCGCGCGGCACCGGGATCGGCCGGCCGTTGGTGTTGGCCTCGGGCTCGGACGAATAGAGCCAGTTGACGCCCGGCCGGTTGATGAAGCGGGCGAAGCTCACCGGCACGCGCGACAGGGGATGCGTCTCGCCGCCGGCTTCGAGCAGCAGCACCCGATAACGACCGTTCTCGGTCAGACGGTAGGCCAGCGCCGAGCCGGCGGAGCCGGCACCAACGACGATGAAATCGACAACGTGCTTGTACATATGATTTTGCCCCTCGATTGCTGCTGCGACGGAGGCTTCCTACCCCCGGAATTCACCCCTAGAGTAGCGTCAGGATCGCCCGCCCGGCCAGCCCTGAATGAGGAGCCCCCGCATGACCGCCATGCGCCAGACGACCTACACCGTCGAGGCCTACAATCTCTCGCATGCCTCCGAGAACAAAATCCATGACGACACGGTGGCAAAAAAGCTCGGCTTCACAGGCGGCCTCGTCCCTGGCGTCGAGGTGTTCGCCTACTGCACGCAACCGGTGGTCGCCAAGTACGGCCGCGCCTGGCTGGAGCGGGGCCGGATGGAGGCGCGGTTCCAGAAACCCCTCTACGACGGCCATATGGCAACGGTGACCGCGACCGAGGCCAACGAGGCGCTCGAATTCACGCTCGAGAGCGACGGCGTGCTCTGCGCGACGGGCAGCGCGTCGATGGGTGGCGCGGGTGCCGCCGGTCCGGCACTCTCGGGATATCAAAGGCAACTGCCACCGGCGTTGGACAAGCGCCCGCCCGCCGACGAGACGAGCTTGGCCGAGGGCACCGTGCTCTGCACCGAGCCGATCGTGCTGACGGCGGAGCGATTGGCTGAATATTTGAAGGACGTGCGCGAGGCCAACGTCCTCTTCGCCCGCGAAGGCATCGCCCATCCGGGCTTACTGCTGCGACTGTGCAATTCGGCGCTGCGCGAGAACGTAAAGCTGGCGCCTTGGGTGCATACCGGCAGCAAGGTGCAGAACTTCGCCCTCGCCCGCGTCGGCGACGCATTGTCAGCGCGCGGCCGCGTCGTGCAGAACTACGAGCGCAAAGGCCACCGTCTCGTCGATATCGACATCGTGCTGGTGGCGAACGACAAGGCGGTGCTGGCCCACGTGCTGCACACGGCCGTCTACAAGCTCCGGCATTTGAGCGGCTGAGAGGCCATCGATGATCCGGACCCAGAAAGACGGCGCCGTAGTCTGCCTGACGATCGATCGGGCGGAACGGCGCAATGCCATTGACGCCGACACCGCGCTGGCGCTCGCCGAGGCGATCGACCACGCCCAGCGCGACAGCGATGTTCGCGTCCTCGTCATCAAGGGCGCGGGCGGCGTTTTCAGCACGGGTCGTGACCTCAAAGCCTCGGCGAAGCAAGCGGACACAGACAACGCCGAGCGCAACGGCTCCACGCGCGAAGACGAGGCCTGGGTGCGCATCTTCCACCTGCTCCTGCGCGCGTCCATTCCTTCGGTTGCGGTCGTGCAAGGGTATGCCGTCGCCGGCGGCTTCACGTTGTCGATGGGCTGCGATTTCGTGCTGGCCGAACGCGCGGCCGTGTTTGGTGCCTACGAGATGGTGCACGGATTTCCCGCGGCCGTCTGCACGCCGATCCTGGCGCGGTTGGCCGGTCCGCGCCTTGGGCTTGAGTTCGCCCTCTTCGGTCAGCCGATCAGCGCCGAGCGCCTGCATGCTGTTGGCCTGATCAATCGCCTGGCCGACGGCGCCGACGACCTTGCGCGTATCGAGGCCGAGTTCGTGACGCGGCTGGCGACACTCGATCCGCGAGCCGTGCAGCTGACCCGCGACATGTTTCGCGCCGCGGAGAACATGCCGCTCGAAAACGCGCTCGATATGGGCCGCCAACTCAATCAGTTGATTGCTGCATCAGGCGGGTTCGCCAAGGCCGGCCGGAAGCTTGGCGGGAAGGAATAGTGACGCCTGTCAGTAGTCAAGTTCTCGAAACGTCAACCGCCTGACGTGCTAAAAGGCATGGACCCGAGCTGACACGCAAGGCATGGACCCGCTCGATTGACCGACGCTTGGCTGCGTCGTGCAGAACAACGAGCGCAAAAGCCACCGTCTCGTCGACCTCGATATCGTGCTGGCGCACAACGACAAGACCGTGCTGGCGCACGTGCTGCGTATCGCCGTCTACAAGATGCGGCATTTGGGTGGCCGAGATGTGCAGGTGGCGGCACCTCCGCCTCTTGTGATTGCCCGATATTGACGGGTCGTCTGAAAGCAAGGATGGTCCGCGGGATCGTGCGGGTATGTCACTGGGGCCGATGCAAATGAAGCAGTGGATAGGCGCGTTCAAAGGGTGGAATAAGAAACGGCGGCGCCTCCGCGCATTTGATAAGGCACAGACCTGGTCACAGGGCCTGAGCCTCGAGGCCACGTTTGAGAAGATCTATGCCGAAAGTAAATGGGGGCTCGCGCCGGACGCATCGAAATTTTTTTCGGGCCCAGGCTCGCAACCAGAGAAATCGGCACGCTACGAAGCATTTGTCGCCGGCTTCCTGAACGATCAATCCGCAATGGGTTCGCTTGTGGATATCGGCTGCGGCGACTTCCAAGTGGCCAATCGCATTATCAAGCGCCTGTCGCGGCCGATCGACTACACAGGCTGCGATATTGCCCGCTCTGTTGTGGAGCACAATACGCATTCTCACGGTGACCGCGACGTACGGTTCCTCCAACTCGATGCTGTTGATGCCGATTCCCCGCCTGGCGATGTGGTCACCATCAGAGAAGTGTTGCAGCACCTCAACAATAGTGAGATTGCGCGCGTGCTGGAGCGTTTACCTCGCCTCTTTAAAGTTGCGATCATCTCCGAGTCGCTGCCGGTCAATTTTGTGACCGCCAACGTCGACATCGAACATGGCATCTCGACGCGCATCCCGCTGGGGTCAGGCGTTTACATCGACCAAGCACCTTTCAATATGAAAGTCACTAAAGCCATCGACAGTCCTTTCTCAGAAAAATCGTTCCTGCGCACAAGCATCGTGTGGCTGGCGCCATAGTCATCTACCTGTGCCGTAGCTCTCCCTGCATCAACCCCTCCACACCCTCCCGTGTCTCCGGAAACCGCCGCAGCGTCACGGCCCACGGCCCAGGCGGCGCGGCGACCGATGCGAAGTAGCCGCGATCGAGCCGGATCTCCTGCAAAGTGTAGCCGTCCGTCGCCGGTGTGATCGTCTCCGGCTTGGCCCCGCCGATAATGGCAAGGCGCCCGAGCAGATGGCCCATGCCGTCGCCGTTGTACTTGGCAATGGCTTCGAGCCGGACCCACGCCTGCAGCGTTTGCGCGTCGGGTGGCCCGTCAGCCAGCATCGCGCCACCCTTGGCCGCGATCCCGGCGCAGCGGATCATCGCCTGTCGATTCGCTGGCATGCCGATCGTCCGCGGTGCCTCGATATCGACGCCGACTTCGCCCTGGCGCGATAACGCGATCAGCGCCCGCTCACCGCTATGCGAAATGCTGAATGCCGGTCCGCCGGGTAGCCGTGGTTTGCCGGTTTTGCCGGTCTCGAACGGCTGCATTGCCGCTGTAACGCCCACTGATCGTGCCAGTAACAGCCGCAAAGCCAGATGAACCGTCCGTCGCACCCGCGTGACGGTTTCGGCCTTGTCTGTTCGCGATGATGGGTCATTGTGGGGTAAAGCCAACGCCGCGCCTAGTTTGCCGCACGCGCTGTCTGCGGGCCAAGGCGCGTCCAGCAGCAGTCGGGAAACAGTCGGCAACTCGATCAGCCAAACGTCAATCGTGGGCTCGGCTGGCAGCTCGGGCAACGCCTGCCTCAACGCGATCGGCCGGCGCGCGCGCGTGCAGGAACTGCGGTAGCCACCGGCTCACCGCGCAGCAGCGCGCGGCAGGCTTCGAGTTCGAAGATGGCTGCGGCGACAGCCTGGTCCTTCGTCGCGGCCGCGTTCGTTGCCGAATGTGCCGGAAGTTTGCCAGGCCGCAGCTTGGCCGACATCAGCCGGACCCGTCCGCTTTGTCCGGGATTGGGGCCGGCTTCGCCGCTGAGCGTCGGGGTGGCTTCAATGACCGGAGCAATGGCGGCGGCCACAGCCGTCTTCACCGCGTCAACGCCCTGTTCGCGCAGAATTTTTTGCACACCCTTGATAGTGTAGCCTTCGCGATGGAGCAGATGCTGAATGCCCTTCAGCAGGGCCATGTCCTCGGGCCTGTAGTAGCGCCGCCCGCCGCCCCGCTTCATGGGGCGGATCTGTGTGAACTTGACCTCCCAGAACCGCAACACGTGCTTTGGGATATCGAGATCGTCCGCAACCTCACTGATCGTGCGGAAAGCCTCCGCGGATTTGGCCATCTTCAAACCCCGCTATCGGCGCCAGGACCAATGTCCTGAACGTCCGGCGCGAATTGGGTGCCGCCCGAGTTACTCGGCGGCCTTACGCCTCAGCAAGCCGCCATTGATTCGTGACTTCATTATGTTGCTGGCGCGAAAAACCAGCACGCGACGCGGTGTAATCGGCACTTCTTCACCGGTTTTCGGATTGCGGCCGATCCGTTGACCTTTTTCGCGCACACCGAACGAGCCGAACGAGGACAGCTTGACGCCTTCGCCTTTGGCCAGCGTCTTCGAAATCTCGCCGAGCACGACCTCGACCAGATCCTGCGACTCGTTGCGCGGCAGCCCGATCTTGCGGACAACCGCCTCGGCCAGATCGGCCCGTGTCAATGTTTTGCCACCCATGGAACTTTACGCCTCCCCAACCGCATGTTCCGCAGATGCTAGCCCCCGCAAACCCCGCGGTCAATGCCGGAGCGGTGCAACGCTATGAAATTGCTAAAGGAATGTTGCCTGTTCCGGAGAAGCTGAACCGCGTACGTTGCAAATCTGCCATACGAGCCGAGCGTATTTGCGTCTTCGCGGGCTGGTCGTCATCGTCGCCATCACCAGCGCACCAGCACCGCACCCCAGGTAAAGCCGCCGCCCATGGCCTCCATCAGCACCAGATTGCCTTCCTTGATGCGGTGCGCCTCGAAGGCATCGTTCAAGGCCAGCGGGATGGACGCCGCCGATGTGTTGCCGTGCTTTTCCAGTGTCACGACGATCTTTTCCGGGCCGACGCCGAGTTTCTTGGCGATACCGTCCAGGATGCGCTTGTTGGCTTGATGCGGCACGTAGAGATCGATCTCGTCAGCCGCGTAGCCGGTGGCGATCAAAGTCTCCTCGATAACGCCGTGGATCTTCTGTACGGCATGCCGGAACACCTCGCGGCCGTTCATGCGCAGTTGGCCGGTGGTCTTGGTCGAGCCTGGCCCTCCGTCGACATAGAGCAGGTCTTCGTAGCGGCCATCGGAGCGGATGATCGTCGACAGGATGCCACGGTCCTCACGCGTGCCGTGCTGAGGTTGCGCTTCCAACACGAGCGCGCCGGCGCCGTCGCCAAAAAGCACGCAGGTGCCGCGGTCGGACCAGTCGAGGATGCGCGAAAACGTTTCCGCACCGATGACGATGGCGCGCTTGAACTGCCCGGTTTTCAAGAAGTTGTCGGCGGTGGTCAAGGCAAAGACGAAGCCCGAGCAGACCGCCTGGATGTCGAACGCCGCGCCCTTGGTGATGCCGAGCGCATGTTGGATCTTGACGGCGGTGGCCGGGAACGTCTTGTCCGGCGTCGCGGTGGCGCAAATGACGAGATCGATCTCGACCGGATCGATGCCGGAGCGGATCAGCGCCTGCTTTGCAGCTGCGATCCCGAGATCGCTGGTGAACTCGCCCTCGGCCGCAATATGCCGCTGCTTGATGCCGGTACGCTCGGTGATCCAATCGTCGGTCGTGTCGACGAGCTTGGACATATCCTGATTGGTCATGATCCGCTTCGGGAGATAGGCTCCGACACCCCGGATCACCGTTCGGTTGACCGCCACGTGCTCACCTCGCCTTGCGTTCTTGTGCCTTGTCCATGCCGGCCGCACCGTTGCCATTGCTGTCGCCATTCCTGGTGCTGGCAAGCTGGCTGGCCGCCTCGAGTTTCTTCGCGATGGCGCCGATGTCGGCAGCCAGCCGCTGGTTGATGTCGTTCGCCGCCATCTCGTAGCCGAGATTGATCGCGCTCGCAAAACCGACAGCGTCGGTGCCGCCGTGGCTCTTGATCGCGATGCCGTTGAGGCCGAGGAACGAGCCGCCGTTGACCCGGCGCGGATCCATCTTGTCCTTCAAGACGTTGAACCCGCGCTTGGCGAGTAGCGCGCCGAGCTTGGTCTGCCAGCTCATCATCATAGCGCTCTTCAGGTATGTTCCGATCTGGCGCGCCGTACCTTCCGCGGTCTTGAGCGCGATGTTGCCGGCAAAACCCTCGACCACGATGACGTCGACGACGCCCTGGCCGATCTGGTCGCCTTCGACGAAGCCACGGTAATCGATCGCCAGATCGAGGTCGCCCTGCTTGAGGCGCGCGTGCGCTTCCTTGACCTCTTCGTTGCCCTTGATCTCTTCGGAGCCGACATTGAGCAAGCCGACGGTTGGCCGTTCGACGTGAAAGCGCGCGCGCGCCATGGCGGCGCCCATCACAGCGAAAACAATGAGTTGCTCAGCCGAAGCACCGATGTTGGCGCCGACATCGAGCACGATCGAGGGACGGTTGATGGTCGGCCATTGCGCCGCGAGCGCCGGCCGCTCGATGCCGGGCATTGGCCGCAGGATCAGCCGGGCCATGGCCATCAACGCGCCCGTGTTACCTGCTGACACGGCCGCGTGCGCGTCGCCGTTTTTTACGGCCTCGAGCGCCAGCCACATGCTGGAACCCTTGCCGCGGCGCAGCGCCTGGCTCGGCTTGTCGTCCATACCGATGGCGAGATCGGTGTGCACAATGCGCGCGCATTTGGCGAGTTCGGGATGCTCCGCCAGCACCGGCTTGATCTCGAGCTCCTTGCCGACCAGCACGAACGACAGCTCAGGATGCTGCTGGAGCGCCAGCGCGGCGCCAGGCACCGTCACTTTTGGCCCGTGATCGCCCCCCATGGCGTCGAGCGCAAGCGTCTTCGGCCCCAGCATATGGTGCTATCTGCCTCGATCTTATCGGAATTGCCGACGTCATCAATGCGCGTCGGTCGGCACCCGAGATCCCCCAACCCACACGAGTTGCGAGGATAGCGGTTTCCACCCTCATGACAATCGAAATTCCCGAGGTTTCCCAGGGGCGTCCTGTCTCACCTTGTCGTTTGCGCCTTCGGATGCCCAGTGCCAACCGGCGCGTGGATACGGCCGGCGCCGGCATTCGTGGCGCCTTCGGATGCCGTCGTTCTAGTGGCGCTTCGGTTGCCTGTTCGCAACTGCGCGGTGGATACGGAAGCATTCGTGTTCGTGGCGACCACGCATCCGGCGCGTGGATACAGCAACGTTCGTGTTTGGAGCGCCGCTTTGACAGTTACATAGTCGCGTCGACAGCAAGAAGTCCACTGAGGCAAGCCGTATCCATGCGCCGGTTGGCATCATGCAAGGCGTGTTCCCGACACGACGGGCGACCGGAGGCGCAGAACTAATTCTTTTTCGGCTTTAGGACCGCGAGCTTGGCGAACGGATTGTCGGCTGCGCCCTTGTCCTTCGCCGCAACAGGGTCCTGCCAATCGAACTGGCTCCCCGCGGCCCGCGGATAGGGGTCGAGGCCGGCCGTCAACTCCTCGAAGATCACGCGGCCGACGTCGATCATGCCGTTCTCGATCGGTTCGATATCTGCCTCGGCGAACGGCTCGCCTTTGTCTGCGTCGGTGCCGTCTTTGCTGTCCTTGCCGGAACGCGCCACTGGATCCGGCGTAAACTCGACATTGAGCTCGCCTTCCACCACCTCGGCGATCGGTTCGAGGCTGACGATGCACGCCTGGGTCACCTTTGCCTTGTAGCTCCCTTCCAGGCGGAACCCGTCGCCTGCCACGGCACGGATCCGGTAGCGGACATCGATCGCTTCACAGCCGAGGATGCCGAGAGCAGCACACCCTGTCGCACACTCCTCAGGCGTCGCGGAGCGCTGCACGGACAAGCCGTTGCCCGGGATCTCGGTCGTCGCATGTTTCCAGGCGAGTACAGTCATGGGCGATCACTCCTCAAGCAACGGATGGGGCGAGGAACAGTCCGCGCCCTTCAAAGAGATCATCGGGCGCGACCTTGGCAAGATGCGCATGCGACCGTCGTGCGTAGGCGGCGAGCTTGACGGCGCTTGGCGTGTAGATCGTGGCTGGCACGACATCACTGGCGCCGTAGACGTGACGCAGTAGGGCCGTCTCGAGTTTGTCCTCGCTCAAGCCTGCTTTTGCACCGTCCAGGCTCAGCCCCTCCATATAATCCCGGGACCGCTCGACGAAGGCTGCCGCCGTTTTCTTGACGCGACGGGGTACGCCCATGTCACCGATGCCGATCTGGCGGAGCGCATCGTCCATGTCGGTCATCAAGTGCTCCATCAGGCGCTGGCCCAAGCGTTGGCCCGGCGGCCCTTCCGTTTTCAAGCGATCGAGCACAAGGCCCAAATGCAGCACGATCATCTCGAAGCGGCCTTCCATTGTGTCCGGGACGCCCAAACCGCTGAAAAACACGGGGTTGCGCGCCTGCGCCACAATGCGCTCATAAATCTCGTGCCCTATCCGTCGTGTTTCGGCTTTCCGTTTCAGCCACTGGAACATGGGGGAATCCCGAATCTGACGTCGTTGCGCAACCTTGCTGTGGGGCGAATAGCACGGGCCGTTGCCATTCGGAATGGAGACGGCTACCCCGGCAACAATGCGACGCAGAGTCCGATTCGAATCCCATGCAAATGTGACTAGAGTGGGTAAGCGGGCGCATCAGGGGACGGGACAAGAGCGCTTTTGCCATGAGAACTGCAACGCCACGCAGCCGCAGAAGCCGGTTGAAGCCGATCCTGGTGACGTATTGCGTGCTGGCCATGGCCGGCTGCGCGGCGATCACCGACAAGCATGGCCATCATTTCAATGAAGGCGAAGTTCAGCAGGTTCAAACCGGCATGAGCCAGGACGCGGTCCGCATGGCGCTCGGGACCCCCGACACGACGTCGGCTGTCAGCGGTGGCAACACCTACTATTACATCTCGAGCACGAAGAAGCAGACAGCGTTCTTCAAGCCCGACGAGGTCGATCGCAAGGTCGTGGCAGTCTACTTCAACCAGGTCGGCAGCGTCGACAAGGTCGCCCACTACGGCCTGAAGGACGGGCAGATCATCAACTACAACACCAACGAGACCCTGGCACATACGCGCGACAAGAACCTGATCTCGCGCTTCTTCCGCGGCGTCGGCCCGAAGACCAAGCTCGTCGACGAGTAATCGGTTCCTGCTTCCGGAGTCGCCGCGACGGCCGAGGCTTTTCCTCAGTCCGCACTCAGGCCGCCTTGGCACCGCCCTTGATCAGCTTGTAATTGATCGAATCCACCAGCGCCTCGAAGCTGGCGTCGACAATGTTCGGCGACACGCCCACCGTGAACCAGCGTTCGCCGGTTGCCTTGTCGCGGCTCTCGACCAGCACCCGAGTCACGGCCTCGGTGCCGCCGGTCAGGATGCGCACCTTGTAATCGACCAGTTCAACGTTGCGGATGTGTTGCTGGTAACGGCCGAGGTCTTTGCGCAGCGCCCGATCGAGTGCGTTGACGGGGCCATTCCCCTCCGCCACCGACCACAACGGCTCATTTTCGCCTTGGATGGAGACGCGCACCGACGCCTCCGACACGGTGATCATGTGGCCGAGCGCATTGTGCCGCTTCTCGACGATGACGCGGAAACTGTCGACGGCAAAGAACTGCGGCACCTCGCCGAGCAGCCGGCGCGCCAGCAATTCGAACGAAGCCTCCGCGCCTTCGTAGGCGTAGCCCGTCGCCTCGCGCGCCTTTACCTCCTCGAGCAGCCGCGTGACGCGGGCGTCATTCTTCGGGATCTGGATGCCCAGACGCTCCAGCTCCGACAGGATGTTCGAGCGGCCGGCCTGATTGGAGACGAGGACGCGCCGCTGGTTGCCGACCAAAGCGGGGGCAACGTGCTCGTAGGTTTCCGGCTCCTTCAGGATCGCCGACGCGTGGATGCCGGCTTTGGTCGCAAACGCGCTCTCACCAACATAGGGCGCCTGCCTGTTCGGTGAGCGATTGAGGATCTCGTCCAGCACGCGACTGACATGCGTGAGCTTCATCAGCTTGGCCGGCGTGATACCGATCTCGAAGCGGTCGGCAAGGTCCGCCTTCAGCAGCAGCGTCGGAATGATCGACGTCAGATTGGCGTTGCCGCAGCGCTCGCCCAAGCCGTTCAGCGCACCCTGGATCTGGCGGCAACCGGCGCGGACGGCGGCGAGCGTGTTCGCGACCGCCTGCTCGGTGTCGTTGTGGGTGTGGATGCCCAGATGCGCGCCCGGCACCACGCGTGTCACGGCACGCACGATCGTGTCGATCTCGTCCGGCAGCGTGCCACCGTTGGTGTCGCAGAGCACGACCCAGCGCGCGCCGCTCTTGTACGCGGTCTCGGCGACCTTCAGCGCGAACGCCGGATTGGCCTTGTAGCCGTCGAAGAAATGCTCGCAATCGATCAGCGACTCTTTCTTGGCCGCGCGGACGGCCTCGACGCTTTCGGCGACACCCTGGATGTTCTCCTCGTTCGTGATGCCGAGTGCGACGCGCACGTGATAGTCCCAGGCCTTGGCGACAAGGCAAACCGCATCGGCCGCCGATTGCAACACCGTCTGGAAGCCCGGATCGTTGGCGATCGAACGGCCCGCACGCTTGGTCATACCGAAAGCTGTGAAATGTGCGGCCGCGAGCTTCGGCCTTTCGCCGAAGAAGGTCGTGTCGGTCTCGTTGGCACCGGGGTAGCCGCCCTCGATGTAGTCGATACCGAGATCATCCAGCAGCTCGGCGATGCGCTTCTTGTCGGACACGGTGAAATCGACGCCCTGCGTCTGCGCGCCGTCACGCAGCGTCGTGTCGAAGAGGTAGAGGCGTTCGCGGGTAGCGGGCGTGGCGGTCATCAATTCGATTCCCAGGTGTCGGTTTCGTGATCGGGGTGTTGGTTGGAGATGATTGTTGCCACCCAGCCGGATCGCCATGCCGGCTCGTCGGATCGGACGGGCACCCTGGCAAGCGTATCGACGAAGGGCAGGCGCTCATTGCGGGCCATCTGGATCACCGGCGCGATCGTGGCAGCCTTGTCGAAGGTTGCGATCGCGACATCGACCTTGCCGTCGTACTCGAACGTCAGCGGCGTGCCGCAGTCGCCGCAGAACCCACGGCGCACCTTGTTCGAACTCTGGAAATGCTTCAGGGCGCCGCGAGTCCAGGTGATCTCCGGCACCGTCACCAGGAGTCCGCCGATCGAGCCGAACGCCTTCTGGCACATGCGGCAATGACACAGCGACGCGCGGCCGAGCTTGGCAGCGCTGAACCGGATGGCGCCACACTGGCAACCGCCGGACAATGTCTCGGGCGCCCTCACCGCTTGACCTCCCAGGTCGTCTCCAGCTGGCCGGTCTTGGCGTTCTTGCCGTCCTTGATCTGAATCCCCAAGGCTGCGAGTTCGTCGCGGATACGGTCGCTCTCGGCGAAGTCCTTGCGTTTCTTCGCCGCGATGCGCGCGGCAATTTTCGCCTCGACCTCGGCGCGGTCGAACACGACCGACGCAGCCCGATTCAAATCGGCGGCCGTCTCGCCGCCGAAGAGCCCCATCAGCTCGAGCGTCGCGCGCAGTTCCGCGGCGCGGGCCGCATCGCCCCGCTTCGCCGACTTGACGAGGCCGTGCAAGATCGAGATCGCGCTCGGCGTGTTGAGATCGTCGAGCAAGGTTGCGACAACCTCAGGATTTGGCACGCCCGAGCCGGCCGGCGCCTTGCCCGCCTCCTCGGCGAACTCCTGTAGGGTCAGCTTCGCCTGCACGAGCCGGTCGACCGTCCAGTCGATCGGCTGGCGGTAGTGCGAGCCGAGCATGGCCAGACGGAACACGCGGCCGTGCCATTTCTGGCCACCGAACTTCTCCGTGGCCAGCAGCTCGTTGATGGTGATGAAATTGCCGAGCGATTTCGCCATCTTCTCGCCTTCGACCTGCAGGAAGCCGTTGTGCATCCAGACGTTCGCCATCACCGGAGTTCCATGCGCGCAACGCGACTGGGCGATCTCGTTCTCGTGGTGCGGGAAAACGAGATCGATGCCGCCGCCGTGGATGTCGAAGACCTGGCCGAGGTGTTTGCCCGCCATCGCCGAGCACTCGATGTGCCAGCCTGGGCGGCCCGGCTTTGCGATCCCGCAAGGGCTCGGCCAACCGGGTTGTGCCGGAGTCGACGGCTTCCAGAGCACGAAGTCGGTCGATCCCTTCTTGTAAGGGGCGACGTCGACCCGGGCACCAGCCTCCATCTCTTCCAGGCTGCGGTTGGCGAGGCGGCCGTAGTCGGGCATCGAGGACGCGTCGAACAGCACGTGACCGTCGGCGACGTAGGCATGCCCTTTGGCGACCAGCGCCTCGCAGAGTGCCGCCATCTCGGCGATGTGATCGGTGGCGCGCGGCTCGACGGTCGGCTCCAGTACGCCTAAGCCAGCGATGTCCTTGTGGAACTGCGCCGTCGTCTCCTCGGTCAGCTTCCGAATCGCGTCGGTCGGTACCATGTCCGGCCAACGCTCGGCCGCGCGCGCGTTGATCTTGTCATCGACGTCGGTGATGTTGCGCGCATAGGTGACGTGGGCCGCGCCGTAGACATGGCGCAACACCCGGTAAAGCACGTCGAACACGATGATGGGGCGAGCGTTGCCGATGTGCGCGAAGTCGTAGACCGTCGGCCCGCAGACGTACATGCGCACATTGTCGGGATCGATCGGCTCGAACGGCGCTTTCGTGCGCGTCAACGTGTTGTAGAGGGTGAGTGACATGTGTGTTCCCCGGCCGGTTGCGCACTGGGCACCGATCGCCAATCAAACAACCTCGGCGGGCGAGGCAGCTTACTCTGTCTGCTGTGCGCCTGATGCAGAGGCACCTGAAGGCCGAACAAAGGAGGCAAAGAAGCGGGTCGCGCGCCAGCGATCGCGCTAGCTCGAAATAATAATACCGCAACACATGTTGACGGCAGGTTTCTGACTGATCCGCTGCATGCCGTGCTTATCGTCTCGGGGGCAGGCAAGGTCAAGCCCGTGCTGCGACATAATTAACCCCTGGCAGGCAACAGGGCGAAGTCCTCATCGCGCCTGTCGCCGCACTGGCGAGGAGGTGGCCCGGAACTGCTGAAGACGTGGGCGCCGTGGCTGATGGGGCGGCGCCAGCGCACGTGCAACACAACGGACATTGCCGAGTTTAGACAGGCGCATCCTGGTCAACCGGGTGCACCTGTTTCGGATCACCCTGCCCTTGCCAGAAACGCCTCGACCTCCTTGCGCGTCGGCAGGCCGCCGCGGCCGCCGAGGCGGGTGCATTTGAGTGCGGCGACGGCGCAGGCGAACCGAGCGGCGTCCTCGATGCTCATGCCTTCGGCGATGCACAACGCGAACGCGCCGTGGAAGGCATCGCCGGCACCTGTGGTGTCGACCACGTCGACCGCGAACCCGGGTTGGCGGCCGTGCCGGCCCATTTCGGCCCAGGCGTAGCCCTCGGCGCCGAGTGTGACACCGGCGTGCTTTGGCCCACGCGTCAGGATGTCGGCGAGCCGCTGCTCCTCGGTCGAGCCGTGCGCGAACTCGCGCAGCGCCGGAGCCGAGAACACCGCGTAGTCGGTGACACGCAGGATGTCCGATAGCGCTTCGCGGGCGCCGAGATCGGCGTCGAGGATGGTCGGCACGCCCTCGGCGCGGGCGCGCGTGAAGACGGTGCGCGTGGCTTCAAGCCAGCGCAGGTCGGCGAGCACCGCATCGGCCTCTTTGATGCGCTCCATCGGCAGCGAGGCCGTGCTCGAGGGGATCGCGGTGTCGCGCATGCCGACAATCAGCCGCTCACCATGCCCGTCGACGATGATTGCGGACGTGGACGTGCGGGCGTCGTCGTACTCCTGCAGGGCGCGGATATCGACCTTCTCGGCCTTGAGGCCGGCGCGGACGATGGCGCCCGAGTTGTCGTCGCCGATGCGGCTCCACAGTTCGGCTTTGCCGCCGAGGCGGGCGATGGCGACCGCCGCATTCGCTGCCATGCCGCCGCCGATCTCGATCGATTCCAGCGCGCGCACCTTGGTCGGTTCCGGCGGGAACGCGTTGATCCGGTAGATCCGGTCGAGGGCGGCGTGGCCGACCGAGATCAGGCGCTTTGCCATGGGGTTACGTCACTCCAGTGCGAGCCCATGCGCGGCCGTTGCTGCAGGCGTGGGCACTGATTGATTCCCCGCACACTACGGCGAAACGGCGTTGCACAGAAGCCCGAGGATGCGCCCGAACTCGGAAATGCCGGTAATCGAGGAACATGGTTGCCCGCTGGCCACCCGCGGACGCCGCGCAGCCGCATCTGCCATTTACTGTGGGACAGGCGGCGGGGTCTGGCCTAGGATTCTGATGAATCACCTGCGCCAGCTCCGGGTCCTGATGTCGCCACCGCCGCCCGCCGCCATCCGCCAACGCCCGTGGGCCGCCATTGTGGCCGCCGGCGTGATGATCCTGCCACTCGGCTCGATCTATGCGTTCAGCGTGTTCCTGAAGCCGTTGGAGCAGTTGCTCGGCGCCAGCCGTTCGGAACTCGCCACCGTCTTCGGCATCGCCGCCATCTGCTATACGATCGGCATGAACGGGGCGCCGCGCCTGTTCCGGTGGTTGGGGCTCACGACCGTCATTCTGCTCAGCGCCGTGGTCAGTACCGCCGGAATTGCGCTCGCAGCCGTGGCGCGCAACTTTCCGGAGCTTGCCGCTGGTTACGGCGTGCTGTTCGGTCTCGGTGGCGGCATCGCGTTCGTCGCGATGCAGCAGGGCGTTAACCTGATGCCGCTGCGCCGGCCTGGCCTCGTCAACGGCTATCTGGTGAGCCTGCTGCCGTGCGGGGCAATGCTGGCGACGCTGGTGTTCGGTTGGGGTATCGAGCATTTCGGCGTCCGCGAGACAATGGCCGCAACGGCAATGGTGCTACTGCTGACAGGGTTTCTGACGATGGCGCTGGCTTTGTTCGCCGGCATGCGTCTGGCGCCACAACAGCTGTCCGGAGTGGCCGCCGCGCCCATCAAGGCCAGCCGCAACGCAGACTTCTGGCGGCTGTTCGCGATCTTCTTCGTCGCGGCAGCGGCTGGGCTCACGGTGCTGAGCCAGGCCGCTGGCATTGTCGTGGCCTATGGCGGCGCCAAATCGTTCGCACTGTTCGCAACCACGGGCCTCACCGCCGGCATCGCCATCGCGCGGCTGGTCGGCGGTTGGCTGGTCGACCGCTTGCCGATCCCGTACGTCATGTCCGGCGCGCAGGCGATGGCCTGTGCCGGCACCATCCTGCTGACGCTGTGGCCTGGTCCCGAGGTCTGTGTTCTGGCCCTGCTGATGATCGGCATGGGCTACGGCGTCATCTCCGGCTCGACCGCGGCCGCCGTCGCCTGCTACTGGCCAAAGCCGTTCTATGGTCGCATCGCCAGCCGCATCTACATCGCCTGGTGCGCGGCGGCCGTGACGCTGCCGTTGCTGGCCGCACACCTGTTCGATCTGACGGGCGGCTACCAGACGGCGATCATGGTTGCCGGCGCTGGCAACCTCGCGGGCGCGCTCATTGCGCTTACCTTGCCACGGCAGGAGCCTTAAGGTTGCGCCTTCGGATGCCCACTCGCGCATCCGGCGCGGCTTCGTTTGCGCCTTCGGATGCCCACTCGCGCATCCGGCGCGGCTTCGTTTGCGCCTTCGGATGCCCACTCGCGCATCCGGCGCGTGGATACGGACGCGGTGGCGGGTGGCTCGATGCGGGTTTGGGAACAGGTTGCCGGATGATGTCACAACAACGCAAGGGCCTGCTCGGTCTGATGAGCCACGAGGCAGCGGGCGGCATCGTACTGCTTGTGGCTGCCATGCTCGCGATCGCCCTCGAGAACTCGCCGCTCGATTGGCTTTACGACCGGTTGCTGGAGACGCCCGTCAGCGTTCGCATCGGGGCGCTATCGCTCGACAAGCCGCTGTTGCTGTGGATCAACGACGGCCTGATGGCGATCTTCTTTTTTCTCGTCGGCCTCGAAATCAAGAAGGAGTTGCAGACCGGTGCACTCGCCTCGCTGGATCGTGCACTCCTGCCGGCAGTGGGCGCATTTGGCGGCATGGCGGTGCCGGCGTTCATCTATATCGCCATCAATGCCGGCAACCCGGCGTCGCTGCGCGGCTGGGCCATCCCGTCGGCTACCGACATCGCATTCGCTGTTGCGGTGCTGACCCTGCTCGGGCCGCGCGTCCCAGCTTCGCTCAAGGTCTTCCTGCTGGCGTTGGCCGTGCTCGATGATCTCGGCGCTTTGATCATCATCGCGCTTTTCTACACCGCCGATCTGTCGGGCGTATCCCTGGCTCTGGCTGGGCTCGGCGGCATCGCGCTGGCGATCTTCAACCGCCTGCACGTGACGCGGCTGGCGCCTTATCTCCTCGTCGGCCTCTACATCTGGGTCTGCGTCCTGAAATCCGGCGTGCACGCAACGCTCGCCGGCGTCCTGGTCGCCATCGCCATCCCGCTGACGCCGAAGCCGGGAAGTGACGCGCCGTCGTTATTGGACGAGTTACAGGCGACGCTGCATCCCTGGATCACGTTCGGGGTGCTGCCGCTGTTTGCGTTCGCGAATGCCGGCGTGTCGTTCACGGGGCTGACGTTGGCGCGGCTGTTCGAGCCGATCCCTCTTGGCATTACGTTCGGCCTGCTCTTCGGCAAGGGCATCGGCATCAGCGGCGCCGTCTGGCTGGCGGTGAAGGCCGGCATCGCGCGCCTGCCGGAGGACGTCTCGTGGCAGCAGATGCGCGCCGTATCCGTCATCGGTGGCATCGGCTTCACCATGAGCCTCTTCATCGGCATGCTGGCGTTCCCGGAGCCGCAGTATGCAGCGCCGCTGCGGATCGGTGTTCTCGCTGGTTCGATCCTGTCGGGTTTCGTCGGCTACGCGCTGCTCTGGCGTGCGACAGCGGGGGTGCAGGATAAATCGTAGGGTGGATTGGAGATGTCGGCCGTTATCGCAGCCGGTTGTCGTGGCGCGTTGCGAACCCGCTGGCGCACGGGCGAGCTTGCGCTCGACCAGCCCACGACTTGCTCGCAACGCTTTGACGCCCCTGTCACGCCGCCTTGATGTGCGAGCGCTTGACGTGGTCGAGGTTCTTGCCCTCGATGCGGATCAGCTTGGTCGGAGCTTGCCGGTTCGGCGAGTGCACGAAGCCGACATCGTAGACCTGGCAGTCGCCGGGCTGCATGACGTAGGTTTTCACCGGCTCGACCAGCGATGGTGCCTCGCCCTCACCCTTCTTCACGATCTTCCAGTCGGTCATCTCGGTCGTGCCAACGGCCTGGCCGTAGATCGCCCAGCTGGAGCCGTGGTCATGCGGCTTGCCGACGGCCTTGTCCTCATTTACGTGACCGCAGATGCAGAACCCGAGCTCCGGATCCTCGAAAAGCACCTTGCGCGGATGGCAGTTCTCGGCCGTCAGGTGCTTGGCGACGAACGCCTGATCGAGCAGCGCGCGCGAGACGAACCCCGTTATCTTCTTCTTGTCGTTCGGCCCATCGTCGTTCTTCAAGATGGTGCGGATGTCGGCTGCAAGCGCTTCGAGTGTATAGCTCATCGGGTCACTCCCTATGGTCATGCCGGACCAATTCTCCACGCTCGCGCGGCGCAGATCAAGTGACTTGCGCACGTTTAACACCCTTCCCGTCCAGACCGCGAGCCGCTACTTCAGCGTCCCCGCTGCCGCCAAGCGCAAATGCCGCCGATCCCAATCCAGGGAGCACTTGCCATCGTCGCCGGATTGGGAAGCAATTCTCAACGCGTTGCGGTCGAACTCACTTCGCCAGCTGCTTTGACGGCCGCCACGAGTATCGTGTGGTCCTTCGAGTTGACCGCGTTCTGGATAATATTCCTATTCGCGTACATCGGCGCACCACCGACGGTGACCGGTGCTTGCGCCGCGCTTGGCCCGACCAAGCCGACCATCACCGCCGCCGCAATGGCCAGACCGACAGCGGCACGACCGATAACACGCGAAATCTTTGATGTGAGAGACATTGCACAACCTCCAGCTATCCTCGATTGCTCCGAGGGTTAGGAGAAGTACGTCGCGCGTGCCGAATGGTTTCAGACCGGTTAAAACATTTGCGAACGGCTGCAGCACTCTGCCTTTCCACGCTGTCATTCAGGGTGCCGCGGGATGGAGCTTGCCGTGCAGAGCCTGCCCGGTCGGCGTACCGGTTGGAGACCCGCCCGCAGGCTCGACACTGATCCCGAACGTCGCCCGACGCAGCACCGCCGGCTCGAAGCTTGCCAGCGTTTTCCGGGTCGGCTCCAAGGCATCGGCAAGCAGACCCAGCGAATGCGGTTTGGGTCCGGTTTGTTCAGATACGATCCAGAGCTGATACGTTTTCCCCGGTTGCTGCGGTGCAGCGACCGGCCGGATCGTCAGCTCGCGACTGACAAGGTCAATCGAGAGCAGGAAAGCCGGCAGGACATCGTCCTTCTGAAAGACCGCGACAAACGATTGCGGACTGCGCGGGACAAGCGTTTCCCTCGCCGCAACCAGGAACGCCAAGCTGGCGGCAATCAAAGAGGACGCGATCGCCGTGCGCCGCCAACGCGTCACGCGCGTCTCCAATTGCTTTACGAGGTTGCCTGCCTCGGGACCGGACCTGGCGCTCGGGCGATCCCCGGCCGTCAGCAATCGCGCCTCGATCTTCTGGAACAGCCCCGGCGGCGGCGCGATGGCGGCGCTCGCCTCGGCGAGTGGAGCCAGACGCCGTTCCCAATCGACGATCGCGGCGTCGAGCCTCAACTCCCGGCGCCGCCGCGCGGCTACCGAGGCCCGCTCGCTGGCATCGAGCGTTCCGAGAACGTATTCGGCGGCAACCGCATCGATGTCGTCATGCTCATTCATGACTTCAGGCAGTCCTTGAGTTGCATGAGACTTCGCCTCAGCCAAGTCTTGATTGTGGGAACGGGTTGACCATAGTGCGCGGCCAGCTGTTCACGCGACCACCCTCCAAGGTAGGCCAGCTTGACGATTTCCCGCTTTTCTGGGTCGAGCGAACCGAGGCATCTCTCGAGCCTGCGATAGTCATCGCTTTGCTCGACGATATCCGATGCCGACGGCCCGCTGTCGACGACTTGCAGGGCCTCCGGCATGTCGTCCAAAGCGAGCGGCCGCTTGCGCCGAACTTCATCCAACGCACGATTTCGCGCGATTGCAGCCATCCACGACACCGGCGACGCCCGCTTGGGCTCGTAATCGCCCGCGTGCTGCCAGATCGTCACGAAAACCTCCTGCAATATCTCTTCCGCCAAATCCCGTCTGGACAAGATACGCAAAATAATGCCGAAAAGTTTCGCCGACGTAGCCGTATAAAGCGCCTCGAATGCGGCCTTGTCTTTATCGGTAACGCGCCGCAGCAGCCCGACGAGGTCGGCCGGGGTCGTCGAAACCGGACGAGGCGAGACTGATGTCAAATTGAATTCCTGTGATACGACGTTACCGTTTCGGCTCTGCCCGGGACGGCAGCACCCGGTATCCACGGTCGCGGCTGCAGGGTGCTGTTTGCGCTTGATGGACACGGACGGCGCACGGCCTGGACAGCGTTGATAGAACACTCGCAGTGACTTTGCACCAGCGGTTTACGATTGCAATGTGCAACGAGGGTAGCAGCGCGAGCCATCCGCTGGCGCCGACGGCAACTCCGAAACCCATGGCTAACCGCGTGGGTGCACATCGCGGATGGGTGCGTAGATGAGGACGCCGGTCAACGCGACGATCGCCTGCATCGCAAACCCCAGGCGATAGGCGGCCTCGGGCGGGGCGCCGGCAATGCTCGGCAACAGACCGACGACCCAGCCGAACGCCAGCTGCGCCGTGGCGATGGCCGTCATCACGCCCATGTTCGTGACTGAGACGCCGCGGCCCATCAGGCGGGCAGGGACGAGCCCCCTTGCGTGCGCGTGCGTGATCGTCGGATAGGCGGAGACCAGCGCCAGGATTGCAAACAGAACGGTCACCAGCCAGAGCGGCGGCTGCTCGATCAAGGCAAAGACCCCGGTGCAGCAGAAAATGGCCGAGCTGCCGCCGATGATCGGCCATTTCAGCGTGTTGAAGCGGCGCGCGAGCTGGCCGTAGAGGAAATGCCCCGACATGCCACAGACGGCCATCGCCAGCAGTACGCTGCCGCGTGCGCCGTCGTCGAGGCCATGCACGTGCTTGAGATAGGGCGCGCCCCATACGCCGGAGATGGTGCTCGCTGCCGACATCGGCAGCCCCGCGACCAGCAACCGCTTCATGCCGGGCTGGCGGACGGCTTCGCGCACGCCGGCGAAGATCTGGGCCAGGCTCTCGTCTTTCGATGACGCGGGCGCCTGCCCTGGCGCTGTATCCCGCATCACGAGCGCGACGGCGAGCGTGATCACCGCCACGGCAATGGTGAAACCCCAATAACTCGTGCGCCAGCCGATCCAGGCAATGAGGAACGCCAATGGCGCGGTGGCACAAAGATTGCCGAACGAGGCAAAGCTGTTCAGCATGCCGATCTGGGTGACGACGCGATCGGGCGGCATCCAGAGCGTCATGACGTAGAAGCCGCCGGTGAAGACGCCGGCGCAGCCGATGCCCATCAGCACGCGACCGATCGCCAGCATGCCCGGCGTCTGACCGGCCGCGAAAATGCCTGCCCCGACGAACGTCGAAATCAGCATCACGGCCAGTGTGCGCCTCGGTCCGAAGCGGTCGAGCAGCATGCCAGTCGGCACCTGCATCAGCGCGTAGGCGAAGAAAAACGCGCTGCCGACCAGCGACAGCGTGGCCGGCGCCATATCCATCTCGCGGGCCAGATCCGGCGACATGACGCCGAAGCCCGAACGCAGGAACAGGTTGGTGAACCCGAGCACGTAGAGGATCGCGAGGATCGGCCAGAAACCCGCGAGCGCCGGCGGTTTCCGCTGGACATCGACCCGCTCCGGGGCGGGCTCGCGTGTGCTCATACCAATGCGATCGGGCGCACGGGACAGCCCGTCGCTCCCTTGAACTTCACCGGTGCCAGCATGAAGCAGAATTTGCTGATGCCTGCCTTCACAAGACCGTCCATCACCAGGTTCTCGATGATGTAGACGCCCGCGTCCGCGAGGCAATGCTGATGCACCGGCATCAATGCTTCCGGGTGGTTGGTACCAGGGAGCACTTCGAGCGCCATATTGTCGGCCCCGATCGCGACGACATCTTGCGCTGTCAACCATTTCGCGGCGTCGAGATCGATGCCCGGCTCGCCGGCGACGTACTTGTCGTTGTCTTTCATGAAATAACGGCCCCAGCCGGTCTGGATGCAGACGACATCGCCTGCTTCGATCGTGACCTTCGCCTTGTCGAGCGCGCGCTTGAGATCGTCGACCGTGACGGCGCGGCCGGACTTCAGATGATCGCTGCCGTCGGCGCCGGATACATCGAGGCAGATGCCGCGCGTCACCATCGGCGGGCAGTTCTCGATGCCGAGATTGACCAGTCCGAAATCATCGACCGTCAGTTCGGCGCTGTAGCCGCCGTGCATGCGGTCGCCGTAGGTGAAGTGGCCGAGCGAGTCGATGTGCGTCCCGACGTGGGTGGTGAGCTCGATGCGTTCGAGGTTGGAGCCGGCGTCGTTCTTGGCGCCCATCTTGCGCCGCCGCCGGATGCTGCCGGCCGAGGTCGGTCCGATCTGCATCAGGTAGGGCGTTTGCGTTGGCGCAATGCGCGGGGCGCCGACCTCGATCATGTGCGAGAGATCGAGAATGCGGCCTTCGTTCACGGATTTCAGCGCCTTCAGCGTGCGCTCGGGCGTGAGCAGGTGGCCGGCGCCGATCTGGTCGCCGCGGCCCCAGCGGCCGTGATCATGGATGCAGTTGGTCATCTGTTCCCCGCCTGATTGAGCGTCGCTTCGCTTGTGGCCCTGTGCCTCGCGGCTATGATGTCCGCCAATTCCAATTTCGACAATGACTTGCTCTCGATAGGCTCTCGACGAGCCGTGCGGGCACGCTTTATTCCCCGTTGAAAGATTGCGATCGATTGCAAACACAAAATTCCGAGCCTGGGCTTCCGCATGCAGCTCCCACACGTCGTCGAGGCCAAGCTCATAAACCTAGCCAGGGATTATTCTCGGCCGGGAAATGGTGTCCCTCTTGCGTTTGCCACGAAGCGGAGCGACGATGCCGTTGGTTGCGTCCTGAATGCCTCAGGCGCGGGCGCGGCTACTCGCGTCCACACGCCTGAGGCGATGCCGAGCTCGCATGTTCGGCAATCTGGAGCGAAGCCATGGGAAAAACGAATGGAGCTTTGGGCCGTAGTGCCCGCTGCATCGCACTGGTCGGCCCTTACTTGTCCGGCAAGACCACGCTTCTCGAAGCCCTGCTTGCCCGCACCGGCGCCATCATGCGCCAGGGCCGCATCCGCGACCGCAATACCACAGGCGACGCCTCGAACGAGGCGCGCGAGCACGGCATGAGCGTCGAGCTCAATGTCGCCGACGTCACGTTCATGGGCGACACCTTCACGTTCATCGATTGCCCTGGTTCGATCGAGTTCCAGGCCGAGGCTGCGGCCGTTCTCACCGCTTGTGACGCGGCGATCGTCGTCACCGAGCCCGACGCGAAGCGGGTGCCGGCGCTGCAGGTGATGCTGAAATCGCTCGAAGATCGCGGTATTCCGCATTTCCTGTTCCTGAACAAGATCGACAGCTTCAACACGCCCGTCCGCGACATCATCCCAATGCTGCAACCGGCAAGCGCCAAGCCGCTGGTTCTGCGCCAGATCCCGCTCTGGGAGAACGGCATCGCCACCGGTTACGTCGACCTCGCCTCCGAGCGCGCCTATGTCTATCGCGAGCATGCGCCGTCCGAAATCGTCGCTATGCCGGAGACGGTGAAGCCGCGTGAGCAGGAAGCCCGCTTCCAGATGCTGGAAAAGCTCGCCGACTACGACGATCAGCTGATGGAGCAGCTGCTGTCCGACATGCAGCCGCCGAAGGACCGCATCTTCGACGATCTCGCGCGTGAACTGCGCGAAGGCCTGATCTGCCCGGTGCTGCTCGGTTCCGCCGAGAACGGCAACGGCGTCTTCCGGCTGTTGAAGGCGCTCCGCCACGAGGCGCCGTTCGTCGAGACGACGGTGAAGCGCCTGAAGCTCGAGAACGCGAAAACCGCAGCCCACGTCATGAAGACGCTGCATTCCGCGCACGGCGGCAAACTCTCGATCGCGCGCGTGCTGGCGGGATCCCTCGGTGAGGGTCAGACCGTCGTCGGCGACGGCGTCGAGGAGCGCATTGCCGGCGTCTTCTCGATGCTCGGCGCCGATACACGCAAGCGCGGAGCCGCTAACGCCGGCGACACCGTTGCCTTCGGCCGCCTGGAACGGGTGAAAACCGGCACCATGCTGACCGCCGAGAAGGGCGGCATCCTGCAGGCGAAGGCGCCGGAGATGCCGGTGCCCGTGTTTGGTGTCGGGCTGTCGCTCAGGGATCGCAAGGACGAGGTGAAGCTGTCGGCAGCGCTCACGCGTTTGATGGAGGAAGACACCTCGCTCCGGCTGGTTCATGCGCACGACACCGGCCAGATGGTACTGTGGGGCCAGGGCGAGATGCACTTGCGCGTGACGATGGAGCGTTTGGCGCGCAAGTCCGGCATCGAGGCGATCACCAAGCGCCGGCAGGTGCCCTACAAGGAGACGATACGAAAGCCCGTCGAAATCCGCGGCCGCCACAAGAAGCAATCCGGCGGTCATGGCCAGTTCGGCGATGTGGTGCTGGAGATCAAACCGAGGAACCGCGGCGAGGGCTTCCAATTCGCCGAGCGTATCCACGGCGGTTCCGTGCCGCGCCAGTTCATTCCGTCCGTCGAGATCGGCGTGAAGGACTACCTGACACACGGGCCGCTTGGCTTCCCCGTTGTCGACGTCGAGGTCGTGCTGACGGACGGCTCGTATCACTCGGTCGACAGCTCCGACATGGCGTTCCGGCAGGCAGGCCGCCTCGCGATGTCGGAGGGCATGCCCAAGTGCGCGCCCGTGCTGCTCGAGCCGATCATGCACGTGGCCGTCACCGTGCCCACCGAAGCGACGTCGAAGGTGAATGCCATCATCGCGCAGCGCCGCGGCCAGATCTTGGGCTTCGATCAACGTGACGGTTGGGCCGGCTGGGACGTGATCGACGCCCAGCTGCCGGAAGCGGAGATGGGTGACCTGATCGTCGAACTGCGCTCCGCGACGGCAGGCGTTGGCTCCTATCAGGCGCGGTTCGATCATCTCGCCGAATTGACGGGAAAACTCGCCGACCAGGTTCTCGCCAGCCACCGCGAGGCGGCGGAGTAAACGCGAGCGTACGTACCGGGGCCACTGCCGGGGTCAGAACCATGGGTCTGACCCCATCTCGCCATCCTTGACATCGCGGCAGCGGAGTGGGCACAAGCTCGGCTCCCGGCGTTCAGCGCTACAGCGCGCGCCACCCATCTTACCTGCGTGGTATGCAGCGATTGAGAGGAGAAGCCGCCAATGTCGTCGATGTCCGACATCACCCTCACCATGCCCGATGGCGCGAAACGGTCGGTGCCCGCTGGCACCACCGGGTTCGATGTCGCCAAATCGATCGCTCCGTCGCTCGCGAAGCGCACCGTCGCCATGGTGCTCGACGGCGTGCTGGCCGATGCCGCCGATCCGATCACCCGGGACGCGAAAATCAAGTTCGTCGCACGCACCGACCCGGAAGCGCTGGAACTGATCCGTCACGACTGCGCGCACGTGTTGGCCGAAGCGGTGCAGGACCTGTGGCCCGGTACGCAGGTGACGATCGGCCCGGTCATCGAGCACGGCTTCTTCTACGACTTCTCGAAAGCCGAGCCCTTTCTGCCGGAAGATCTGCCGCGCATCGAGAAGCGCATGGCCGAGATCATCACCCGGAATGCGCCATTCAAGAAGGATGTCTGGTCGCGCGACAAGGCCAAGGCCCACTTCAAAGCCAAGGGCGAGCATTTCAAGGTCGAGTTGGTCGACGCCATCCCGGCCGGCGAGGACGTGAAGATCTACAGCCAGGGCGCATGGCTCGATCTGTGCCGCGGCCCGCACATGACCTCGACCGGCCCGATCGGCAAGGCGTTCAAGCTGACGCGTTTCTCCGGGTCCTATTGGCGCGGCGATGCGAAAGGCCCGCAGCTGCAGCGCATCTATGGTGTCGCCTTCGCCGAGGAAAAGGAGCTCGCCGAGCACATCCGCCAGATGGAGGAAGCCGAGAAGCGCGACCACAGGAAGCTCGGCCGCGAGATGGATCTCTTCCATTTCCAGGACGACGCACCGGGCACCGTGTTCTGGCATCCGAAGGGTTGGAGCCTGTTTCAGGGCCTCATTGCCTACATGCGCCGCCGACAGCAGGTGGAAGGCTACGTCGAAGTGAACTCGCCCCAGCTCATGGAACGGACGCTGTGGGAGACCTCCGGTCACTGGGAGACGTATCACGCCAACATGTTCGTCACCGAGACCGAGGACAGCCGCGTGTTCGCGCTGAAGCCGATGAACTGCCCGGGCCACGTGCAAATCTACAAGCACGGCCTGAAGAGCTACCGCGATCTGCCGATGAAGATCGCCGAGTTCGGCTGCGTGCACCGCTATGAGCCGTCTGGTGCGTTGCATGGGCTGATGCGCGTGCGTGCCTTCACCCAGGATGACGCGCACATCTTCTGCACCGAGGACCAGATCGCCGAGCAGTGCCTCGACATCAACCGCTTCATGCTGTCGATCTACAAGGACTTCGGCTTCGAGCATGTGCATATCAAGCTCGCCACCCGGCCCGAAAAGCGGGTCGGCGCCGACGCGCTCTGGGACAAGGCCGAGACCGCGATGAAGGCGGTGCTCGACAAGATTGCGGCGAGCGGCGACGGCCGCGTCAAAACCTCAATCGCGGAAGGTGAGGGCGCATTCTACGGCCCGAAGTTCGAGTATCATCTGCGCGATGCGATCGGGCGGACCTGGCAGTGCGGCACCACACAGGTAGACTTCAATCTGCCGGCGCGGTTCGGAGCGTTCTTCATCGATGCGGCCGGCGAGAAGAAAACGCCTGTCATGATCCATCGCGCCATGTTCGGCTCGCTCGAGCGTTTCACCGGCATCTATCTGGAAAACGTCGCCGGGCACCTGCCGTTGTGGCTTTCGCCGGTGCAGGCCGTGGTCGCGACCATCGTCTCCGACGCCGATGAGTATGCGAACGAAGTGACGGGGCTCGTGCGCAAGTCGGGTCTCCGCGCCGAGACGGATCTCCGAAACGAGAAGATCAACTACAAGGTGCGCGAGCATTCCCTGAAGAAGTCGCCGGTCATGCTGGTGGTGGGAAAACGCGAGGCGGACGAGCGCAAGGTTTCGATCCGTCGCCTCGGCTCCGACAAGAGCACGGTGATGGCCCTCGACGAGGCGTTGGCCGCGTTGAAGGCCGAAGCCACCCCGCCCGATCTTCTGCCCGCATGAGTTACGGCCGTGTGACCGACTGAGGCGCGGGCGCGGGAATTTGCGGCACCCGAACCACGCTCCGGCCGGAAATTGCGACAGTCGGCCAACCTGACAGGGTACCAGCCTGACAGGTTACCAGACGCGCGGGCGGCGCGTTTTACGTCGCGCTTCGGTTGCCCACTTTGATGAAGACGCGCCTCCGGCTCGACGCAACCGCGCAGACTCGCGGTCCAGGCGATCTGCTGCTACACAGCGCGTATGGCCAAGACATTCTCACACATCACCGCTGCGTCAGCCGATCCGCTCGATGCTGTCATTCTGGCCAACGCGGGCGCCGAATGGCTGAAGGTCGCGGTCTTCATCGCGCGCGTCGTGGACGCGGCCAAAGCGCAGGCGATCGCGGCGACCGGACAAGCCGTCGCCGCGCGCATTTACGTCCTCGTCGATCACGGGCAGCTCGAGGCCAAAGGCAACGTCCGCCGCTGGCGCGCCGCCGAAGTGCGCGCCAAACTGGCGTCTAGTTGACTGTCTGGGTGAGATCCTGCCTCACCTCAGGTTGGTCTGGGGGCACGCTATTCCGGGAAGTTCGCCGCAGCTTCGCCTCCGAAACCAGCCCTCTCCCCCCGCAGCGCCCAAGCTGCGGAGGCCACACCCAACTCCTTCGCGGTGCCGCCGGTTGCTCAGCCACCGCGAACCTGTTCTAAGTGCCGCGTATCTGCCGCACTGCTTTGCGGCCATCGAAAGATCGAGGCCATGGCCGAGAAGACCGACAACTACAAGGTCGTCGCCGAGAACCGGCGCGCCCGCTACGAATACCGCATCGAGGACACTTGGGAGGCCGGGCTGCAGCTCACCGGCACCGAGGTGAAATCCTTGCGCACAGGCCAGGCCAATATCGCCGAGAGCTATGCCTCGGCCGAGAACGGCGGCTTGTTTTTGATCAACTCCTACATCCCGGAATACCGCCAGGCCGGCCGTTTCTTCCAGCATGAGCCGCGTCGGCCCCGTCGCTTGCTGATGAAGCGCAGTGAGATCCACAAGATCGCTATCGCCGTCGACCGTCAGGGCATGACCATCGTGCCGCTGCAGCTCTATTTCAACGCGCGTGGCCTCGCCAAGCTGAAGATCGCGCTGGCACAAGGCAAGAAGCTCGTCGACAAGCGCGAGGACATCAAGAAGCGCGAGTGGCAGCGCACCAAGGCGCGGCTGATGCGCGACAAGGGCTGAGCCGATCCGGCTTCCTGGTGTGCCAATCTGCCATCGTTCCGCCGAAGTCTTCCGGCCGTCGCGGGTTTGACTTATTATTCGTCGTCCTCCCGTTGCGCCGGCGCCTTTTGCGTGGGAACAGTTGATCTGGCGCAAGTGCGGGCAACGCACGCCGCCGGCCGCAATCGGACACGCCATATTCGGACACGCCATATTCGGACACGAGGGGACAGAGGCATGTCGGGCCTCGGCGCGTACATCGAGAGTTTTCTCGCCGCTGACGGGTTTCGTCTGACGAGGCGGGCAGAAGGCCACCTACAGGCCGAACGTGGCCGCGAAAGCGGGGGTACCGATCGCCTCACGCTCTGGTACGCCGATCCCGATGCGGGGACCGCCACCGACGAAGCGCGCCTGCTCGCAGACTTCGCGCAAGCCAAGGCCTTTGGCGGCGCAAACGCGCAGGCGTACTTCGTGACGCCCTCGCTCGCCGGCCTCTCGACCGCGTTCCGGCACCAGGCCAACGAGCTCGGCGTCGGCGTCCGCGTGCCCGTCCAGTTCTTCGACACGCCCTACAAGATCGATGGCGACGACGCCGTCGGCAGCGGTCGCGGCGCCGAAGCGCGTTCCGTCTTCGCCGAGTTCATCCATGACGCCCAAGCCACAATCGCCGAGCGCGTGCTCCAGCCTTACGTGGCGCTCTCCTCGCTCGGGGCGGCACACGGCGGCTTTGCTTCGGGCCCCGATCTGTTGCCGGTACTCACAGCCGAACTCGCCGAGCCACCGGAGCGGGCGCAAATCACGATCATCATCGGCAATGCGGGTGCCGGGAAATCCTGCCTGTTTGCGGCATTGTTCGATGCGCTCAACCGGCATTTCACCACCGAGAAGCGCGCCCAGCGCCTCGCATCCAGGCCGATCCTGTTCCTGCCGGCTCATATCCGGAACGCGCAGGCGAAATCGATGGACGGCTTGCTCGCAGCCGTCGCCGCCACCGATGCCGCCGCCGCGACCAATCCCGGCCTGATGCGCTGGCTTTCCGCCAACGGTCTCACGACCTGGATGTTCGACGGCCTCGACGAGTTCTTCGCCGGCGAGGCCGATTTCGCAACCGCGCTGGAGCAGAGCCTCGCACCGGACAGCCGCGCGCGCACCGTCATCTGCGTGCGTGATTCACTGCTGACCACGTCGACGGCGCTGCGCGATCTGATCGACCGTCACATCGCCGACGGCAGCATCCGCATTTACGAACTGGCGCGATGGGAACGGCCGTCGCAGCGCCAGCTGGCGTGGGCTCGGCATGTGAAGCGCTTGGCCGGCCCAACCGATGTGACGGACCCGCCTGCCGTCGCCCAGTTCCTCGCCGCACTCGATGCGCATCCCGCGATCGCCGAGCTGGCGACGCTGCCCTATTACTGCGACCTGATCCTCGGCCTGCAGGCCGACGCGCGCATCGTCGCCACCGACGAGTTCGATCTGCTCAGCGCAGCCGTCGACGGCCTGATCGATCGCGAGGCAGCCAAGCTCGAGGGCGGCGAGGCGGGCTTCGAATGGGATGTCTTTTCCGGCGCCGACGCTTTCGTCGAGGCCGCCGACATGGTTGCCCACTTCGGCGTCGAGACGTTCAACGTGCCGGCCGAACGCGCACGATTGATCGAGGCGTTGAAAGCCATCGGGCGCGACCGGCTCGTCGAGCTGATCGAGGGCCTGGCGCACCGCATGCGCATGTACGAGGCCTACCCGAACGCGGCGAACGGGCTCTCGGTCGACGAGTTGCGCCAGCTGTCGACGTTCTACCTGGACGTCGGCCTTGTGCCAGGCCTTGAACCGCGCGTGTTGCTGGCGCTGGTGCAATTGGCGTTTTTCGGCCAGTCCGCCACGAAAGGGCATGTCCGTTTCGCGCACGAGATCATCGCTGATTTCCTGGCGGCCCGGCATGCCGTGTCGCTGATCCGTGCGCATCCCGAGAGCGCCGACGCACTCGGCCAGGCGCTCGGCGTCCGCCGCGATCTCGATCGCTCGATCTTCCTGCGCTATCTCGTGCGCGAGTTTGGCCGCGAGCCTGATCTGGTGCGCATTATCGCCACGCATGTTTCCGAGGGCCGTGTGCGCGCAGCGTATGCACCGAACGCGGCGCTGTTGGTTCAGGCACTCGGCGTCGGGCGGCCCACATGAGTTTCTCGCCGAACGGGCTTTTGCCATCGAGCAGGCCATTGTGCGCGGTTGGCCGGCGCTCGAAGCACGCGCCATCAGCATCTACCAGCGTTTTGGCTTCCATGTCGCCGACCGCTATCATGTGCGCGAACTCACCTCCTGATCGAAGCGAGACGACACATGGCAAACCAACCGAGCCTCGACGCCGTCGACTGGTCGAAGATCCCGGCGCCCACAGATGATGGCGGCGCGCGGCATCTCACTGGCGCGGCGCTACCCGACATCGCGTTGGCCGCCACCGATGGTACCGCGATCAATCTCGCCAGGCTCCCCGGCCGCACGGTCGTCTTCCTCTATCCGCGCACCGGACGTCCGGGCCAAATCGGCCTTGTCGACACCTGGGATCAGATTCCAGGCGCACGCGGTTGTACGCCGCAATCCTGTGGTTTCCGCGATCTCCACGCCGACTTGCAGGCTGCCGGCGCAAGCCGCGTGTTCGGCCTTTCGACGCAGGACACCGCCTATCAGCAGGAAGCGGTGTCGCGTATGCATCTTCCGTTCGCGATGCTCTCCGACGAGGCCCTTGCCCTGGCGCACGCTCTACGTTTGCCGACGATGCAGGTTGGCGGCCTGACGCTGCTCAATCGCATGGCCTGGATCATCGACAACGGCCGCATCACGCACGTTTTCTATCCCGTATTCCCGCCCGACCAGAACGCCGCCGACGTGCTCATCTGGCTGCGGGCGCACCGGACTTGATGTCTGGAGTCGGGAATGGTGAGTCGGGCATGGCGGGCGGGTAACCGCCAACTGCCCCCTTTCCCTGCAGGGCTGCACTTCTGCGGGGAGAGGGTTGGGGTAAGAGGCGGCAACGAGCGAGTTCGGAAATTCACCAAACACTCGTCTCGCATGCGCCAGTTCACGACTTTTTTTCCCCGCAGCGCAAAGCGCCCGAGGTTTCCGCATCATTTCCAGGCGCAGGGCGGCGTAACCGCCAGGAACCCCTTGTAGTTTGGTTGGCGAGCAGGGCCGCCCTGCCACGACGAGACCGGCGAGATTTTTGCCGCTCTGGGTGGGCCCATCGGCGACTCCGGACAGTTCCTTCCCCGCGCTCGGCAGGGAATCCGGGGCTCTACCGCGATGCGTGCGCACTTATCGCGGTGAGCCATTCAAATCCCAGGGCAGCACTTCGACATGCCGTCCCGGTCCGTGCTCCCGCCTAAACCTCGAAATCCAAGCTCGACCTCGAAGCCCTAGTCACACGCGAGGTGTGATGTGGGCGGGATGACGAGAGCATGCAGCAGCCGCAGCGATGGGGGATAACTTTCTGCAAGCTCGCGTAAGTCATCACGCCCTGACCGAGAAAATGCGGCGGCCACCCAGACGAGCACAGGCACGGAACCCTTGCAGCTGTTCAACGTTGATCCCTGAACAGCAAGGATTGATCGCCATGTCAAAAAGTTCGCCCGCCATCGTTATGGCGTTGATCGCCGTCGGCTCGCTCTTGCTCGGGCCAACCTCGGCGGCAGCACAATCGAGCGGTGGAAATTCCGGCGGC
Source organism: Hyphomicrobiales bacterium (assembly GCA_031367895.1). Classification (GTDB taxonomy): domain Bacteria; phylum Pseudomonadota; class Alphaproteobacteria; order Rhizobiales; family Hyphomicrobiaceae. The sequence goes on from JANLQP010000302.1 coordinate 40,160, forward strand.
GGTGCAAGCAGTTCGCCAACTGCCCCGCGTAGTCCGTCACCAGCCCCGGGAGGCGTGGCACCCCCGAGTACCTTGACTTCACCCGGACAACCCAGTCAGCCCGGTGCCGTAGCCCCGACTGTTCTTTCCCCATTGAACAACCCGCAAAACATCGTGCCGAGAGGCGCGCCACAAAATCCGGCGGCGCCATTGCCGGCCCCTGGCGTTCCTTACGATCCGCAGCGCGACGTTGATTCTCGAACGGACCGGCCGAGCCCGGGTTCAGTTCCACCCGCGCCCCGATCCAACCTTACAGTGCCTTCGAGTCCAGGTTCTGCGGGAGGCCGGAGCACAGCTGGTGGCGCCGCTGTTTCCAGTGCCCCTAAGCCTACCAATGCCGAACTCCTGCGCGAATGCGTGGCGGCTTGGGACCCCGGCACCCATATGAGCCGGGAAAGGTTTGGCGAAGTTTGCAAGGAGCAGGAGCGACGCAACGAGCTGACCCCGGCCGTCAAGGGCGCGAAACCCTGATGAATTGGCAGATTGATGCATTGACGGCAGTTGCCAATTTCCCACCACCCTCCCCTCACATCGCCATCAACATCAAATCCGTATCATCCGGCTTCGCGCCGGCCGCCGTCAGCATGGCGTGCACCTGGCCGCGATGATGCGTCTGGTGATTGAAGAAATGCGTCAGCAGGAACCACTGCGGTTTC
>JANLQP010000333.1:0-4679 GCA_031367895.1 Hyphomicrobiales bacterium
CAAGGGCGGTGCACACGGCACCACACTGCTGTATCTGGCCGGCGCCAGAGCAGGGCAAGGGTGGCACGAAGGCGCCGCTGACGCTGCAAGGCAGGCAGCACGGTCGTTCGAACAGGGTGAGCCCAACTTCGCGGCGGTGGCGCACTCGAAGCTGACCGAAGCGCTGGCGCTGGCGCGTCTGCATCGGACGGAGGCCGCGCTGACGCTCATCGCCGACGCGCAGGCACTTTTGGCAAAGAGCCCGCAGCCGAATCAGACGGATCCGCTGTTCGTCGAACTGGTTCGTGCCGAGACGCTGCGAAGCTCGGCGGCGGCGAGCGAGGCGGAGCAGATCGAACGCGTCTCGCGCGAGCGCCTGAAGACGATCGCGGGCGCCGTCCCACCGAAGCCGCTCTTGCTGGTCTTCTGACGTCATTGCTCCAGGGGCCGAGCGAGACCGGCGTTCGTGCGAGTCGCACGATGTCCGGTTTCACTGCGGAGATGCGTTCTTCCATGGCAAGCAAACGAATCGCCTTGGAGGGTCCACCGATGAACAAGACATTGCGCAACCTGTTCTTGGCGACAGCGTTTGCCGGCTCGAAGCTCTTCTGTCCACACAACCTGCTTCGCACAAAGGAGCTGCCATGAACGCTGCATCGAAGACCCTGTCACTCGCCCTGCTAGCCCTTGCCGCCACGCTGGCCAATGCGAACCCTGTCGAACGACCGCGCTGCCTGCCTTGCAGCGTCAGCGGCGCCTTCGTGCCACCCTTGCCCTGCTCTGGCGCCGGCCAGATACAGCAGTGTGGTGCCGTGTGCACCGCCCTTGTTGACGCCGGCAGCTGCTTCGCGGGCCAGCACATCCTCCAGCACCTGTACGGCCTTCGCGTAGTCGCCCGCAGCGACCAGCGCCAAACCGAGCCGACGATCGAATCCGCGCGCGACGGCCGGTGAAATGCCCTCGACATGATCCATCTTGACCACCGACCGCTCGGCCATCGCCCGAGCTTCCTGCGTTCGGCCGGTCATCACGAGCGCTACGACGTCGAACGATTCGGCAAAGCGCGTCGGCGCGGAGTCTTCGCCGGCCAGTTGGCGCGCGCGCTGGATGCTGTCGCCGAAAGTCAGCACGGACTGCTCGAAACGACCCTGGGAATTGAAAAGCAGTCCGAGAGTTCGCTGAGCTGAGACCGACACGGCGTTCACCGGGCCGAGCAGGCGGTCAGCGTCTTCGATGCCCCTTTCCAGCAACACCCGGGCCTTGTCGTATTGCCTGGCATTCCACAACGCGTAGCCGAGGTCGATGCGCAATTCGGTGGCTTCAAGCGCATGGGCTGCGTCGACCCGGTCCAAGCTTGGTGTGATCTCGGCAATCAGCCGCGCGGCCTTGTCGTGCTCGCCCAGATCGGAGTACGTCGCGGCCATCGTGGCATGAGGCCGGAGCAACTCCCAGCTGCCAGAGCCGAAATGGGCCTCGAGGCGCGGCAACAGGCGTGTCAGCAATTCGATGGCCTCCTTGCTCCGATCGAGCATTGCCAGCTGCGTGGCCTGGTGGCCCTCGATCAGAAGCAGCTCGCTCACACGCTCCTGCGCGTAATGCTGCAATACCAGACGCGCCTTCTCGTAGGTCTCGTAGGCGACGGCATGGTGAGCAAGGCCGCCGTGAACGCGTGCCAATGCGTAGAGGGCGTCGCCGTAGGCAAGGCTCTGCGGACCGTCCGACTGGAGCGTGCGGTCGCGGTGGGCCTCGGCAAGGGGCAAGGCCTTGTTCTCGTCACCGAGCTTCGTGTACAGGTCGACCAGAACGCCTTCCAGAACGCCTTGAAGTTCAGGTTGTTCCCTGAGCTTCACCGGCAAATCGCGCCGGCCGCGATCCAGCATCTCCCGCGCCGTGAGTTCACGCCCCTGGGCCTTTGCGGGATCGGCCTCGTTGAAGAGGTCGATCAGAAACCTCTGAACCGCCTGTGCCCGCTGCGCTTGAAACTGTGCCCGCTGCGCTTGCCACGTCGTTCCCGCAAGCCCGATTCCCAAAGCGGACATCACGAGCGCGGTCGCCGCGACGCCGAACCGGTGGCGAAGGACGAACCTGCCGACTCGGTAGCTCATCGCATCGGGCCGCGCCAGGACCGGGGCACCCTCCAAGTGGCGCTGCAGGTCCTGCGCGAATGCATCGACCGTCGCAAAGCGCTCTTCGGGCCTCTTCTTGAGCGCCTTGAGCACGATCGTATCGAGGTCGCCACGCAAGGCCCGTGCGGTGCTCGCCGCGCCGGCGATGCGCGCCGCCTCGCTCGGGCGCTGCACGTCGAACTCGAGCACTGCGCGCTCGAGTGACGCGCGGTCTTGCCGCTGCAATCGGTAGGGCCGAACACCGGCGAGCAATTCGTACAGCAACACGCCCAGCGAGTAGACATCGGTGGCGATGCTGATCGCACCACCCGCAATCTGCTCGGGCGAGGCGTAGTCGGGCGTCAAGGCAAGACCGGCGTCGAGCGTCAATGCGGTGGCCTCGGCCTGCCCTTCGACGAGCAGCTTGGCGATGCCGAAGTCCAGCAGATGCACTTGCCCTTGCTCGTCGACGAGAACGTTGGAAGGCTTGAGGTCGCGGTGGATCACCAGGTGTGAATGCGCGTACTGCACGGCAGCCAGCACTTGCAGAAACAGAACGACGCGGTCGCGCACACTCAGCCCGTTCTGGCGACAGTGCTCGATCAGCGTCATGCCCTGCACGTAGGCCAGCGCGATGTACGGTTGGCCCTCAGCGGACACGCCGGCGTCGTACAGGCGCGCGATGTGTGGATGTGCCAGCGAGGCCAGGATGTCGCGCTCCCTAGCCAGCCGTTCGGCGAAGGCTTTGGTCGCGAGCCCCGGGTGCGGCAGCTTCAGAGCCACTTCGCGCCGCAGCAAACCATCGCTGCGCTGAGCCAGCCAGACGCTGGCCATGCCGCCACGGCCGAGTTCACGCAGCAGGCGATAGGGGCCGACCGTCAGCTCGGCTGCGCCGGCCTCGCCGGCTGCCGGTGCGGGATCGGCGGCGAGGTGCAGCCGCGGCAGGCTGTGCAGGAAGTCGCCGGTCTCGACCTCCGCGTGGTCAGCCAGCAAACGCTGCAGCGTCTGGCGGTGCACGCTCTGGTCAGCCGGCAATTCGGCCAGGAAACGTTCGCGTTGCGCCGCAGGCAGATCGAGCGCCTGGTCGAACAGCGCTGAAATCAGCGGCCAGAGTTGGGCGTCGATCTTCATGGCGTCAAAGGCCGGGTTGGATCATCGGTACGCAGGTTCGCATGGCCCGCCGGCGAACCCGGCGCCGAGCGCGGTCCGCGCCCGGTCGATGATCGCCGATCAGCCGCGCCCGATGCAAGCTTCTTGGGCCCGCCAGCGTGCGGTGCGCCGCCGCAGCAGCAGGCCAACGACACCCACGCCCGCGGCCATCAATGCCCCACGCGGGGGCTCGGGCACCGGGGCGGCGACGAAGCCGTGGCAGGCGTCCGCAGCGTCGCAATACTGGCCGACGATCGCCCCGGCCGCGTTGATGCCGATGGCGCTGGTGAAGCTGGCGCCGGAAACGTCGATCGTCGTCACCGCACCCAGTGGATCGCGCAGGAATCCGTGGCCGACGCCGCCGACGTCGTATTCGCCGACGATCCAGCCGGCGTCGTTGATGCCGCTCAGCACCGTCGTGTCGGCGCCGGCCACCTCGATGGATGTGAAGACTCCGTTCGGCGCGCGCACGTAGCCGTGCAGAACGCTGGCCGCGTCGTCGTAGCCGCCGACGATGACGCCGTCGTTGTTCAGGCCCTCGGCCTCGGAGAAGATCGATCCGGGCATGGAGATCAAGGTCAGCGCGCCGCCAGCGCTGCGCAGGAAGGAAGTGCCGCCCAGGAGCGTGTTGTCGTCGGCATGGACGCCGAGCATCTGGCCGTTGTCGTTGATCGCCGTCAGCGCGGTGCGCGAATGGCCTGTGATGTCCAGCGTGGCCGTCGTGCCGTCGGCCAGGCGCACGAAGCCGTGCTGCGCGCCGCCGGCAGTGTAGACACCGACCACCGTGCCTGCGTTGTCGAGCCCAGAGGCCCAGGTGCCGCGAACGCCACCGACCTTCACCGTATCGGCCTGGGGCGCGTCGAAACTGGTGAAGGCCCCGGCATTGGCGATGAAGCCGTGGTCGGCCTGCGCCGGGTCCACCCACACGCCGGTCACCGTGCCGCTGTTGTTGATGGCGTTGGGAATGATCGTCACGTAGGGCCGGTCGGGGTCCAGCGTCGTGAACTGATAGCCCTGCGCCGAGGACGTGCCGGCGGCGGCGCACAGCAAGACAGCCAGGCAAAGATGAGAACGAGTCATGGAAACACCTCGTGCAATGCGAAATGCAGATGGGGTGGGGACATCCTGAAGACCGTGACCGGCGCGGCAAAGCGGACATTGGCTGCCGCGCCGGCTGCAGGCGGCGGCTGCGGGGAAAGCGTGGCGGATGTATTCGCAGACGGAGCCGGGTGAGCAGGACCCGTCGCGGTGCCGATGGCCTGTGCCATCGGCCCGGGTGCGCAGTCGGCTGTCAGCGCAACGCAGCGAAGAGCAGCGTGCGCGCCTTGTCCCAGTCGCGGCGAACGGTACGTTCGGTGACGCCCAGGGCTTCGGCGATGTCCTTCTCGGTCAGGCCGGCGAAGTAGCGCATTTCGACGACCTGGGCCAGGCGGCGGTCGAGACCGC
>JANLQP010000336.1:0-44687 GCA_031367895.1 Hyphomicrobiales bacterium
GCGCGGTCAATACAGGGGTTCCCCTGGCGTTTCAAGGACGACATGCTGGCTGAATGAAACGACGAGTGCCGGGCACGGCAACCCCACGTGTGCTAGTCCCGTCCGGCAGCGGTGACAATTGGGCAACGAACGCCGGTCGACGCTCCCGCTTGTTCGCGTCCTTGTTCGCCTCACGGTGCGCCGCCGTCGCAACCGGTGCAGTTCAGCGGGCGCCAGCCTTCGGTCCGCTGGTCGAGCGTGCGAGCTTGATCAGCAGCGGCGCCGAGACCCGCCCCGTCGGCGTCAGGCCGGCATCCATCTCGTATTCCCGGATGGCGCGGATCGTGTCGTCGCCGGTGCGGCCGTCGACCTTGCCGGCAAAATAGCCGAGCTGGGCCAGCGCATGCTGCACGGTGCGAATGATCTGCTCCGCGCTGGCTGAGCGATGCGGGCGCGGCTTCTGGAAGCCGCCGGGCTTGGCCGACGAGCCGCTTTGGAGATGCTGCAGGATCGTCTCGGAGGGCTCACCGGTCAGGGCCAGGCCCTGGTCGTGCTCGTAAGCCATGATGGCCGCCCGCGTGACGACACCGGTGACGCCATCGGGCGTGCCCGGCTCATAGCCGCGCTGGACGAGCTTCTGTTGAATCGCCTTGACGAGGTCCGGCATGCGCATTTCTGCCTCCGACGAGGGCAGACTGGCACGATCGATCTGCCCTGACGACGGCGAAAACCACCCTGCCCGCTCCGAAACCGCCGGCAACGGCACAATTGCGGCCGCCGTCGCGGTTGCGGCTGCCGCCTTGGCCGCTGGCATTTCGCGGGGCTCCAGCGCCAAGCGCTTCGTGCGCTCGGCTTCAGCCTTCATCTTGCCGCGCTCGGCCTTGGTGCGGGCCGTTGCCGATGCCACCGACTGGTCCTGCAGGTAGAGGATATTGACGGAAATGGCGGCGCCGACCGCGACAAACATCGCCAGGGCCAGTCGCGCCTGTTGTGGGTTGAGGCTCATCGGACGAACTCCGGGGATGGTGACTGCGACTGACGGGTTGCCGCTTGATCAGCTGGCGCGAACCACCGGCTTGGCAACGGCGGCAGCCGCCGCATCCTCCCGTTGCTGCTGCTGGCGGCGGTAATGCACCTCGGCGAGATCGACGATGACGGCAACCTTCTGCGGTTTCGCCGGCATTTCATCGATCGGCTCGACCAGCGCAGTATCAGCCGCGAGTGTGACGGTGAAACGCGAGCCCTGGCCGGGCGTGCTTGCGATCGCGAAGGCGCCTTGGTGCAGCTCGACAAGGCCGCGCACGATGGAAAGGCCAAGACCGGCGCCTTCGTTCTGGCGCGCGTAGCGGGTGTCGATCTGATAGAATGGCTGGCCGAGCCGGGCGATGTGGCTTGGATCGATTCCGATGCCGGTGTCTGCGACCGCAAGCTCGATCGTGTCGTTGATGCGCCGCGCGCTGACCGTCACAGTGCCGCCAGCCGGTGTGAATTTGCAGGCGTTCGAAACGAGGTTGATCAGGATCTGGCGAACGGCGCGCCGATCGGCGAGGAGATCCGGCAGATCCGCCTCCAGGTCGCAGACGAGCGTGATGCCCTTGCTCAACGCCAGCGGCTTCATCGTATCGACGGCCATCGGCACGACTTCGTCCAACGCGAACGGATCAGCGACAACGCTGAATTTGCCGGACTCGATTTTGGAGACATCGAGCAGGTCTTTCACCAGCGATAGCAGGTGTTCGCCGCTCTGATGGATAATGCGGGCGTGATCGGCTTGCTTTGGGTCACGCGCCTTGATCAGCAGGTCGCGATGCAGGATCTCGGCGAACCCGATGATGGCATTGAGCGGCGTGCGCAACTCGTGGCTCATGGTGGCGACGAACGCGGTCTTGGCACGGCTTGCGCGCTCGGCGTCATCGCGGGCCCGCGCCAGCTCGACCGCCTCGGACTTGCGGACCGTGATGTCACGGGCAACGGCGATCACGGAGCCGGCGGCCTGGCCAGGAAGCGGCGCCACGGGCTGGCAGCGCATTTCGATCCAGATCCGATCCGTGCCGGTGCCATCGGCAAGGCGGCGTTCGAACTGGAATTCTTCGGAAACCGGCATGCCTTCGGCCAGGCAACGGGTCAGGGACAGCGTGTGGCGGTCCCAGTCGGCCAGCGTCAGCAGCGGTTTGAAGCCCGGCCCCATCAGACGGTAGGGCTCGAGGCCGAGCAACGATCGGCTCGCCAACGAGGCGAACGTGACGCGGCCAGTCGCATCGTGGCGCGTGATGAGGTCGTTGGCATTCTCGGCGATGAGGCGATACAGCTCGCGGCCGGCTTCCACCTGGCGGGCGGCACCGCGATGCATGTCCTGGACGCTGGCGACGAGGCCGCCGGCATAGGCGATACCGCCGGCGAACGTGATCAACGTCAGCAACTCGCTGTCGATCGGCATGGTCACGCGCGCCGGCAACATGCCAAGCACGGTCACGGCATGCAGGCCGCCGAGCGACAGCAGAGCGAGGCCAGTTGCAATAATCATCATGCGGCGGTCGGCGGAAAGTGCCGCTTCGAGTGGCACCAGGATCAACCAGGCGATGGCGAAGGAGCTGGTGCCGCCGGAGAGCCCGGCCGCGACCGTCACGATCGCGGTCAGGTTGCCGGCCGAGAGGAGATGGGATAGCTCGAGGTCGCCGGATCGCGACAGCGTGGTTGCGATACCGATCTGGGCGACGAAGCAAACGCTGGCGATGACGGCGGCCGTACTCGGCGCACCGGTCCAGGCGAAGTAGGCAGCGAACACGAGTGCCGAAAGCAGACCGCCGAGCAGATGCGACGCGATCAGCGAGCGGTGCCGCGCGCGCAGGATCGGATCGTCGCCGACCGAAGGGTGTACCCACCCATCGACAGCACGTTTGAAGGCCCACTCGACGCGGTTGCTCAGTTCCACGACTACACCCACAGCACCGCCGTGACCCGCGGCGTCCCCAATTTAAAATGTCAGGGAAGTTTGCGGGATCAGCCTTAATGAAGCCTGAAATTCAGGTTCGTAATTTTAGTTTATAGTTCAACCAGATAGATCACAATTCTGACGTTCCATATGCATTGCATGGCGAAAACGAGTTGTGTCGTTGAGATAAACGCTGTGGCCGTGCTACTCCGGAGGCCGGAGCAGATTTGGCCCCCGTCAACCGCTAGGGAAACGCGCGCGGCTGATCACCCAAAGCCAGGTTCACTCGAAGAACAAGGCGTAGAGCGGGTGCAGCGCCGACGTGTGCGCGAAGATGTTGATCCCTGCCAGCGACTTCAACAGGTAAACGAAGCAGACGATGCCGAAGAACCAGAAGAACGCCGAGACCACGGTCAAATAGGCGGTTGCGATCACGGGAAGGCGGACCTGTCCTTCATTCTGGAGACGTGCGGGACTGCGGCGCTCCCGGCCGAGGCACACGTTGAGATAGTAGCGCTCACGAAAAAGCCGAAGGCCGAAGCGCCAGTCGGCGATCGGCTCAGGTGCTGCGAGCTCGCCAGCTTCATTTGCATCAGCATCGGTGGCCGTTTTGTTGGGCAGCATGCAACAACTCCGCGACGATCGACGACGACAACGCCACCCCGGGGACAACTCTGCCCCGGTGGCATACTGGGCAGGCATGAATTGGTGTCCCATTCGCGAACGACGGGGACCCTAGAATAATCATCGGCTTGGTGTGGCGTAATGTTCGGAAGTCCGCGCGTTGAGCCTGAAAAGTGGACGCGAAGCTCCGAACCGCCACATGAGCTGCCGTCAGACTACGGAGATTGCCTTAAATTTCAGCAAATTCCGCGCCTGAATGATTGCGGCATCACGGCTTGATGCCGGCCGTCTCGACGATGGGTTTCCATTTGCTGAGATCGGCCTCCACCTGCGCCTTGAGCGCGTCCGGAGTGCTGGCGGTCACGACAAAGCCAAAGGACTCGAGCTTGGCCTTGTTCTCGGGGTTTGTCAGCACGTCCACCAGCTCGCGATTATAGAGCGTGATCAGCTCGGCCGGCAGTCCTGCAGGCGCAAAGACGCCGATCCAACCGTTCGGCTCGAGGGCTTTATAGCCGAGCTCACTGAATGTCGGCACGTCGGCAAGTAGAGGGGAGCGCCTGGTGCCGGTAACGGCGACGATGCGCCCTTGATTGGCGCGATGTTGTTCCAGGAAATCGCCAATCCCCGCCCAACCAATCGCCAGGTCTCCCTGGATCAGAGCCGCAACGATCGGCGCACCTCCGCGGTAAGGCACCTGCGTGAGGTCGAGGCCGGCCGCGGTCGCGAGTTCCATGCCGTAAAGATGCGGCAGGCTGCCGTTGCCGGGATTGCCGGAGGTGCCTTTGCCAGGATTTGCTTTCAACCAGGCAAGCATAGCCAGAAAGTCCCGGGCAGCCGTCTGGGTACCGGTCGCGAGCGCAACCTGGAACTCCACGACTTTGCTGATCGGCGCGAAATCGCGGGTCGAATTGTAGGGCAGATCCGGATAGATCAGTGGGGCCACGCCCATGTGCGAAATGTTGGCGAGAACAAGCGCCGAGCCATCCGGCGGCGACGTTTTGACAGCCTCGACCGCGAGGCGGCCACCGGCACCAGTCTTGTTCTCGACGACGACGGGGCGGTTGAGCTTGTCCTTCAGCCGGTCAGCGATGATGCGCGCCAGAATGTCGGATTGGCCGCCTGCGGCAAAGCCAGCGTAGATCTTGATTGGCCCCTGGAACTTGAGATCCTGTGCCACAGCGGTGCCGCCGCCGATCGCCAGAAGGGCAATCACGGTGAAGGCCGAAGCCGGCAGCAATGCAACAACTTTCGTTATAAACCGACACATATTCCCGTCCCCCGGTCCGCCCAGTTCTCATTTGCGAGAACACAATATGAACACGGGTTGCGTTCGAATGCAACAATGTGCAGGTTGGATGTGCTTGGAGCGCGGCTTCGGAACTGAATTTGGGGTTTGACCCTGTCGCGGGTGATTGTCGATGCAAGCCAAAGGGGTAACGTAATGGCCAACTCAGCACGGTTTCTCTATCCCGACGCACTGGTCAGCACCGACTGGCTGGCGGCACATCTGGATGCCCCGGGCCTTCGGAGCTTCGATTGCACGACGTATCTCATTTATGAGACCGGCACCGGCCGCCCCTACCGCGTCGAGACCGGACGCGCCGACTATGACAAGGGGCATATCCCGGGTTCCGCCATCATCGACCTGCAGGCCGAGCTTTCGGACAACGCCTCGAAGTTCCGCTTTACGATGCCGGCGGCCGACGACCTCGCCCGCATGGCGGCGGCGCTTGGTATCGGCGAGGGCATGCGCGTCGTCCTCTACAGCCGGAAGAGTACCCAGTGGGCAACACGGGTGTGGTGGATGCTGCGGGCGATCGGCTTCGATAACGCGGCGATCCTGGATGGCGGTTTCGATAAGTGGGCCGCCGAAGGCAAGCCCTTGGCAACGGCCGAAACCCGCTATCGGGCAGCCAAACTTACGGCAAAGCCGCGGGCCGGACTCTTTGTCGGCCGCGACGAGATGAAAGCCGCCATCGGCGACAACGCCGCCTGCACCATCAATGCGCTGGCGCCCGACCTGCACTCGGGTGAAAACCCGCGCTACGGTCGGCCCGGCCGAATCCCTGGCAGTGTCAATGTTCCAGCCGCAGCCTTGCAGAGCAAGACCCTCGAGATCCTGCCGCCCGACCAGGTGGCCAAGGCGTTCGCAAACGTCGGCGCCGACAAGTCAAAGCGCGTCCTCATCTACTGTGGTGGCGGCATCGCCGCAACGCTCGACGCGTACCTGCTGCATCAGCTCGGCTACAAGGATATCGCCGTCTACGACAACTCGATGAGCGAGTGGGCAAAGGATGCGACGTTGCCGATCGAGCGCGATTGACGCCCGGTTGCGAAGTGGGCAAGCGAAGGGCAACACAATACACCGCCACTGTTCCGAACTTGAAGTCGTGCTATCGAAGAGCCGAACCACGCTTCGCGAAAACGCGACACAACCGAGGGAGGACGGCACATGCGGCGCCAGCGCAAGGCCAAGATCATTGCAACGCTTGGGCCCGCCAGCTCCGATCCGGCGATGATCCGGAAGCTGTTCGAGGCAGGCGCCGATGTGTTCCGTCTGAACTTCAGCCATGGGACGAAAGAGGATCACAAGCGCCGGCTGGACATTATCCGCGCGCTCGAGGCCGAGACGAAGCGGCCGATCGGCGTCCTGCAGGATCTGCAGGGCCCGAAGATCCGCATCGGCACTCTGAAGGCTGGCCCGGTCATGCTGGTGGTCGGCAAGATGCTGGAGTTCCGGCTCGACAAGGAGCCCGGCGACGCGGCGAGCGTGGCGCTGCCGCACCCGGAAGTTTTCGAGAACATGCTGCCGGGGCATCGCATCATGATCGACGACGGCAAGTTGCAGCTGGAGGCCGTGTCCTGCGACAGGGATCGGATCCACGCCCGCGTGGTTGTCGGCGGGCAGCTTTCCGATCGCAAGGGCGTCAACCTGCCGAACACGGATCTGACGATCTCGCCGCTGACGCCGAAGGACCGTGAGGATCTCGCCTTCGGTCTGGAGCAAGGCGTTGATTGGGTCGCGCTTTCATTCGTGCAACGGCCATCTGACGTGATCGAAGCGCAGGCCATCATCAAGGGTCGCGCCGGAATCATGGCCAAGATCGAGAAGCCGCAGGCGCTCGGCCGCATCGAGGATATTTTGGCGCTGGTCGATGCCGTGATGGTCGCACGCGGCGATCTTGGCGTCGAAATCCCGCCGGAAGAAGTGCCGGGCCGCCAGAAGGAGCTGGTCCGGCTATGCCGGCACGCCGGCAAGCCTGTCGTGATCGCGACGCAGATGCTGGAATCGATGATCAAATCGCCGTCTCCGACGCGGGCCGAGGCCTCCGACGTCGCGACCGCCATCTATGACAGCGCCGACGCGGTGATGTTGTCGGCAGAGTCTGCTTCAGGCGATTGGCCGGTCGAAGCGGTGTCGATGATGGACCGGATCATCCGCCAGACCGAGGGCCACAAGCTCTATCGTTCGATTATCGAGGCGTTGCAGCCGAGCCCGGAAGATACGACGGCGCACGCAATGGCGGCAGCCGCGGCTGACGTCGCCGATGCGATCGGCGCGGCGGCCATAGTCGCCTATACGGCCAGCGGCACCACGGCACTGCGCGCCGCCCGCAAGCGGCCGCGGGTGCCTATTCTCTCACTGTCGCCGACGGTTGGCGCGGCCCGGCGGCTCGCCCTGTTGTGGGGTACGCACAGCGTCGTCTCGCCCGAAATTACCACCTACGACGAGATGGTCGACCACGCCAAGGCGCACGCGCTCGAGGAAGGTTTCGCCAAACCCGGCGAGCGCATCGTGATCATCGCCGGCATCCCCTTCGGCCGCCAAGGCACAACCAACAACATCCGAGTCGCCCGACTTTGAGGCCGGGCACTTTGACAATCATCCAATTGGAACAACAATTTCGCCGTTTCCATGCTGACGATGACGGAAGTTGCGCCCGCAAGCTGTGCGAGCAATACTTGGTCAAAAACAACGACAATACGGTGCGCGCGTGCACTTGGAATGCGCCGACAGGTTGACTATAGTGGTGGAATTATCCGGGGGAGGTAACGCGGCAGGCAGGGTCAACACAGGCCGCCGACGTGATGAAAAATCGACCGATATCGGATGATTGTTTCCGACATCTGGCGCTCGCGCCGGGTGAGTGTGGCAGTTCAAGTGGTGCGCGTGGAGTACTGGCCTTGCTGGTGGCGACGCGCAGGGACGGAGACGAGTATGAAGTGCAATCCGTTGCGTTGGCTTTGGGGCTTGATCGCGCTGCTGCCCCTGGTTCTCCTCGCCGTTCTGAGTTCTCGCTCCTCGATCGAGGCTGACGTCAGATCACGGACGCAGGAGGCCCTCAAAAAGGCGGGCTATACCTGGGCCGAAATAGAGATGGATGGCCGCGACGCCCAAATCAAGGGCAAGGCCGTCGAAGAAAGCGAGCCGGACAAGGCCCTCAAGGTTGTCTTCGACACTTGGGGCGTGCGCGGCACGAGCAGCGCAGCCTCGCTGATCGACAAGGCCGACAAGTACGAATGGACGGCGATGCGCCGTGACAATCGTATCCGTCTCAACGGCTATGTGCCGAGCGAGAAGGCGCGGCTCGATATCCTCGGCATGGTCAAGGCCAATTTCCCCGGCCAGCAGGTCGACGACCAGCTGAAGCTCGCACGCGGTGCGCCACCGCTGGATGCATGGCTCGGCGGTATCGGCTTCGGCTTGAAGCAGCTTGCCCAGTTGAAGCAGGGACAGGTCGATATCGAACCGACCAATCATCTGACGATTACCGGCGAGGCGAACGACGCTGCAGCCTACCGCAACGTCAAGACGGCGCTTTCGGGCAACATGCCAAAGGGTGTGCAGCTGCGCAAAGAAGCCATCAAGGCGCCAGCAGTGAGGCCGTATCTTTGGAGCGCACGCTCGACTGGCGACAGACTGGTGTTGGGCGGCTATGTGCCGAACGATCAGGTCCGTCAGGCAGTTCTTGCGGCTGCCACGAAGGCAAAGCCCAAGGCTCAGATCGCAGATGAGATGCAGTATGGTGAGGGCGCGCCGGAAGGCTTCGCTGCAGCCGTATCGGCGGTACTCGGCGAGTTCGCAACGCTGGACGACGCCAAGGCGGAGTTCCGCGACAACGCGGCATCGGTTTCCGGGCTCGCGGAGACGGCGGCGCTTGGCGACGGCGTTCGCGCCGCGCTGAAGATGATGCCGGCATCCTTCAAGGTTGCCGAGCAGATCCGCCACAAGGAGCCGCAGATCAAGTCGGTCAGCCCCTATCGCACGATGGCTGAGATCAATGGCGGCACGCTCGTGCTCACCGGCTTCGTGCCGAATGAGGACGCGCGCCAGCAGATCGTCGGCTTGGCGAAGAGGCATGCCGGCAATCGGACGGTTCGTGACCAGCTGGAGCTCGGTGCCGGACAGCCGGCCGGCTGGGCGAAGTGCGTCGACGCGGGCCTTGCCGCACTCGAACGGCTCGGCAACGGCCGTGCGGCCCTGGTCGACCGCCGCCTGGAAGTCGTCGGCGCAACCGACCAGGAAACTCTGACCCAGCGCTTGCCGGGCGACGTGCGTACGGCTGCTGGTAACGACTGCGACTCAGACGTCCGCTTGACGCTCAATCCGCGTCCGGATGCCGGCCGCGCCGAAGCGGAAGCAGCCGCCGTGCGCGCCAAAGCAGAGGCAGAGGCTCGGGCAAGGGCCGAGGCGGACGCAGCGGTGGCACGGCAGCGCGCGGACGCCGAAGCGCGTGTGAAGGCCGAAGTTGCCGCAAAGCAGAAGGCTGAAGCTGATGCGGCGGCTGCCGCGAAGGCAAAAGCCGAAGCTGATGCCAAACCAGTAGCAGCGGCAGCTGCGGCAACCGTTCGCAGCAAGCAGGCGATCACCTGCCAAGAGACGATGCGGACTGTGGCCCGTGACGGCATCATCAACTTCAAGCGTGCCAGCGCTGAAATCGAGCCTGCGAGCTTCGCCACGCTCAACAAGCTTGCAGAAGTCGCAACCAAATGCCCCGACGTCGCGATCAACGTCGAGGGGCACACCGATTCGGACGGCACGCCTGAGCGCAACAAGTCCCTCTCGGAACGCCGCGCACGCTCCGTTGCCGACTTTCTCGTCAAGGCCGGCGTCGTCGATAGCCGCCTCCAAGCGATTGGCTTTGGCGAGACCAAGAACGTCGCCCCAAACGACACGCCGGAGAACAAAGCCAAGAACCGCCGGATCGAGTTCAACGTACAATAGTCCGTAGACTGGCCGCGGCCGCGCCAATGCGCGAGCGGCGTCAATCTGAGGTAGGCCCATGGGTTATCTATTCACGAAACTGCTCTGGTACGTGCTCGCCGCGTTCGTCATCGGACTGGTCGTCGGCTGGGTCACGTGCAGCCAAATCGAGGACGGACAAGCTTAGTCCGTTCGCATTCGCCCGACATCATCATGAACGCCATTCCGCCAGCCGCACCTCAACCGCGGCAGGAATGGGGGAGACCAATCGATGACCTCGATGTACTGGCAGTCGGCTCTGTTGCTGGGCCTTGCTTACTTCCTTGGGTGCTGCCTCGCCTGCATGCTTCGCCGCATGATGAGCGATGCTCCGGAAACGCGCGCCGTCGTGCCGGAGCCCGCCCGGGCCACGGTCGCGGCCACACCGGCTGCGCGGGCACCTGTACAGCCGCCTGCGGCATTGCCTCCAACCGTAGTGCAGCGTGCGCCCGCTCCGCCACAGGCTGCAGCACCCGTGCGTGAAGCGTTCCGCCGCGCCGATACGCTGGAGCCGAAAGCTCCCGGCACAGCGCCCATAGCGGCGGCGACAGCCGGCGCCGCTCAGCCGACGGCAGTGGCGCCGGTGTCGCAGTTCGAGCGTTCGCTGTCACCGACGGCCAGGGCACCCGTGCCAGCCGCCACTCCCCTAGCCACCGCTGCAGCACCCGTCACTGCAGCACCCGTCACTGCAGCACCAGTAAAGGTCGAGCCGCCGCAGGCCGCACGCCCGGCTCCAGTCGTCGCCAAGCCAGCCGCGGTTACGCCGGTTGCAGCCGCCGCGGTGCGCCCAGCCCCAGTCCCAGCTCCGGCCAGGGTCGAGCCGCCACAGGCCGTGCTCCCGGCTCCGGTCGCACCAGCGCCTGCGCCGGTTGCTGGACCCGTTGCGAACAAGCCAGCCGTTGCTGCGCCGGTTGCACCCGCCGCCGCTGCCGCAGTGGCCAAACCGGTTGCGGTTGCACCCGTGCCCGCTCCTGTCGTGGTGCCCATCGCGGCGCCAGCGCCGGCTTCTGTCGCAACTGCGCCTGCAGCCATCCCGCAAGCCGCGGCGGCGGCTGTGGCAGCGGCAACAGCGGCGGCAGCGGCGGCGAGAGCAGCTGCGCCAGCGGCGGCACCTGTTGCAACGCCCGCGACGCCGCCGACCATTCGTGTCCAGGCTCCAAGTTCGCCGATGCCGGCTACGACGGTTGCCGTCCCGGCTGTCTCGGCTCCGGCCGCCGTGGTGGCCGTTGCAACCTCAAGCGTTGCACCCTCCACCAAGCCCGACGACCTCAAGCGCATCCGCGCAATCGACGCCGTGCTCGAAACGGCACTCAACCGTCACGGCATCCGCCGATTCTCGGAAATCGCCGCGTGGAAGACCGACGACGTTGCGCGCATCAGCAAGGAACTCGGGTTCAAGGGCCGCATCGAGCAGGAAAACTGGATCGAGCAGGCGCAGATCCTGACCCGCGGCGAGGAGACGTTCTTCTCGCGGCGTCTGGCGCGTGGCGAAATGCCGAGCGCCCGCCCGGTCGGCGATGAGGGTGAGCGTAAGGCACCCGCCGCAGCACCGGTTGCAACAGCGCCCGCACCGATGCCGTCACGCTCCGGCGTCGAGGCAGCCGCGGCCGCTGCCGCTGCGATGGCAGCCGCCGCTGCCGCCAGCAGGGCGCCGCAGACAGCCGCCTCGGCAGTAGTCGCAGCTCCGGTTGCGGCTCGGGCGCCAGCCGAAGCTACACCGCCGCAAGTCTCGGATCGCGCCGCCTTCGCTGGCGCACGTCCCGCGGCCACGGCAAGCCCGGCCGCTGCTGCGGCGCCGGCTCCGGTAGCGCCGCCGATTGCCGTGGCACGCCCGGTAGCACCGGTCGCCGCAGCGCCTGTAGCGACCGCTCCCGCCGCAGCTACCACCGCGGTCGCATCGGCCGCCGCCGCAATTGCTGCCGCCGCCGCACGTGCCTCGCCGGCAGCGTCCGCCACCCCGGTCCCTGCCGCTCAGGTAGCGGCTTCGTCAGTGCCTGCCGCACCCTCCGCGACGACGGGCATGAAAGCGGCGATCGGCACCGGACGCGACAACCTGCAACGCATCGGTGGCATCAACGCCGAAGTCGAGAAGCTGCTGAACGTCCAGGGCGTCACGCGCTACGCCCAGATCGCGCACTGGTCCAAGCCCGACACCGAGCGGTTTGATCGGCTGCTCGGCTATCAGGGCCGTATCGCGCGCGAAAACTGGATCGAGCAAGCGCAAATCCTCGGCAAAGGCGGCGATACCGCCTACTCGCGCGAGTTCGATCGCCGCACCGCCGAAAACGAGGCGCGAACCACCGAAGCGCCGCGGCCGACCCGTCTCGCCGACGCGATCCGCACGAAGGAGAGCGAGCGGCCGAAGAGCAACGACATCTCGAGCCTGCGCTCCGTGCGCTCGGATGCCTTCCGTCCGGCCGAGCAGGCCCGCCAGGATGCGCCGATGCCGTCGTCGGGCGCGGCACGTTCCGTCCGCTCGACGGTGCCCGACGACCTGAAGCGCATCCGCGGCATTGGCGTTCTGATCGAGAAGAAGCTGAATTCAATGGGCGTCACCGGCTACGACCAGATCGCAAACTGGTCTGCCGGCGACATCGAGCGGGTCAGCCAAGTTCTCGATTTCAAGGGCCGTATCGAGCGTGAGAACTGGGTCGAGCAGGCCCGCATTCTCGCAGCTGGCGGCCAAACGGAGTTCTCCCGCCGCGCTGATCGGGGCGATATTGATATCGGCCGCGGCTGAGACATAATTCGACGCAACGTTCGATCCCGGCCAACCCAACAGCTTGGCCGGGATTTGCTTTTTGCGCTCTAATGGGGCCGGCCGGTCCGGATTGGCCGCGCAACCGGTCCACCTGCAGCCGGGGCAATTGACGCATGCGCGCGAGCAAGGAGTCACACGAGGTCGTGAACCAGCCCCCGCCGTTCGAGGGCATCGACCTCTACACGACGGACGCAGCGCTCACCGAGGCCGTGGCTCGCGAGGGTGGCGCCGATGCCGCCGAACGCCTCACGGCTTTTGGGATCGTTTGCGGCTCCGGCGAGGCGTTCGACCGGGCCCGCCTCGCCAACGAGTTCACGCCGCGTCTGAAGACCTTCGACGCCAAAGGTCATCGCCTCGATGTCGTCGAATTCCATCCGGCTTACCACGAGGCGATGGCGATCAGCATGGCGGAAGGCTTGCATGCCAGCCCATTCGAGCATCTGCTGACACCCGGTACGGCGGCGCACCCCGGCGCCAACGTGATGCGAGCGGCAGGGCTCTACCTCGCGGCACAAATGGAACCCGGCCATTGCTGCCCGATCACCATGACGCATGCGGCTGTGCCGACGCTGCTGCTGCAACCCGACCTGGCCGCTGAATGGCTGCCGCGCATGCTGTCGCGCCACTACGATCCGACGTTCCGGCCGGCCGCGGAAAAGACCTCAGTCACGATCGGCATGGGCATGACCGAGAAGCAGGGAGGCACGGATGTCCGCGCCAACACCACGCGAGCCGAACCCACCGACGGTGGCATCGGCGGCCCGGGGCGGGAGTACCGGCTCACCGGCCACAAATGGTTCATGTCAGCGCCGATGTGCGACGCATTCCTTGTGCTGGCACAGGCCAAAGGTGGCCTCTCCTGTTTCCTGATGCCGCGCTTTCGCCCAGATGGCTCAGTCAACGCGATCCAATTCCAGCGCTTGAAAGAGAAGCTCGGCAACCGCTCTAACGCCTCGTCGGAGGTCGAATTGCATGGTGCCAATGCCTTCCTCATCGGCCAGGAAGGACGCGGCGTACCGGCGATCATCGAGATGGTCACCCGCACCCGGCTCGATTGCGCGATCTCGTCGGCGGCACTGATGCGACTGTCGCTCGCTAACGCCATCCACCACGCCCGGCATCGCCAGGTGATGGGCCGCGCGCTGGTCGATCAGCCGGTCATGGCCGAGGTGCTGGCCGACATGGCGCTCGATGTCGAGGCAGCAACCAGCCTCGCCTTCCGTTTGGCCCGTGCGTTCGATCGTGCCGAAGACACACGTGCCAACGCCTGGGCGCGGCTGATGACTCCTGTGATCAAGTATTGGGTGTGCAAAACCGCGCCGGGCCTCACCTTCGAGGCGATGGAGTGTCTCGGCGGCAATGGCTACGTCGAGGATGGCATCGCCGCGCGCATCTATCGCGAGGTACCGGTCAATGCCATCTGGGAGGGTTCCGGCAACGTCATGGCGCTCGATGTGCTGCGCGTCCTGCAGCGCGAGCCGGAAGTGGCCGAGATCGTCATCGAGGATCTGACGCCGCTGACGTCAGGCGATCCGCATCTCGAGGCCGGGCTGCATCGCGTGCAGAGCATCCTCTACGAGCCACGCCTACTCGATCGCCGCGCGCGCATGCTGGTCGAAGCACTGGCCGTGGTTTCGGCAGGCGCCATTCTGCGGGCGCACGCGCCGTCTTTCGTTGCCGATGCGTTCATCGCCACGCGCACGGCCGGCCGGCCCGGCCAGACCTACGGCATCGGCATAGATTGGGCCAATGCACGCGCCATCATCAACCGCGCGTTTCCGGCGTGAGCATGGTTTGCGCACGGACTCTCAGGCGCCTTGTCATCCTGCGACGAATCATCGTCTGTAAGCAGGCATATATCAGACAGCCAGTTCCGTAGAAATTATCGTGAGTGTGGCCGCATGGCTACAGCCTTCATTACGTTATAGTATTACGCAGATTGGCGATCGACGGCTCATGAGAAAGTTGGCAACCGATGCAGCAAGCACCCATTCGCCGCCTCAGGTCTCATGTTGCAACCTGCGCGCGGACACATGGCGCGGCATGGCTGCTGTTTGCGCTTGCATCGGCAGGTGTCGCAAACGCGCAACATATGCCGGAGGCGGTAGCGGAGCCGCCCAAACCCGCCGAGACGCAACCTGACGACCAGCGCTGGAACCTGCACGGCCAGACCACCGTTGTCTGGCAGGGCTATGGCCGGATCCGCTCCCTCTATCAAGGCGACAACAGCCTTCCCGCAGGCGGCCAGGGACGCGAGACGGTGTCGGCTACGGCGGCGCTTGGATTTCGACCTTGGCACGGCGCGGAGTTCTACTTCAACCCGGAGGTCTTCCAGGGTTTCGGCCTGGCACAGACTCACGGTCTCGGTGGCTTCTCCAACGGTGAGGCACAGAAGGGCGGCAGCCTCTACCCGAAGGCCTACGTGGCCCGCGCCTTCATGCGCCAGACGTTCGGATTCGGCGGCGAGCAGGAACAGATCGCGGACGATTTCAACCAACTCGGCGGTGCGAAGGACGTGCAACGGCTGACGGTCACGGCCGGCAAGTTCGCCGTCAACGACATCTTCGATAGGAATTCTGTGTCGCAGGACGCCCGCGACGGGTTCCTCAACTACGCCAACTGGGCCAGCGGCGCCTTCGACTACGGCGCTGACCAGAAGGGTTATGGCGCCGGACTGGTCGTCGACTTCAACCAGAAGCATTGGGCGTTCCGGACCGGCTATTTCCTGCTCCCCGTGCACTCCAACGCGCAGACGCTCTCGTGGAGCCTCGATCGGCAGGGCCAGGCCATTGCCGAACTCGAGTTGCGCTACCGCGCCGCATCCGAGCCCGGCACGCTGCGCCTGTTCGGCTGGCAATCCCGCGCCAATGCCGGCAGCTATGCCGAAGCCCTCCAGGATGCCAATTTCGATCCCGAGGAATCGATCATCGCAACGCGTCGCATCCGTACGCAGGCCGGTTTTGGTGTCAACGTCGAGCAGCGTTTGACCGCAAGCATTTCGGCATTCGCGCGCTACAGCTGGCGCGACGCGAAATCGGAAATCACATCATGGGCCGACATGGACCGCAGCACGTCGCTCGGCATTGTCGTCAGCGGCGAGTCGTGGGGCCGTCCTCGGGATCGGATCGGCCTGGCCGGTGCCGTCAATCAACTCTCGAGTTCTCATGCGGACTTCACGGCCGCCGGCGGGCTCGGCGTCACGATCGGCGATGGGCGCCTCAGCTATTCCGGCGAGAAGATCATCGAGAGCTACTATTCCTTGTCGCTCGGTGGCAAGCATCACAACGCGCTGACGTTCAACTACCAGTACATCACCGACCCCGCCTACAA
This sequence comes from Hyphomicrobiales bacterium, assembly GCA_031367895.1. Lineage (GTDB taxonomy): Bacteria > Pseudomonadota > Alphaproteobacteria > Rhizobiales > Hyphomicrobiaceae. Next base: position 15,871 of record JANLQP010000336.1, read on the forward strand.
CGCGGATCGCGGCCCGGTATCACTGTTTTCGCTGCGGCTGCACGGCGAGTTCTGAGCGGCGGTACCTGACACTGCTCACGCCTTGCGAACCGCCGAGTATCCGTTCGGGACGGACTGCAAATCGTTGCCTTGCAGGTCCTTCGCCATGATCGGGCGCCCGAAATGGAAGCCCTGCATATAGGTGATGCCTGCCGACTCGATGATCCGCGCGGTTTCCTCGTCCGCCACCCACTCGGCGACGGTCTCCATGCCGAAGGTCTCGGCGATCTCAACCAGCGTCTTGATAAACACGCGGTTGGTCGGCTCCTCGATCAGGTTCTTCACGAACGAGCCGTCGATCTTGACCATGTCGACGTTGAGAATCTTCAGGTTCTTGAAGGACGTGTAGCCGGCGCCGAAATCGTCGATCGCGACGCGGCAGCCGAGTTCCTTCAGCGTGTCGACGAAGTTGATCGACAGATCGAGGTCGTGGATTGCCGCGGTCTCGGTGATCTCGATCGTCAGCCGCTCGGTCAGTGTCCGGCGGCCGCCGGTCAGCCGGTGCAGCGTGACCAGCCACTCGTGGTCGCTGGCAGTAAGGCCCGACACGTTGACCGAGAGGCGGATCGTCGGGTGCTTCTTCAGGATCTCGATCGAGAGTTCCAGCGTGCGCCGGTCGATCAGGCGCGATAGGCCAAGCTGCTCGGCCACTGCAATGAACTCGCCGGCCGAGACGATGACGCCGTCCGGACGCTCCATGCGCAACAGGCACTCGTAGAGCGCCGCTTCGCGCTTGCCGCAGGTGACCATTGGTTGCAGCGCGATCAGCATGCGGTTCTGGTCGAGCGCCGAGATCACCTCGTCGGCGATCAAGATGTTGCGCTGGCGCGTCGTCTCGCGTGCGGCATTCGGCTCGAAGGCGGCGAACGCTTCCGTGCGTCGTGTCCGCGCCTGGTCGAGCGCCTGCAGCGCGTGGCTCAGCGCCTGGTGCGTCGTTCGCGCCTGCTCGGGCAGCAGCACGCCGCCGACCGAGATCGTTGCCGACAGCTGGCAGGCCGACGTCTTGATCGTGGTGTCGCGAACCGCCTTCATGAAGCGTTCGGCGGCGACGCGCATCGCGGCCGGCCCGCATTCATTGAGGATGATGCCGAACTTGTTCGACGAGTAGCGGCCGATCGTGTCGCCGCCTCTGAGCCGTGCGCGGATGATGCGTGCCGTGGCCGCGATCACTTCATCGCCGACGTCGAAGCCGAACGTCTCGTTGATGACCGCGAGGTTGTTCACGCTCGCCACCAGGAACGCACACTCCTGCTTCGTGCGCTCCGAGCGCGTGACCACGGCGCCAAGTGCTTCGGAGAGGCGGATGCGGTTCAGCTGGCCGGTCAATTCATCGTGGTCAGACCGGTAGAGGAGGCGTTGTTCCTCGAGATACCGCTCATTGATGACGCGGATGATGCCGCGTGCCTTGACGGCCTTGCCGCTTTCGTCGAACCAGCAGCGGCCGTGATCCTCGAGCCAGAGCGACGTTTCACTGCGCCGCCCACCGGGCGTGAAGCGATACTGCACGCGATAGTGCGCGCCGGATTTGGCGGGTGTCTCGATCGTCTGCGGATGCGTGACCGATTCCTGCCGGCGCTGAATGTGCTCGGCAGCGATCAGAAAATGGAAGTCCGTGCCCGTAGCAACCAAGACCGGATCGACGCCAAGAACCTCGGCAACGTTGCTTTCCCACTCCATCCGATCAGTGGTCAGATCCCAGAGATAGGCCGTTTCCTGAATTGCCGACAGAATACCGACAAGATCCAAGGCGCAGCTTTCGACCGGAAGCGAGCCAAGTGTCGAAGACGGAATGTCGAATTCGACAACAGGCGTACCCGCTCCGGCCAACTCGTCGGCCGCCGCGTTGCGTTTCGTTGCGGTGTCGCTTGTTGATGCCACGCCCAAAATCCCCGGCAAGCCTCACGCCGCGTGCATGCGGCGGCGCAAATTAGATCGAGTTTGCAGCGTAGTTGCCAGACCTTAACAACTCTTGAATTGCTTTGTTCCAGGCGCCAATGAACGCACCCAAATGGCACAACAAAAAAAGGGTGCGCCGTGAGGCACACCCTTTTTCCGGACACCAACCTCAGGGAGGGGGCTCGCGTCCGAAACAGCAACCCGTTACTTGGAGAGGCGCAGGTTGTTGATCTCGTTGGCGATGGCGCGGAAGGAAGCGCGGAGCTTGTCGCCGTCGGTCGCATCGTAGAACTTCGAAGGGTCGCTGGCGCAGTTGCGCAGTGTCGCCTTGGCGTCAGTCGGGGCTTCGAAGCCGACCGTGTAGACCGTGATGCCCTTAGCCTTCATCGCCGCGCAGGTGTCGAGAGCGATCCGTGTCGATTGACTGGCGGTACTGCCATAGTCGCCGTTGTCGAAGCCGCTGACCGTATTGTAGATGCCGTCGGTCATCAGGATCGCGATCTTGTGGGTGTTCTTCTCGCCGTAGGCAGCGGGCTTGGCCGAGTTCGGCCAGATCGCCGACCACTCCGGCGAGATCAGATACCAGGCCCAGGCGGTGCCGAGATGGCCGGCGGTCGCCGTCGAGACGTTCCAGCTGTTGATCGTGGTCTTCAGCAGATTGCGGTCGTTGGTCAGCGCCTGCACCTTGGCGTCCGGCGGACAGGCTTGGATGCTGCCGCGAGGCGGTGGCGGCGGCAGCTCGCTTTTGGCGCGCAGCGAGAGGACCGGGCCGACCGGCAGCAACTCCGTCGTCTGGTCGTTCAGGTTGTGGCGCTCGTAGACGCAGCCGTCGGCGGCGGCGCGGTTGTTCGAGACCGCCTTGGCGTAGGTGCCAGCGTTGACGCCGCCAGCAAAAGGCGCATAGCCGATGCGGACCTTGTTGGTCGTGCCGGCCGTCGGCAGCATGATCTCGAGCAGGCCGTTCTGGCCGGCGACGGCGTCCTTCAGGTCGGAAAGCTTGCGGCCGCGCATCGAGCCGGTCACGTCGAGCTGCAGGCCGATTTCGATGTCCTTGGTGTCATAGACGGCGGCGCTGGCGTGCGAGGCCGAGAACTTCTGCACGCCGGCGAGCTGGCCGAGAACCGTCGGCACTTCGGCGTCGACGTCGACGGTGACCGCGTTCGTCTTCGGGTCGATCTGGATGTTGACGTTGTTGACCTTGGCGAAGGTGCTCGAGCCGTTCTTCATGTTCTGGTCGAAGAACTGCTGGGCGATCACGCTGGCCTGGGCCGGCGTCGCGCCAGAGTCGCGCATGGCCTTGGCGGCGGCGAGCGCGGCAGCGTCGGCGGCAGCGACGATCTTGGTGCTGGCGTGCATGCCGCGACCGAGGTCGACGGCAAGGCCGGTGGTGAGGATGCAGACCGAAGCAGTGAGCGCGAAGATGAGCGCGATCGTGCCGTCTTCGGCCTTGTTGAAGGACTTAAGCGTCTGGTTGTTGTTCAGCATGGCAATCTCCCTGATTGATCCCGTTGGGGACGAGGGAGTGATTGCAATGGCGATGCCGGTTTCAGGGGTGCACGGCCGAACCCCGCTGAACACCCCGCAAACGTCAAGGACGTCTTAAGATTTCGCCGGTTTTGCGCCGCTTTGAGCCAAAATCGCGGGGCAATGGGGATTTCGATGGCAATGAACACGTCGCCAGCGAGACCGTCCGTTGCATCAGGCTGGTAACGTGCCCCAGTTCGAAACGATCAAGCGCGGCACAGTGCGATGCTGTGCCGTTCCAGGATAGACAGCGTCAGAAATCGGACGCAATGCCGCCGTTCTCCCACTCGCCGTAGCGCACCGGATCGGGCCCGGCCCGGCCGCCACGCTCCGGGGCGGATTCTGCTGCCGCTTGTTGCCGGCGCCGCTCTTCGGCTTCGGCGAGCGCCCGCTTGGCAGCCAGCGTCAGCTCGCGCGGCGGATCAGGCGTTGCAGGCGTCGTCGGCAGTTTCGCGGGCATGTTCACTGGCCTAGCTGGTTTCCGGGTTGCAGCCTATATAACATGGCAGCCGGTCCGCGAAAGGAGCCGCCATGCCGCTGAACTACCTGAAGACCGCCTTCCTGCTGGCCGTCCTGACGGGCATCTTCGTCGCGCTCGGTGGCTTCGTCGGCGGCGAGCTAGGGCTCGGCATCGCCTTCCTGATCGCGCTCGTGATGAACGGGTTCGCCTACTGGAAGTCGGATACGATGGTTTTGCGCATGTTCAAGGCGGTCGAAGTCGACGCGCAATCCGGCGGCCAATTCTACGCAATCGTCGCCGACCTTGCCCGCCGCGCCGAGTTGCCGATGCCGCGCGTCTACGTCATGCCGTCGCCGCAGCCGAACGCCTTCGCGACCGGACGCAACCCGAAGCACGCAGCCGTGTGCGCCTCGACCGGCCTGCTCGACATGCTGAGCCCGCAGGAGGTATCAGGCGTCATCGCGCACGAACTCGCGCACGTGAAAAGCCGCGACACCCTGACGATGATGATCGCGGCGACGATCGGTGGCGCCATCTCGATGATCGCGAACTGGCTGCAGATCACCGCCATTTTCGGTAGCCGCCCCTCCAACAAGAGCCGGCTCGCGACCTTCGCGGCGATGCTGCTGGCACCGTTCGCAGCGATGCTCGTACAGATGGCGATCAGCCGCTCGCGCGAGTATCAGGCCGACCGTTTCGGCGGCATGCTCACAGGCAATCCGGCATGGCTCGCCTCGGCGCTGGCAAAGATCCACGATGCCGTGCGCCGCATTCCCAATCCGACGGTGGGCAATGTGCCGGCGACCGCGCATCTTTTCATCATGAACCCGTTGTCGAGCAGCAGCCTCGCCAGCCTGTTCACGACGCACCCGAGCACGGAAAGCCGTATCGCCGCGTTGCAGAAACTCGCCGCCGAGATGGGCGTTGCCTTCGACCCGGCGAGCGCCGGTCAGGGCCGGGTCGCGGTCAATCTGCCGACCTCGGAAGCGCCCGGCAACATGCCGCGCGGGATTGCAGGATGAGCGTGGAGAAATCTCACAAGCGGCCGATGGCCGAGGCCAAGACCCACAAGCGGGACCCGGATCGCAAGCCCGGCAAAGGCGCCCGACCTGCGACGATGAACATCGGTCCGGAGCCGGCCGGCCTCGGCGCGCGTCGGCTCGCTGTACGCCTGATCGAAGCGGTGCTGCGCCACGGCCAGACATTGGAAGACGCACTCACGCGCGAGGAGCGGCAGGACGGGCCAGCGCTGGACCCGCGTGACCGCGCTTTCGCCCATATGATCGCCGCAACTGTGCTCCGGCGCCGCGGCTCACTTGATGCCGTGCTCGCGGGCTTCATCGCACGACCGCTGCCGAAGGAGGCGGCCCGCGCGCAATCGATCCTCTTGACCGCCGCCGCGCAGATTCTGCTGCTCGACACGCCGCGGCATGCCGCCATCAACCTCGCCGTCGAACAATGCCGGCGTGACCAGGACGCGCAGTACTTCGACAAGCTCGCCAACGCCGTGCTGCGCAAGGTCGCGAACGACGGGCCGGCCGTGCTGGCCAAGCTCGACTGGCCGCGCGTCGACATCCCCGACTGGATCTGGAAGCGCTGGACCACCGCCTATGGACCCGATCTCGCCCGCGCACTCGCCGCGGCAAGCCTGCGTGAGGCGCCGCTCGACATCTCGGTCAAAGTTGCAGCTGACGCAGAAACATGGGCGACGCGCCTCGGCGGCCAACTCTTGTCCACCGGATCGATCCGGCTCGCTACACACGGCCGCGTCGAAACGCTCGAAGGTTTCGCCGAGGGCGCCTGGTGGGTGCAGGACGCCGCTGCCGCGCTCCCGGCACGTTGTTTCGGCGACGTGCGTGGCCTCGATGTTGCCGACCTCTGCGCCGCCCCCGGTGGCAAATCGGCAGCACTGGCGGCGGCCGGCGCCAAGGTTACCGCCGTCGACATTTCGCCCGACCGCCTCGCGCGCCTCGCCGAAAATATGACGCGCCTCGGCTTCGCTAACATCGTCGAAACGGTATCAGCCGACATCCTGGCGTGGTCGACGGACAAAACCTTCGACGCCGTGCTGCTCGATGCGCCTTGCACCTCGACCGGCACCATTCGCCGGCATCCAGACCTGTTGCATCTGAAGCGGCAAGGCGACATCGCGCGCTTGACTCAGTTGCAGGGCAAACTGCTCGCGAAAGCGGCGAGCCTCGTCAAACCCGGCGGGACGCTCGTTTACTGCACATGCTCAATCGAGCCGGAGGAAGGTGCCGCCGTCGTTGACGCGTTCCTACAGCAGACGACCGCGTTCCGCCGCGTGGCCGTGACCGCCACCGAGATCGGCGCGGAGCCGGTGTGGATCACGGCCGCCGGTGATCTGCGGACGTTACCCTGCCACATGCCGCTCGACCCGCCTGAACTGGGCGGCATGGACGGCTTCTACGCCGCGCGGCTGGTGCGGCTATAATAGTCTGCTGTCATCCTCGGGCTCGTCCCGAGGACCCATCGTGCCACCAGTGCAAGAAGAGTGTTTTTCTGAAACGTCGCAGCACATCGCGAATGCGAAGCGCGCTGAACCATGGGTGGTCGGGACGCGCCCGACCATGACACAGTATGATTTATGGGGTGCCGACCCCAGTCTCAAGAGGAGCCCACCATGCCCAAGGCCCAGTCCGCGCTCTCGCCCAACCTCTCTTTGAAGCGTTCCGTCCGCAAACCCTCCGTCCGCTCGAAGGGCGGCATCGTCGTCTCGCAGAGCCGCATCGCGTCCGAGGTCGGCGCCCGCGTGCTGAAGGAAGGCGGTAACGCCATCGACGCAGCGGTCGCGGCAGCCTTCGCCGTCGGCGTGGTCGAACCCTGGATGAGCGGCATCGGCGGCGTCGGCGCGCTTGTCTATCGCGACGCCAAGACCGGCAAGGTGACATCAGTCGATTTCGGCGGCCGTTCGCCCAAGGGCCTCAGAATTGAGGATTTTCCGCTCGCGGGCGGCATCGACGAGGGAAACCTGTTCGGCTGGCCGGCGGTGAAGGGCAACGTCAACAACGTCGGCCCGAAATCGATCGTCGCGCCGACGGAGCCGGCCGGTATCGCACTCGCGCACAAGATGTTTGGCACCAAGCGCTGGCGCGATCTGGTGGCTCCCGCCGTCAAGCTCGCGGAGGAAGGCCAGACTGTCGACTGGAACACGATGCTCGTCATCGCCAGCGCGTTCAACGATCTCGCCAAGAACGCGGGCACCCGCGAGCGCTTCCTGCGCAACGGCGCGCCACCTGTTCCGCAAGCACCGCAAGCAGGTCTCGGGCCAGTGCGTTTGCCGGCGCCAGCACTCGCGAAGACGCTGAACGCGATCGCAACTGACGGCGCCGAGGTGCTCTACAAGGGCGCGCTCGCCCGCTCCATCGCCGACGATGTGCAAGCCATGGGCGGCTACATCACCACCGAGGATCTGGCGAACGTGAAGCCCGTCGAACGCGTGCCGCTGACGCATCGCTACGGCGACGCGACCATGCACGTGCTCCCCGAATTGACCGGCGGACCGACGCTGTGCCTCGCGTTCGCGCATCTGGCCAAGCACGGCGGCAAACCCGGCACGGAGCCGGACGGCGCCCGTTTCGTCGCCTACGCCAAGGCGCTGGAGCATGCGTGGGAGGATCGCTTCCGCCGCATGGGCGACGCTGGCGAACGCAGCGTACCGACCTCGACCACGCACATCTCCGTCGTCGACCGTCACGGCAACATGGTGGCGCTGACGCAGACGCTGCTCTCGCTGTTCGGGTCCCGCGTGATCCTGCCCGGCTCAGGTATCCTCATGAACAACGGCATCAACTGGTTCGACCCGCGCCCCGGCGGCCCGAACGGCCTTGCGCCCGACCGGCGCGGCCTCTCCAACTACGTGCCGACGATCATGGTGAAGGGCGGCGAAGCGGTTGCGATCGGCGGCTGCGGCGGGCGGCGCATTATCCCCGCCGTGTTCCAACTGCTCGCCATGATGGCCGACTTCGGCTTCGATCTCGACCGCGCATTCCATCAGCCGCGCGTCGACGTTTCCGGTGGTCCGGGCGCCGGTGTCTCGGTCGATCGCCGCCTGCCCGAGACGACCAAGGCGGCGCTGGCGGCAGCGCTCGAAACGGTCGCGGCCGAGCCCGTCGTCTATCCGATGCCGTTCACGATTGCCGGCGCTGTCCGGCGTGTCGGCGACCAGAACGAAGGCGCCACCGAGCCGGAACAGCCGACCTCAGAAGCCGTGTCGGAGGAGGAGGTGTAGCGCGCAAACCTCTGGCAACAGGCATCACGGCGCGTTGCGGACTTACCCCATCACCGGATCCGTTTCCGGTGGCGGCACCTCCGCGATCAACACGAGGGCCTTGACCCGTGCCTCCGGCGTCGCCCGCTGCGTGTCGTAAGCGCAACCGCCCGGATAAGCGCCGACCACCGACAAATCCGCGCTGCCCTCGACGAGGCGATGCCCGACGCCCGCCGGTATCTGCACGGCATCGCCCGCCTCGACGCGCACGATCGGTCCCTGCGGCCCTCCGAATTGCACCTGCGCCCAGCCGCGCGCCAGCCCCAAAACCTCGTGCGCCGTCGCGTGATAGTGGTGAAACGGATAGATGCCGTTGACCCAGCCGCCCGACCAGCCATTGCGCGCGAATAGCGTCTGGATCCGCCGCTCCGCGCCGGCTTCGCCCGCTTTGAACGCCGCACGATACACCGTCAACGGCAACAGCGGATTGTTCGGCACAAGCCCGTCGTCGGCCAGCATGTGCCGCTCGATCTGCACCCCGGTTACCGCTGTGCTGCGCATTGCCTACCCCACCTTCTTCGCTGCGCCTGAACTAGGAGCTGGGCCCGGCATCGCGAACTGCGCCTTCGGATCGAGGAACCTGTCGAGCACGGTGCCAAGCAGCGTCGCGCAGTCGTTCTTGAAACCGTTGCTCGGCAGCGAACCGCAGAACGTGATCGATCCCGTCGAGAACACCGCGCCGTTGTTCGGCGCCTCGAAGTACGTCATATCGGCGCGGATCAGCACCTCCGGCTTCTGCCCTGGCCATGTGGTGAGATGCGTCAGATATTCCTCCGGCACCAGCACCCACGGCGCGTCCGGCTTGTGCCCCTCGGACGACGCCAGCACCAGCGCATGCGACGGCGTGCCGAGCCGGTGATCTGCGCGATCGAGCTCGAATCCCGCAGCGCCATGCCCCGAAAGCCCATGCCCGCCAAACGTCTCGCCGTCGAGCCCGGCGAAAACCCACCCCGCCCGCGACGCCCTGGCGTCCGGCTTCACGCGATAGTTGGAGCCGACGAAGTTGCCCTGCGCCGTGAAGCCGACGCCGGCCAGATGCTGCGGCGGCCGGCCGTTGCGCCGCCAGAGCCCGCCATACTCGCCATCGAACGCGTTGTAGTACTCGCCCGCCTCTGCCGCCCAGGCGCGGATACCGCCCTCGCCGCGCCGGATCTCGATCGCTCCGGCCAAATCCTTGTGCCGGGCCACCTTCCAGTAGAAGCCGTTGCCGCCGAGATACATCAGCCGGCCGCCGCCATCGCGATAGGCTTCGAGCGCATCCAGCATGTCGCCGGTGTGATACTCCGGATGCGAGCCCGTCATCACCACGCGATACGGCTGGATCAGCTCCAGTCCCTCGCGGTCCAGTTCCTCGTCGGTGATCACGTCGTAAGGCGTGCCCCTGGCCTCGAGCCACGCGATCAAATGCGTGTCGGCCGGGAAGTGCCGCAGTCCGGAGCCGCGGATCGACTCGTCCGGATAGGTGATGTAGCCGGACCGCATCGTCAGCATCGGCCGCAGCCACGAGGCGTGACAGATGCCGCTGCCGTCGGAATGGAAATTGTAGGTCGAGTGGCCATACTCGGGGTGATCGAACGCATTCGCCGGATAAGCGCCCCACGCCTTCGATTGGTCGTCCCAAGCCTTGCGCCACCACCCCGTCTTCGCCTCAGGCCGGGCGTGGTTGTGATAGACGGTGTAGGTATACGTCGACATCAGCACGCAGACATCGGCCGTGCGCTCGCCCTTCGGCGGCACCACGAAGAACGGGATGTTCTCTTGTGCCTCGGTCTCGCCGTCCTTGCCCGTGAGCCGCACGGCGTAGACGCCCGACCGCGTTCCGCCCGGCACAACCCACGAGAAGTCCGTCGACCAGCCGCAATCGTAGAGATCGTCGTCGTGGAAATGGATGGCTCCGTACTGCTCCGGCGCGTGCCGGAAGCACATCTCGCGGCCGGTCCAGTTCGAACCAGTCATCGCCCGCGCCGGCAGATTAAAGAGATGGCCGTGAAACGCGTTCGGACCACCGTCGATGATGCGTGCAGTCGGTGTCGCCCGCGAGAACTCCCAGCGCGCGACCAACCCCTCCCATGCGATGCTTGATGCCCGAGCACACACCACATCGGTCGGCAGTGCGTTTGCATAGATCGCCGGCGCCTCGATCTTGCCGTTGTAGTGGCCGCGCACGGGTTCACCGCCGAGCGCACCGATGATCCAAGGCATGGTCTTCGGCGGCAGCAACGCGCCGGGCTCGACCACCGTCGACGCCTCGATTGCGCGGCCCTGCGGCACACCCAAGGCCAACGCCACCTGCCCGACAGACAGCGTGCGCGTCGCAGCATCGAAACGCGCAAACACGCGATACCAGCGCCGCGTCTCCAGCGGTACCCGCGTCTTCACCCGCGTCGCACCGAGCAGCGCTTCGACGCTACCGTCCTCGCCGATAGCCAGCGCTAGCCCAAGCCGCACGTTCGGATCGTACGCCGAAAGAATGCCCTGCCGCCGCTTGTTGCCCGGCGTCGTCGGCCAGATCGTCGCGACGAACGTCATCCCTGACGCGCCCGACAAGTCCAAGCCGGCGTCGACCCTCGCGTACGAGCCCTGATGCACGGGCTGGTTGCGCGAGGGGTGCGGCCCCGCGAACGGCGCCGCGACCAAATGCTCGACGATGCCCGGCCCCTTCGGATTGGCGTCGCCCGAGACGACGCGCACGAGACGCGCGTTGTAGGCGCCCTTCAGCTGGCTCGACACCTTGAAGGCGATGGTCTCGCCCGGACGCACGGAGAGACGGTCGGCGTAGCCGGCAATGGGCAGCATGCGGTTGAGCTCCTCGAGAATGGCGGCACTGACTCGGGCGCAGATTCGCGAGGCCGTCAAGGGGCAACCCCGCCGCGTGTCCCCCGCCGCGTAAACCCCTGCGACCCCGCCGCTCCCGCAAAGCCGGTCAGCCTCAGTTCAATGCCCGGACCAGCCAGAGCGACAGCGCCGGGAAGGCGACGCAAAGGGCGAGGCGTATGATGTCGGCAGCAATGAACGGCAACACGCCTTTGTAGGTGGCAGTCATCGGGATATGCCGCGCCATCGCCGAGATCACGAACACATTGAGCCCGATCGGCGGTGCGGTCAGTCCAATCCCGACGACGATCAGCACCAGGATGCCGAACCAGATCGCGACCTCGTCGGGTTGCATACCGAAATCAAGCGCCTGTATGACGGGGAAGAACACCGGCAACGTCAACAGGATCATCGCCAGCTCGTCCATGACAGCACCGAGCAGGATATAGAAGGCGAGCATGGCGACCAGCACGACGTAGGGCGAGAAACCGGAGCTGCCGATCAATTCTGCCGCGACCGTCGGCAGTTTCGAAAGCGCCAGAAAGGCACCGAACACCTCGGCCCCGAGCAGGATCATGAAGATCATGCCCGACGTCTCGGCCGTCTGCCTGATGGCCTGCAGGATGTCGCGCCAGCCGAGAGTGCGCTGCGCAAAACCGACCAGCAGCATGGCGATAGCACCGACCGCGGCGCCCTCTGTCGGCGTGAACACGCCGCCGTAAATGCCGCCGACAACGACGATCGCAATCGAGATCGCCGGCATCACCGCCCTGTCGACGAGCATCATCGGCAGCGCCATGACGCCGAGGATGAGCGCGTTGTCCCATTCGAGGCGACCACGCAACCACTGGGCGGCGATGCCGCCGATGATCGCGAGGCCGAACACGATCTGCACGATAGAACGTGGCGCGCGCTCGACAGTCGCCTTCGCCGTCATTGGTGCGAGTGCGGGATTGTGGCGCACGACCAGCGCGATCGTCAGGCAATAGAAGACGGCCGCGAGCAGACCCGGGATCAGCGCCGCCTGGAACAGTTTGGCTATGTTCTGTTCGGTGGTGATCGCATAGACGACCAGGATCACCGAGGGCGGAATGAGGATGCCGAGCGTGCCGCCGACCGCGATGGTGCCGGTTGCAAAGCCGCCATCGTACTTGTATTTCTCGAGCTCTGGCAGCGCGGCCCGGCCGAACGTGGCGGTGGTCGCGACGGATGAGCCGCAAATGGCGCCGAACGCGGTGCACGCCCCGATCACGGCCATGGCCAAGCCGCCGCGGAATCGGCCAAGGGCGCCCTCCGCCGATTTGAACAATGCCGTAGCGATGCCTGCCCGCTCGGCGAGTGCGCCCATCAGTATGAACAGCGGGATCACCGACAACGTGTAGTTGGCGAACTGGTGATAGGGGTTCGTCTTCATGTAGCCGAAGAAGGCGAGGCTGCCCGAGGGATGCAGCAGGATGTATCCGCCGGAACCGACCAGCAGCATGGCGAGGCCGATCGGCGCGCGCAAAGCGATCAGGACGAGCATCAGCGCAAAGCCGGCGAGAGCGACAGTGATGCCACTCATGAGGCGTTCCTGTTCGCACTGGCGGCGATCAGGCGGAGAGCCGTAGCCAGTGCAGTCACAACCAGAAGCCCTGACAGCGCCGTACACAACATGATGCTCGGCCACAGCACGATCTGACGCTGCATCGTGGTTTCACCGCTGGTGATCGCGGCGAGCGTGCCATGCACCAGGCAGTAGGTGAGATAGCCGAGCAGGGCGGCAAAGACGAGGTCCCAGAACGCGTCGATGACATTGCGCACGCGCTCCGGCAACCAGCCCGTGAACGTGTCGACCATGATATTGCCCCGCCGCGCCTGTGTGTAAGGCAGATAAGTGAACACCGCGACCGCCGTCACCATCTTGACATACTCGAAGTCGCCGTCGATCGGCGCCGAGAAGAGCCACCGCAGCAGCACGCTCGCCGTCGCGAGCAGGGCGACGGCGAGCGTCAGTAGTCCACCGAAATCGGCGACGTGGCTCGTCAGCCGCTCGATCGCCGACCGCGGCGGCGCGACCGATCCTGCGGCCTCGATCGGTAGCGTCTCGTTACTCATGGGCGCTTTGCCCTCAGCCCGGCCGACGTCAGGCATTATCGTACTTGGTCACGAGCGTGCGTGTCGTCTCGATCAGCTTGGCGCCGTCCAGCCCCTTGCCCTTGACCTGCTCGATCCAAGCGCCATAGACGGGCTCGGTGGCCTTGACCCATCTCGCCTTTTCGGCGGCGTCGAGCTGCGTGATCGTGTTGCCGCGCTTTGCGACGATGTCGCGCACGCGCACGGCCTCCGTGTCCCACATTCGGCCGGCGCGCTCGGCGAAGGCCATGCCGGAGTTCTTGTCGATGACGGCTTTGAGGTCCGGCGGCAGGCCGTCGTACTTGGCCTTGTTCATGGCAAGGAAGAAACTTGCCGCATAGAAGGCTGGCGAACCCGTTATCTCGGTGTGGAATTTCACCAGTTCGTGCACCTTGATCGCCGGCACCACCTCCCACGGCACAACGGCACCGTCGATCACTTTCTGGGCGAGGCTCTCAGGAACCTGCGGCACCGGCATGCCGACCGAGGTGGCGCCGAGTGCCTTCAATGCCTCGCCTGCAAGTCGCGTCGGGTTTCGAAGCTTCAGCCCCTTCAGATCCTCCATCGTCTTGACCTGGCGATTGGCGTGGATGTGGCCGGCATCATGCGCCCAGTAGGAGAGGACCTTGACGTCCCTGACCTCGTCTTTCAGATGCGCGTCGGCAAGCTCCTGGGCCGCGCGGGCGTTGACGATGCCGCGCTGTGCGACGATGAAGGGCAGCTCCATGACTTCCGTGGTCGGGAAGCGGCCCGGCGTCGAGCCCGGCAGGGTCCAAACGATGTCGACGACACCGTCGCGGGCCTGATCGTAGAGTTGCGGCGGTGTGCCGCCGAGCTGCATCGACGGGAAAATCTCGATTTTGATCTTGCCTTGGCTGTCCTCTTCGACTTGCTTCGCCCACGGCGCCAGCATTTTGGCGTGGCCGTTCGAGACGGGCGGAAGGAAGTGGTGCAATTTCAACGAGACGACAGGCGCCTGAGCCCGGGCACCAGAAATGACGAATGGGGCAGCCAGTGTCGTCCCGGCTCCGAGCATGAGTGTTCTACGATTGACGGTCATGGTCGTTCCTCCCAGTGAATGGCTGTTTTTTATTTCCTGTCGCGCCACTCGATCGCGCTTGCACTTCAACAGTACCGGCGCCAGCGTAGCAAATTCGCGGTTATCGCGCGCGCTCTTCGTAGTAACCGAGCTTTTCCTGCAATGGCGCGTCGTGGATCCGCACTAGGAAAGCTGCCTCGGCGCCACTCGCTGCATGCTCGATCTCGGCGAACGGCGGCGCCGAGATCGTGTCCTTCGCCGTCCAGGCGTGACGCGCGCCGTTGATCGTCGAGACGCCTTCGCCGCTGATGATGTGGAACACCGCGCTCGCCGAGCGCAGCGGCGGCCGTTCGGCCTTGCCCGGCCGCAGCATCATCGCCGTGAAGCCCATCGCCGGTAGACAGCTCTCGCCGGTTTCCGGGTTGACGTAGTCGAGTTCCACTGTCCCGTCCAAATGCTCGGCGAGCGTGCGCAACGCGGCTTCACTGCGGGTCCAGGGATAACGCATCATCGGATAGGTCGGCGCGGGCTTATCCCGGCGGCGCGCGGGCAGCAGCCCGGCACTGCGATACTCGACCTCGGAGGGGTCGGGCCGGTTACGCGGCTTCTGCAGCGGCGCCTCGATCGCGTAGGAACCTTCGAGATAAACGAACAGAGGCAAATCTAATGCATCGAGCCAGATCACCGGCTCGCGCCCGTCGTGGCCGTGATCGTGCCAGCGCCCACCGGGCGTCAGGATCAGATCGCCGGCGAGCATTGGCAGCTTCTCGCCGTCGACGACCGTATAAGCACCCTCGCCTTCGACGACGATGCGGGCAGCGCTTGGCGTGTGCTTGTGCGCGGGTGCCGTTTCGCCCGGCAGCAGGAGCTGCAATCCGACGTAGATCGTCGACGTCACCTGCATGGCACCGGCACCGCGGCCAGGGTCGACCAGGAACAACACACGCCGCTCGGCCTTCTCGACCGGCGTCAGCTCACCGGCGCGTAGGACCAGCGGCTTCACGTCGGCGTAGCGCCAAAGATGCGCGCGTGTGACCGGGCGCGGAGCGTTATGCGGCAGCAGCACGCGCATCTGCGGCCAGAGCGGCGCAACTCCGGCACGCACCATGGCATCACGGTAATCCTGCGGCAATTCCTCGAGCGTTCCGAGCGTCGTCGACATCGGGGGGGCCTCCTTGTCTTGCGCTTCGGATACCGTTCCGCTTCCGCGCGGGTGCGCACGTTCGGCAAGCATCTCATCCGTCGCATGCAAAAGACATCGAAAGAGATTGTCGATGCGGAGATCGCAAAGGCAAGCTTCGTAAGCTTCGACATGCATCGGTGTGCAGCGTGGACGATCATAGCTGTGCGCCCCGGGCTCGATCAAGCGTCTCTGGCTGCAGCCATTGGATTCGCCCAACCGACCACCGGCGGCGTGATCGACCGGCTCGAAACAAAGGGTCGTGCTGTGGAAAGTTTGCTCGGCGTTCGCGGTTCTATTTTTTCTCCACGTGCGCGGGATCCATGAAGAACGGTTCCCAGGTGTGGCCGTCGGGGTCCTCGAATGTGCATTGGACCATAAATCCGTAGTCCTGCTTGGGTTTCGGTTCCTTGCCGCCGGCCTCGACTGCCTGCGCCACCATGTCATCCACGGCCTGTTTGCTGTCGAGCGCCAATGCCACCAGAACACCTGTGGTTTTCTGGGCATCCGGGATCGGCTTGGCCGTGAACGATTTGAACTTTTCATGCGTGAGCAGCATCGCGTAGTTGTGTTCCGAAATGACCATGCAGCCGGCAGTGTCGTCGGTGAATTGCGGATTGAACGTAAAGCCGAGCGACTTGTAGAACGCGATCGACTTGGCAAGATCCTTGACCGGCAGGTTGACGAACATCTTTGTGGACATGACACGCTCCTTTCGTTGGGATTGTTGCGACAGATTGCTCAGGTCTTCGGTTGCACAATGATCATCCACGATACACCGAACTTGTCGGCGACGGCGCCGAAGCACGGCGAGAAGAACGCCTTGCCGAGAGGCATCTGCACGGTGCCGTCCTTGGTCAACGCATTGAACACCCGATCCGCTTCGCTCGCCGTCGACACAGACAGCGACAACGACATGCACTGGAAGTCGAGTGGCCCCGACTTCATGCCGTCCGACATCATGATCTCGGCGCCAGCGATGCGCAGCGAAGCATGCATGATCTTGTCGTCAAGCGCTTTAGGCACCTTGTCGGGCCCGGGCTTGTCGGGATTGTCCCTGAAGCGCAGCATCATCAGGACCTCGGCGCCAAGCACGGCCTTGTAGAAGTCGATCGCCTCCTCGCAGCGGCCACGGAAGAACAGGTAGGGTTGAATGGCTGGCATTGCTGCCGCTGGCTCACCCAGGAACGGTTTGAAGCCGCCGAAGAACATGCGTTTGCCATCGAATGGCATGGTTTCGGGCTTCATGCCGGCCATGCGCGGGTCCTTCATCGCCTTGGCATTGACCTCGTCGCGGTGCGCGCGGGAGCGGAACGTCATGATGCCGACGAACACCGTTTCGTCAGGCTTCAAATTGACGCTCTGCGGAAACGATGTGACTTTGCCTGCAGGCGCGTCGTCGGCCTCGACCTCGAGGCACGACAGCGCGCCATGCTCGCGCCAGACGGCGAAGAACTGCTCGGCCTCCTTGCGATAAGCCTCGATATTCTTGTTGGGAACGGGAACGACGAAGAGGTCGGTGTAGCCAGTCATGATTGTTCTCCGATGGTTGAAGTTTTGGGCTCGTGGATTGTCGGAATCATTTGGCGGCGGCGGCCGCTTCGAGTTTAGCAACGTCGATTTTGACCATCTGCATCATCGCCTGCATCACGCGCTTGGCTTTGGCCGTGTCAGGATCGGACAGCAGCTCGGGAAGCCGACGCGGCACGATCTGCCAGGAGAGGCCGTACTTGTCCTTGAGCCAGCCGCACTGCACGGGCTTGCCACCTTCGGCGATCAATGCGTTCCAGAGGCGATCGACCTCGGCCTGATCCTCGCAGTCGACGGAGAGCGAGATCGCATCGTTGAACGTGTCGTGCGGCCCGCCATTAAGCGCGAGATAGCCCTGTCCTGCCAGTGTGAATTTGATCAACAACACCGCGCCTTCCTTGCCGCCGGGATAGTCGATCGTCGCCCTCTGCTCGTCATCGACAGACGAGTTGGCGAACACAGACACATAGAAGCGGACGGCTTCCTCGGCATTACCGTCGAACCACAGGCAGGGGGTTATTTTCTGTTTCGATGTCATCGTTTGCTCCTCATTGTGTTTGACGGGACGACCCCAAGGACGCAAGGGGATAAGGGTTTCCGACAAGCCGATCGAAATTTTTCGAGTCCCGATCAATCCGACACGGCACTACGAGTTTTCGCGGTCTCGTCGCATAGCCCGCGCCTTTGTCCTCGACGGTGACAGGCAGCGGCGGGTTGAGCTGTACGAACATGCCGGCCTCCTTGATCGCGAAGCGACTAGAATCAAACGCCACCACAGAGGTGTGAGTTCCCACAAACTGCAACATGCACGGCGCAGCATCGACAAAAAAACGCTGCCCCTGAGCCGGCCTGCTCTTGTGCCCGGAGCGGGTCGAGGCCGATCACGCCGAACGGCCAGTTGTCCAACTCATCGCCGCTGAGTGCTTCGACGGCGTCGGCCAACTTGGGAGTTGTGAATCCCGGGAACCGTCAAGCTGCGTGCGGCCGCCGAACGAACCGAGTTCGCGCAAGGGCAATATCGGCACCGACAATATAGCGCGGTGGCAATGCGGGTCCTGCGCAGATACGCCGGCGGCGCGTACTCATGATTCGATCATGCCAATTGGAACCAATCTGCTCACCGCGCGTTGATCCGTCAGCAGCTATCGGAGGATTTTCCAATGAACGGCATTATCTACCTGGTTGGCTTGGTCGTGGTGGTCCTGGCCCTGTTGAGTGTCCTTGGGCTTCGTTGAGGAGATGACAAGATGAGCGACGCACGCGATCCTGCAGTCATACGTAATGAAATCGAAAGTCGACGCACTGCCCCGCAAGAGACGTCGGCAGATGCAGCTGGTTCTGCTGCAGCCGGCTCTTATGTTGAATGGGCGTCGGTGTTTGCCGGCACCGTCGTTGCGCTGGCGGTCGCATTTGTTTTGCTCACGTTCGGTGCGGCTGTCGGTCTGAGCGCGGTATCACCTTGGACAAGCACGCGCGGCTCGGTTGCTGCGGTCACTATCGGCGCCGCCTTCTGGATGATTTTGGTGCATATCTGGGCGTTCGGGCTGGGCGGTTACCTCGCCGGCCGCATGCGCCATCGGCGCAGCGGGGCCGCACTAAGCGAGGTTGAATTCCGCGACGGTGCCCACGGTGTCGCGGTTTGGGGATTGGCGGTGACGACGAGTGCAATCGTTGGCGCACTCGTGGCTGCTTCATTGGCGCGAGGCGGGCTTGAGCCCGGTGCGTCCTCGGCACGGACGCTGGATCCGACCAGCATCGCAACCGATTTCTTGTTGAGAAGCACGCGTCCCACGACAGACCCTCGAACGGACGGTGTTCGGGGTGAGATTGCGCGCTTGTTATCGAGCTTGCCAGGGCGAACGGCGATTGCCCCCGCCGACCACACGTATCTCACCGAGGTTGTCGTCGCACGCACTGGCCTCGCCCAACCGGAAGCCTCGAAGCGTGTGGACGACGCCATAGCGCTGTTGAAGGACATGACCAACCGTGCCCGCAAAACGGCTGTGATGCTCGGCTTCATAACTGCGGCAACCCTGCTCCTCGGTGCGGCGGCGGCGTGGTGGGGGGCAACGGTCGGCGGGCACCATCGCGACGCGGGTACGGTGTGGGCGGGCTTCGCCAATCACGCACCAGGATCGTCAATCTGGAACTAACCTTAAGGAGGAAACTATGCGCGATTTGATTCTTTGGTCCGCGGGTGTGCCAATCGTGGTCATTATCGGTATGCACGTCTTGGGCTTTCTGCACTGACATCGCAAACGGATCTGATTGAAGACCGGGCACCGCCGCCATTGGCGGTGCCCGGTCATCTGCAGCGGCGGTGTCGATCTCCATCGCGAGGTTACACACGATCCCGGTTGGTTGGTGCCGGGCGCTTTCGGACGCAAGAGCGACGGACTTAACTCTCGTCGCCAGCGCGACGACGGCGTTCGTGTAATTCGCGTTCGATAGCCTCGATGTCATCGCTGATCAACGGCGCGAAGCGACGGCCGAGGGTCGTGAACTGTGCATGCACGTGTTCCAGATCGTCATCGGACAAATCATTCAATCCAACGAACCCGGTGCGCGCGTCCTGCACGCCGCGCAATAGTTCATCGAGCTTCAAATTCAAGATCCGCGTGTCCCGATTTTGAGTGCTCTGGATGAGAAATACGATCAGAAACGTAATAATCGTCGTGCTGGTATTGATAACCAACTGCCACGTATCGGAATAGGCAAACAGCGGACCGGTCAACGCCCACAGGGCAACTGTTGCGAGTGCCAACAAAAACGCGGACGGCGTGCCGACGGTGTGGGCCGTCGTTTCGCTGACGCGCCGGAAAAGTTCATGCATTCTGTTCTCCTGTCGAACATAAAAAGGACGCCTGCGGTCGCTCGGGTTCCGCGAGCATGACATGTCTCTATCTCCTCGCAAAAACATCAACTGGTGCAGCAGACGCGGCCCGGCATGAGTCTTGGCATGACCACCGCCCCAACCATCATCACGTGTGGAACCCCATACCGTCTGCTGCGTTGATCAGCGAGGCTCACGGAAGCCTCGTGCTCTAGATCAGGAGTGAACAATGAATTGGGATCGCATCGAAGGCAATTGGAAGCAGTTCACTGGCCAGGCCAAGGAAAAGTGGGGCCAGCTCACGGACGACGATCTGACCAAGATCAACGGCCAGCGTGATCAGCTCGAGGGGCTGTTGCAGCAGCGCTACGGCTACGCGAAGGACAAGGCAAAAGAAGAAGTCGATACCTGGTCACTAGGTTTGTAATGTGACCACCGGTTGCGAGCCCGGTTTTGGCTGGGCTCGCTCATCAAGAGACTTTTCCCCTGTTGCCCGCAAGCGACAGGAGATCGCACGGCTCATGGCTATACTCCCTCGACTGCGACCGGGTGAGGGACCATGCCAGACACATTTGCCGCGACGGCGCTGACGCAAACCGCGGCGCTGCCGCAATCGGCTGGTTCGCGCGAAGGACAGCGGCTCGAGATTGCGCTCGCTGATGCTTCGGGAAACACGCAGACCCTTTCACTCACCGCCGAACTGTCGGCGGCGCTGTCGGATGTATTACGCGATTTTGCAATGAAGACGTCGTCGCTGCCCGGCGCATTGACCAAGAGGCCGGATGGATTCGCCGTTGGAGCCGGAAAGTACGAAAGCGTTGTCCTTCTGCGTTTCGAAGATGAAACGCCGTACGGTTTGGTCCCTGGCGATGCAGTTTCACTTGGCCGGGCATTGCTTGCGCAGGCCAAATTTCTGCACGACCGACCGAGCCGACGGTTGCAGTAACCGCACCGCCATTCCCGGGGTCGGTTACGCCATTGTTCGATGCCGGGGCCATACTTATCCGCATGTCCAGGCTTCGCAGAGCAATCTCCGGTGCCGTGATGAGCTGCCGCACTTGCTGCGCAAGCAGCGCTATTTTGTGTGAGCTGTACCGTTGAGAGCTGATACGGCCGCCCGGCTCATCGTCCAATTGGGCTGCAAGCGAACACGCGGATTGGGCGCACACCAGATTTCACCGGTTTCGCTTATAGCAGTCACCCAGATCAAATTATGCTCCTGTCCATAATCGATCACCGCGATCGCATAGCCAGCGCCTTTGTCCTCGACGGTGACAGGCAGCGGCGGGTTGAGCTGTACGAACATGCAGGCCTCTTTGATGGCGAAGCAACAAGAACCAAACGCCACCGCTGAGGTGTGAGTTCCCACAACCTGCAACGAAATCAGGATTCTCGCGGTAGCCGTGCCGACATTGCGATTTCGCCGATAGGCGGAACTCCGACGCGTCTGCAGCGTTGTCACAACATCAATAAATCGCGGAACGCCGCAGTCATTCGCTGCCACAGCGTTGCTGCTCTGACACAGGAGTGGACTATGATTTCGAGATTATCCCTCGCGAGCGCCTTTGCTGTGCTGATGATCGGATCCAACGCTGCGCTGGCCTTGACGGATGCCGAGTGTACGGCGGAATGGCGTCGCGCGAACGCGAAGGGCGCTGCGACCATCACCGAAGCCGATGCTCCGCGCTACTTTGCTTCGCTTCGTGTGGCGAACAAGACGATCGACGGCGGCCAGATGACAGAGCCGGCATTTCTCGAGCACTGCAAGGCCGGCCTTTTCAACCGAGCCGCACTCGACTCCGGCGCACCATTGGCCGGCGCCAACAGTTTCACCGAAGCGCAGGCGAAAGACCGCATTCTTGCGGCAGGCCTCGGAGTCATTTCCGAGCTGAAGAAAGACGACCAGGGCGTTTGGCGCGGGACCGCCACGGACGCAGGCAAAACCGTCAAGGTCGGCGTCGACTACAAGGGCAACGTGGTCGTCAACTAGTCCCGATCGAAATCCCTCGCCAATCCAATTCTGGAGTATTTCAAATGCAGACACACAGCAATGTTTACGACAGCTATCCCCGCGCTGAGCAGGTCGTTCGCGACCTCGAAGCGGCCGGCGTCCCCGCGCAGGACATCAGCATCATGGCGAATCGCCACGTGAGCGCTCAATACGCTCAGGAAGAGTCCAATCCGGTATCGACGGGCGCGGGCGTCGGAGCAGCGGTCGGCGGCGGCGCGGGTCTCCTCGCCGGCCTCGGCTTGATGGCGATCCCCGGGCTTGGTCCAGTCGTTGCCGCCGGCTGGTTGGCGGCGACAGCACTCGGAGCGGTGGCTGGAACAGCAACCGGTGGGGTGATTGGCGCTCTCGTCGGGTCCGGAGTTCCCGAGACCGACGCACACACTTACGCTGAATCTGTTCGGCGCGGCGGCACGCTCGTCACGGTCAAATCCGATCTGCCAAACGTTGATGCGATCATGGCGCGACATGAGCCCGTCGATCCGGCGGCGCGGCGCAACGAATACCAGCAGTCTGGTTGGAAACAGTTCGATCCCAAGGCCCCAGAGCATCGGCCGACCCAGGAAGAAATCGAGCGCATGCGCCGCCCATACCCATAATCCAGCGCTCACACATCAGTAATCGACGAGGAGAATATATCATGCGTACCTTGAATGACCTGTTTCTCGATCTTCTTCAGGACGTCTATTACGCCGAGAAAAGCATCGTGAAAGCTTTGCCGACAATGGTCAAAAAGGCGAAATCGCCGGAACTGGCAAAGTTGCTCGAGACACATCTCGAGGAAACCAAGGGTCAGGTCGAACGTCTGGAAGAGGTTTTCCAGATCGCCGGCAGCAAGGCGAAAGCGAAGAAATGCCTCGCAATCGAGGGCATCATCCAGGAAGCCACCGACGCGATGGCCGAAACGGAAAATGACAACACTCGGAACGCTGCAATCCTTGCTGATGCGCAGGCCGTCGAGCATTATGAGATGGCGCGCTACGGCACCCTCGTCGCCTGGGCAAAGCAGATGCGGATGCCGGAAGCGGTGAAGCTCCTGCAGGCGACGCTCGACGAAGAGAAGGCCGCCGATCAGAAGCTGTCGAAAGTGTCGGCGCAAATCAATGAACGGGCTGACACAAAGCAGGCGGCATAGCCGCGGAAACAGAAGTGGCTACTGAAAACCGTCGCTGCAACTCCCCGGTGCAGCGACGGTTTTTATCCGCGTCAAGTCGGCGCGGAAATCTATCAAATAGCGTGCAGTGAAAATGCGGTTGTCAAGCTGGCAGGCACCTTGACAACCGTTGCAATCAGCACGGAAACTGCAGATCAATCGTACAGATCATGCCTGACGGCGCGAATGTGCGCGCAATCTCGGCATTCGGGATTCCGCGCTCGATGATTGTCGTGCCGAAACCACGCCGGACCGGAGGCGTGACGGCAGGTCCACCCGCCTCTTTCCACGTCATGACCAGATGCGTTTCGCCTGATTGTGCTCGGACAGTCCATGTGAGATGCACTGCCCCCGCGTGCGTCGACCAGGCACCGTACTTGATGGCGTTGGTGCCGAGTTCATTCAAGGCAAGCCCCAAAGGAATCGACAAATCCGCAGGCAAAAGGACCTCTGGCCCGTTCTTAATGAGTTGGCGCGATGTGCGCGGCATGAGTGGCGCCAGTTGCCGATCGATAAATTCACCGAGTTCGGTCCCGCGCCAACCCGTCAGCATCAACAAGTCGTTCGCGCCAGCGAGCGACTGCAACCGCCCCTGGAACGCCATGCGGAACGCCTCGGGTGCAGGTGTCGAGCGCATCGTCTGGTTGGCGATCGATTGAATGACGGCAAGCGTATTCTTCACGCGGTGGGCCAGCTCGCGGTTGAGGAGCACGACCTGGGCTTCCCGCGCTTTGCGCTCGCGGATATCCTCCATGATGACGCTGACCGACTCAATGACACCGTGGGCAGTAATAGGCGCGGCCGTCGATGACACGTCGATCGCGGTGCCATCCTTGTGGAGCCGTACTGTGTCGAGCTTGATGTTTTTGCCGCGAGATACCGCGCTGAGCTTTTCCCGCAATTCGTGCTTGCGCGATTCCGGCACGAGCATCTCCAACGACTGGCCGGCCGCTTCGTCTCGTGTATAACCGAACAGGGCTTCTGCCCCCGGGTTCCAGGTCTCGATCGTCCCCTCGAGACTGGTGCTGATCATGGCATCCCGGGAGGCCTGGACGATGGCGGCAAGGCGCGCCGCCTCGGCACGTACCCGGCGACGCTCGGTGACATCCTCGACGACGGAAGCGCGATGCAGTGCATGCCCCTCATCATCACGAACCAATGCCGACGTGACGCGAACCCAAACCGGTTCGCCTGATTTGGAGATCATCCGCTTCTCGAGCGTGTAATGGTCCCGTTCTCGCTTGAGCAATTGCGAAATCAGCGATTCCTCGGCGGTAAAGTCTTCGGGATGCGTCAGGGTCTTGAACGTCTTTGTCTGGCATTCCTCGCGCGTGTAGCCCAGCAACTTGCAGAGCCGTTCGTTGACCCCGAGCATGCGCCCGTCGAGATCAACCTGTTCGAAGCCGACCGCCGACTGTTCGAACACGCTTCGGAACCGCCGTTCATTGGCGGTCAGCGCCCGGGTGCGGTCGCGAAGCTCGGCGGAGGCCGTCGCAAGAGCGTTTGACAACTCGTTGGCTTCCAGCAGGTATGAGCTCTTCGCGTCGATCAACTGGCCTTGACCGAGGCGGCGCGCATCGGACGCGGCTGCCTCGATCGGGGCAGCGATCTGGCGGCCGAGTTGAAGCGTCAAGGGAACCACTGCCGTCATCAGCGCGATGGCCAAAATTGCGAAGGCCTCCCAAACCCGACGCAGCGGCGCATCAATGACGGTGGTCGGAACAAAAGCGGCGGTAAGCCAGCCCGAAGTCGTGGACCAGCGATAACCGCGCAAAACGCCTGACCCATCCAACGATGGCGTCCGGTGAATACCCTCGGGAGGCGCACTCCAAGTTTTCACGTCCGGATGATCGATTCGCCCGACGTAACTCGCGTGTTCGTCGCTCCGCGCGATCAGACGGCCAGTCGAATCGGATATGGCAATGACCCACTCGGGGTCGCGAGGCGCTTGGGCGATTATCTTTTGAATGTGCTCCGGATCGATCGACATCGTCAGAATGTAGCGTACCTGATCATCGATCACGACCGGGACGCTCAGCCCAACCACCCACGTTCGGGTGATACTGCCCATCAGCAAAACAGATATGGCTGGCTTTCGACTTATGAGCACATCGCGGTCATAGTCTGCCAGCACCTGTCGGGGGAGACTAGAACCGAAGGGCAAGCGTGTATTCATCAGCTGCTGACCATCCGGCGTCTTCAACAGGGCATTCAAGCGCCGGAAACTCAACGTTTCCCGGGCTTGAGCGTGGAACATTGCCAAATCATCGCGTTTTAACGCGGGTGATGTCGCCAGCGCGAGGAGCGTCTCGATACTGCCGTCGATCTCCCGATCGAGATCGACGGCCACACTGCGCGCCAGTTGCAATGCCTGCTGATTGGCTCGGATGCCGTCGAGTTGACTGACTCGCCACAATAGGATGCTGGTCAACAGGATTGCCGGCAATAGAACGCTGAGCACGAGTATGCCGAGCTTCAACGCGACAGGCCGGCCCAGCGATGTCGTACCGCGATTTGAAGTTTGCAGCACTCAGACGGCCTCCCGAGTTACAAGCGCAATTTGGAAACTATCACCTCACTGGCGCGTTTCCTTTAAGTAGAAATCGACATAGGAGGTCGAAATGTTTACGACCACGCTTCTGTTACTCGTCTTACCGCATCTGCTTCTGCTCACGTTGTATTGCCTTGAGCACGACAATAAACCTCAGTCCAATTCTTCGGACAAGCCTGCGAAGTAGCAGGTAGCAGGTGGTAGGGGGAGAACCACCCATCACGCCGCAGTGGAACATAACGCTCACAGTGTACTCCAAGTAGCGTGCGCCGGTTCGGCGCGGCTGCAATACGATTGCAAAACGCTATGATTCGCAACAAAGCATGCCAACCACAGGCCGAATTGCGAACGTCCCAATGACGAACGAGGGCTGCTGTGCTGCTCGACAAGAGGATTTTGATCGTGGAGGACGAGCCTTTGATCGCCCTGGATCTCGAATCGGCGATCAGGGTGTGGCAGGGGCTTGGCGTCGGCCCGGCACACTGCCTCGCCTATGCTACCCGCTTTGCCTCGAGCGAACCGCTGCATGGAGCCATTCTTGATCTGCGTCTTCAAGACGATCTCGTCACTGACGTCATTCCAGCGCCTGAGCGACCGCCGCATTGCCTGTATCATGCACACAGGGGAGTCGGCTGCAATCCTCGCGAAATCCTGACTCCGACATATCCGTCATCGAGAAGCCAGCTCTGCCAGAATTCGTTCTGCGTGCGCTCGTGGGAGCAATTAACCTAGTCCACGCACTCGGAGGCTGGCGGCGGCAGCGGCGGATCTTCTTTCGGTGGCGGTAGATTAGGCTCCTGCGCCGGCGGAATCGGATCATTCGGCCCTGGCAGGGGGGGATCGCCGGGTCTCGGCGGCGGATCCTGGACCGAATGTCGGGGACCCGGTGTGTTCGCTTCCCCCGTGATGAATAGTGCCATGGCTTCCTCCACAAACGGCGATGCGCCCCGGATTGACCACGAGACGCACCGCCCTCGCTTGCTACTCAGGTCCGGTCCGAATGTTTTTCGCCGCGCCCACCACGATCGGTCTTATCGGACGTCTCGTTGTCGTCGCGGCTCTTGCCCGGCTTCGGCATGTCGTGCTGGCCCTGACGCTGCTGGTTCTGGCCCTTGTCCTTGTCCTGATCAGTGCCCTGCGGATTGCGCTTCGGATCCTGCTGTACTTGCTGACCTTGGTGCTTATTGTTGTCCATGTAACGCTTCTCCTTCATGGCGACCATCGCCTGGAAAGTTAACGCGCGGTGCCGTCTCCGGTTCCCATGCACGCATATGTCAACGTAGGTGCTACCTGCAGGTTACCGCGATGGAAGACCGACTGCGGCCGGCGTGGAGCCCTGATTGTCTCGGGACGTCGTTGGCACTGCCGGCGTGACGATGGCCTGGGCCCTCTCGATCGTCGACTGCACGGCAGCTGCGACTGTGGATGAGACCGAGGCAATGTGAGCCTCCTCGATAACGGCTTTGGCATCAGACCCATCCCAGAACGCGCCGCAAAAAATGAGATCGGGTTTCAATCGACGAAGCCGGCGGACGATGTACCGGATATGCGCGTTCGAATGCGCCGCATCGAGCGCTGAGAGCCAAACGATCCTGACGCGCGAAAGATCGATTTCGGAGGCCTGCGCTGCGACGACCGCCTGCGCCGATATGCCGTTTTGCCGAATTGCCTGTGCCAGCATCGCGGCGGCAGCCGTATCGAGAGGCGAGCGAATTCCCAGGCAGAGGACGCGCGGCTCCGGGCCCCGCCAGGCGCTGTCGAGCTGCACGTTCGTGGGTTCTACCTCAGGCGCCGCTGCCGTGTCGGTGCCATTGACCGCGGACACTTTTGTACTCTCTGGCTCGCCCACATCTTCGAGCAGTCCTTGCGTTCCCTCAAGCAGATCCAGCATGCGCGCATCATCGATGATCCCCCGATGGCGATCGTTGGCAGCGAGCCGCAACCCGGGAATGGCGACGTCGTCGAAATAGGCCGCGAGCGATCCATCGCCGATCATTTTTTCGGCCTGTTCAGCGGCCTCCGCCGTCGAACCCGCGAGCAGCCTCTGGTAGAAGATCTCTGGAGGTGACAATGCCGGTTGGTCGCCGAGCACGACATCGAGAAACGCAAGGCCCTCGACGTGGCGTCCAAGAACAACGAGACACATCGTCAGCGGCGTCGCCAGCAGCAAGCCGATGGGGCCCCACAAGGCCGTCCAGAAGATTGTCGAGACGACGATCGCCAGCGGCGAAAGTCCAGTCGACTGGCCTTGCGCCCAGGGTTCGAGGAAATGCCCGACCGCAGGTTCGATCACGAGATACAGGGCAAGAACCGACAAGGCCATCGACCAGCCCGGATCGACGGCTGCGGCGAGGAGCACCGGAAACACCGCCGCAAGAATAGCACCGATATAGGGCACAAAGCGCATCAACGCCGCCAGCACGCCCCAAAGCGCAGGGCTCGGCACGCCAAGCGCCCACAAACCCAAGCCAATCGCGATACCATACCCCGCGTTCATCGCACTCTGTACGAGAAAGAGCCGGCTCAGGCGATCCGCGGCATCGTTCAAGGCCGTCGTGGTTGTCTCGATGTCGCCAGCGCCCGCCAATCGGATCACACGGTCGCGGAGATCCTCGCGCTGCAACAGAATGAAGATGACCAACAACAAAACGACGCCTGTCGTCGTCAGCGGATTGAGAAGAGCAGCGACGATCCTTTGCAACGTGTCGAGCGGCCGTTCGGGTGGCGCGTGCACTTCGACGGGAATGGGGCGTCCAGCGTCTCGCGTCGCAGGTGGTGCAGGGGTTGCAGCGCTTCCGCCACGCGATTCGAGTTCTTTGCTCAATTCATTGAGCGTTGCGGTCGCCCGATCGACGAGGCTCGACTGCGCAAATCCGGTGCGCAGTGTCTTGAGTTTTTCACGCAGTGTCGATTCATACCTTGGCAGGTCGTTGCCGAGATCGCCAACTTGCCGAGCCAACGCCAATCCGAGGGAGCCAACCGTGAAGACGGTAACAACGACGACCACCGCAACCGCGACCGGCCGCGGCAGGTGCAACTTGCGGAGCCACACGACGGGTGGGCTGAGGACGAAGCTCAAGAGTACGGCCAACGCCAGAGGGACGAAGACCGAGTGGCCGAGATACAGCGCGGAAACGATAACCGTCACCAATATTGCCGCTTCCGTAGTAGGCGACAGCAAACCACGACCGGCTCCGTGCGAATTGGGCATCACGGCTTTCCTCGTTGGGAGGGGCAGGCTCGAAAGGTAATTCCCGATAGATCTCATACCGGCGAGCAAAATGTTCGACCTGTCATCGACCAGCCAGGCGCCGGTATCGCTTTTACTTTGCGCCATCCGACTCCCCTGCAGGGAGCCGGCCGGATGGCGCGGGCAGCGGCGAA
>JANLQP010000360.1:0-7787 GCA_031367895.1 Hyphomicrobiales bacterium
CATGCAGTTGCGCGCCGACAAGAAGGGCGACCGCTACGTCCTCAACGGCACCAAGATGTGGATCACGAACGCGCCGGATGCGCAGGTGATCGTGGTCTACGCCAAGACCGATCCGGCAGCCGGATCGCGCGGCATCACGGCGTTCCTGGTCGAGACCTCGTTCAAGGGCTTCAAGGTCGCGCAAAAGCTCGACAAGCTTGGCATGCGCGGCTCGTCTACGGGCGAGCTGGTGTTCGAGGATTGCGAGGTGCCCGCCGAGAACGTCATCGGGGCCGTCGGCAAGGGCGTCAACGTGCTGATGTCGGGCCTCGACTATGAGCGCAGCGTGCTCGCGGCAGGTCCCCTCGGCATCATGCAGGCGGCGATGGATGTGGTCGTTCCCTACATCCACGAGAGAAAACAGTTCGGCCAGCCGATCGGCACGTTCCAGTTGATCCAGGCCAAGGTCGCCGATATGTACACGGAAATGAATGCGGCCAAGGCCTACGTTTATGCCGTTGCCAAATCCTGCGACCGTGGCGAGACGACGCGCAAGGACGCTGCGGGTGCGATCCTTTTTGCGGCCGAAAAAGCAACCAAGCTCGCGCTCGACTCGATCCAGATCCTCGGTGGCAACGGCTATATCAACGATTACCCGACCGGCCGGTTGCTGCGCGACGCCAAGCTCTACGAAATCGGCGCCGGCACCAGCGAAATCCGCCGCATGCTCATCGGCCGCGAGCTGTTCGAGGAGACGAAGTGAGCGACGACGGGCTCACCCGCGTAACGCCACCGCTATATTCTGCGCGACCTGATCGACGACGGTTTCCCTTTTGACATTGCGGGGGAGTGCTCCGAAAACGTCCTCGCCTGCAAGCCAGCGGCGTTCGGCGAGCGGGTCGGCAAGTGCCACCGAGAGCGCGGCTGAAAGCTCGAAGGCCTCGGTCGGCAGGCCGACCGCCGCCATTGCCGCCAGCAGCACGATGTGCGCGTTGCCGGAGTGAGCGAGGTACATCGTCGACACTTCGATCCGGCCGTCGCGATCAACGCCTTCGAACTCCTCGATGCACGCAGGCAATGCCAGTGAGGTCGCCTGCCGGCAGACCAGCGGACGGTCGGTGTAAACGCTGCATGCGCCGTCCAGGTCGAGCAGCGGACACGCCAGCTTGCGCCCAACGCGCGCGTCGGGACCGAGCCCCGCAAGCGGTGCCGCGCGCGCCCGTACAGCTGCCGCGTCAATGCCGCCGCTGCGGCCGGCACGCACTGCATCAGCCAGACGAAACACCTCGGGCGGCAGGATGCCGACGAAGCCGTAGCAGCAATAGCTGCAGCCCTTCTTACATGCGACGGCGAGCCGTTCCGGCCGCGCCTTCAGCGATGTTTCGTTGAGCGCTTGCGCCAGCCCCGCTGCCTCGCTGGCGCGGTGATCGTTGCCGCGCTGGGCGAGCTTGGCCTTGAGAACCAGCGCAACAGCGATCACGTCCGCCCGGCGCGGCTCGGGTGCAAGGCCGCCGTCCATGACGGCCTTGCCGGTCTTCATCTGCTCGCGTTGCACCTTCCGGCGCTGCTGTCGGGACCCCTCATCCATAGCGAGAGCTTAATGGGCGTCGCGCCGCCGTCAAGAACAGCTGCCGCCGCCGAGGACGCAGAACTTGGCACAGTTGATGTGGCACAGTTTGACAGCGCCCTTCGTGAACATGCCGCCATCGGCAACCGCTGCAGCCTCGAGCGTCGGCCCCATCTCGAAGGCTCGATCATAGGGCAGCAGCGTGCACGGCAGTACGGTCGCCTTGGCCTCGCCCTTGCGCCTCACGATCATGCGGCTCGTCGCGCACATCATGTCAGTGGGCTTCAGGCCGAGAATGCCCCAGCAGGCGGTGGTAATCTCGGGCACCTCGTTGCTGCCGTCCATCTCGGGCAGCAGCATGAGGGCCTTGGGGTCGCCCGGGTCGATCAGCCAGCCGCGTTCGCGGATCAGGTGTTCGTAACCTTGCCGCTCCATGACCTCCGGCTCGTTCCAGCAGGTGCGGCCGGCAATTGCCATATGGAAGCCGTGTGCCGACAGCCAGTCGAGGCCTGCAACAGTCTTCGCGAACGTCTTCGGCCCACGCTCTGCCTCATGCAACGCGGCCGTGTAATGGTCGAGGCTGACGCGGACCCGCAGTCCGTCGCCATGGCGGCGCTTGAGCGCGAGCAGGCCCTTCTTGATCGCCGGCCGCTGCATCGGTTGCATGGCGTTGGTCAGCACCAGGACTTGGTGACCGCGCCCGAGCGCGTAATCGAGCATGACCAGGATATCCGGGTTCATGAACGGCTCGCCGCCGGTGAAGCCGATCTCTCGGGGGCCCACCTTCTCGTCGTCCAATTCATCGATGAACGCACGAACATCAGCGGCCGAAAGATAAACCAGCCGGTCGTTGATCGGGCTCGATTCGATGTAGCAGTTGACGCAGGTGATGTTGCAGAGCGTGCCGGTGTTGAACCAAAGCGTTTCGATACGCTTCAGGGGAACACTCGCCCGGGGCTCGCCTTTGGCCGTCCGGTCGGGATCGGCGAATTTAGCGTGGATCGTCGGCACGGCCTTGAGGCCGGTGTCTACAGTCACGTTGGAGCACCCCAGGTTTTTCGGCCGAGAGACGTTGCTCCCTGTATGGCACAACAGACGTAGCATGACAGCCGATTGGGCGGAATCACATTGCGATCACGACTTCTCAAGTGGCGCCTTTCAAGTGGCGCCTTCGGTTGCCCGTCGTGTCGGAGACACGCCACCGGCATGATGCCAACGGCGCGTGGCGACGGCGAGTTGGTGTTTGGCTTTAGCTGACACCTTGGGACTCGTGGCGGTGCAAAGTTATGAACCGCCTTCCGGGGTGAGCGCCGCACTTGGCTCTTGGCGCCTCGGCCCGTTCACTCCGACCGACGCCTCACTCAACTCCGATAATCCGCGTTGATCGAGATGTAATCGTGCGTCAGGTCGCACGTCCAGATCGTCGACTTGCCCTTGCCGCCGGCGCCGACGTCGACGCGGATCACGATCTCGCGGCCGGCGAAGTATTGCGCGAACGCCTTCTCGTCGTAGCTCGCCGCCCGCATGCCCTTCTCGGCGACGACTTTAGCCCCGAACCAGATCGAGAGCTTGTCGCGGTCCGCCGCCTCGCCGGCCTTGCCGACGGCCATGACGATGCGGCCCCAGTTCGGATCGCCACCCGCGATCGCCGTTTTCACCAGCGGCGAGTTGGCGATCGACATGCCGATCGTGCGCGCCGCCTTGTCGTTCTCGGCGCCCTCGATCTCGAGCGTGACGAACTTCGAGACGCCCTCGCCGTCCTTGGCCACCATGATCGCAAGTTCGCGCATCAGGTCGTGCGTGGCCTTTTGGAACTCGGCCAGCGCGGGATCGCCCGCCTTCTCGATCAGCTTCTGCCCGCGCTTCGTGGCCGCGCCCGTGGCGAACATCAACAGCGTGTCGCTGGTGGAGGTGTCGCCGTCGACCGTCATGCAGTTGAACGTCGTCTGCGCGCCGGACGCCACGATCGACTGCAACGCGGCTGAGCCGACCGCCGCGTCCGTGAACAGGAAACACAGCATCGTCGCCATGTCCGGCGCGATCATGCCGGCACCCTTGCAGAAGCCGTTGATCGTCACCTCGACGCCGCCGATCTTGGCCTTGCGCGTCGCGAGCTTGGGGTAGGTGTCCGTGGTCATGATGGCGCGCGCGGTGTCGGCCCAGGCGTCGGCCTTGGCGGACTTGGCGAGCCCTTCGAGCAGGTGCGCGAACTTGCCGGCCTCCAGCGGCTCGCCGATGACGCCTGTGGACGCCAGATAAATCTCGTTCTTCGGCGCGCCGGTGGCCTTGCCCGCGAATTCCGCGGTGATCTCGACCGCGTCGACGCCCTTCTTGCCGGTGAAGGCGTTGGCGTTGCCCGAGTTGACGACGAGCGCGCGCGCCTGCCCCGATTTGAGGCTCTGCCGGCACCACAGTACCGGCGCCGAGCACGTCTTCGATTGCGTCAGCACGCCGGCCGCCGTGGTGCCGGCGTCGAACACCGCGAGCATCAGATCCTTGCGGTTCTTGTATTTGATGCCGGCCTCACACGCGGCGAAGCGGACGCCGTCGATAGCCGGAACCTCGGCGATTTTTGCCGGAGCGAAGGGTGAGACTTTGGCGTCGCCGTGGGCCATGGGGGGGTCCTTCAAGACGAAATGGAAAGGGGCAGCCCGACTTTGCCGCCCCTCCTGTCATTCAGCAAGTAAAACGGTACGCTTCGCCCAACTCAGCTGCTCACTTCTTCGCGGCTTCGTGTGTGCGCTTGGCGTAGTCGGTCGGGGGCACGCCCCACTTCTTCTCCAGCTCGACGATGCGGCCAGACTTCATCCAGTCCTTGTGCATGTCTTCCAGAAGTTTCTGGAAGCCCGCCTCGCCGGTCTTCACCGCGATCGCCCAGGCGGCTTCCATGATGCCAGGCAGAGGCATGCCGAAGCCGCCCTTCCACTCGTCATCGGACAGCTTGCCGACGACGAACGTCTGGTCGTAGAGATAGCCGACGCAGTCGCCGTTCTTCAGAGCGAGCAGCGGCTTATCGGAGCCGTCGAACGAGACGATCTCGGCGCCGTACTTCTGCGCCACGTCCTTGTTGTAGAACGCGCCCGTAGTGCCGCAGAGCTTCTTGCCCTTCAGCTCGTCCCAGGACTTGATGCCGGCGTCCTTCTTCATCAGCACGTTGACGGCGTCGGAGTAATAGAGCGGCTCGATCACCTGAACGACCTTGCGGCGCTCGGGCTTGTCCGACATGGTCGCGATCATCAGGTCGATCTTGCCCTGATTGAGGAACTCCATGCGGTTGGCGGATACAACCGGCACCAGTTCCAACTCGACGCCGAGCTTCTTCGCCACGTCCGCCGCCAGATCCGGCTCGAGGCCGACGATCTTGCCCGAGGGCTCGCGGAAGCCGAACGGCTTGTAATCGGCCTTGACGCCGACGATCAGCTTGCCACGCTTCTTGATGTCGTCCAGCACGTCGGCCTGCGCGACGGTTGCAAATCCAAGACCTGCAACCAGAGCGGCCCCAATGAGCTTCAGACCGATCAGCTTCAAGTTCGGCATTCTCTCGCTCCCTTTGTTTCATCGCTTCGGCGCCCATGTCAGGGTCGCCGGATCGCGCGGCCCGTCTTCAAGCAGGCGCACGTGGCAGCTTGAAGGCTTCCGCGACGTTCATGCTGATAGCCGATATCAGGGCGTACCGCCAAACAAACCCCTTGATCCCGGCGCGCAAGGACGGCACTTTCCTGTCCGGACATCGACAACGGGGACATCAGCCCATGACGCCGATCAACTACGACGACCTCCGCAAGCTCGCCAAGCGCCGGCTGCCGAAGATCGCCTTCGACTTCATCGAGGGTGGTCTCGACGACGAACTCGGCCTCGACCGCAACCGGGCGGGCTTCGAGCGGCATCGCATCGTGCCGAAGTACATGGTCGACGTGTCGAAGCGCACGCAGACGACGGAGCTGTTCGGGCGCACGTACTCGCAGCCCGTCGGCATCGCGCCGACTGGCGGCGCGGCGCTTTTCCGTCCCGGTGCCGACATGATGCTCGCCGCGGCTGCGCGCAAGGCCAACGTGCCCTTCATCATGTCAGGCGCCTCGACCGACACGATCGAGAACCTCGCGCGCGTCGCGCCCGAGCACGGCTGGTACCAGATGTACGCAGCTAAGGATAAGTCGATCTCGATGGACATGATCCGTCGCACCAAGGACGCGGGGCTGTCGACGCTGGTCGTCACTGTCGACGTGCCTGTGCATTCCAATCGCGAGCGTAACAAGCGCAACGGCTTCAAGCGGCCGATGCGCATGCCGATGAAGACCATGATGGAGTCGATCACGCATCCCGCATGGATCGCCGAGCACCTTCCGGTCCGCATGAAGTACGGCACCTCGACGCCATTGCTCTCGAACTGGGCGAGGTACGCGGGGCCTGGCGCGGACAACGATCCCGAGCGCGTCGCCACCTTCCAGAACACGCAGACGGCGCCGCCCCTCGACTGGGATGACATCGCCCGTTTTCGCGAGGCCTGGCCGAGGAAGATGGTTCTGAAAGGCGTCATGCATCCGGCCGATGCGGAACGTGCCGCCAGGATGGGCGTCGACGGTTTGATGGTCTCCAACCACGGCGGCCGCCAGCTCGACCGTGCGCCCTCGCCAATCGAGGTTCTGCCCGCGATTCGTGACGCCGTCGGCGACAAGATGACGTTGATGCTCGACAGCGGCATCCGCCGCGGTTCCGACGTTGTCACCGCCATGTGCCTCGGCGCCAAATACTGCTTCGTCGGCCGCATGACGCTCTACGGCGTCGCTGCCGGTGGCGAGGCGATGGCCGGCACCGCGCTCAGCATCATGAAGAACGAGGTCGATCTCGTCATGGGCAACATGGGCGCGCCCGACATCAAGAGCCTTGGCCCCGACTTCCTGATGTGGGACGATCAGGCAGACTTGAAGCGCAACACGCGTCCCTGAATGCGGCGGGCGTGTTGCACAGCTGGAATTTTGCGTAAAATGCCCTTCCACTACCTGCAGGAACATCTTGCCAACGGCAATCGGAACATATAAGGAACATGCATCGATCCGTGAGGAGTGCGTTGCATGCTGGCGAGCGATCTGCCGACGGACCTGCCGAGCTTCATTCGCCGCTTCGGCAGCGAGGACGCGTGTCGGGATCATCTGTTCAAACTCAAATGGCCGGACGGGTTTCGGTGTCGAGCGTGCGCGGGCACGCGCTGCTACCGGCTCGAGACGCGGCTCTCGTACGAATGCTCAGCCTGCGGAAGCCAGCACGCGCTGCTCGCCGGCACCGTGTTCGAGCAGACCAAATCGCCGCTGTCGACTTGGTTCCTCGCCATCTACTGGTTCCTCGCCAGCAAGGGCGGCGTGTCGGCCCTGGAACTGAAGCGGCACATGGGTTTCAAGAGCGACCAGACGGCCTGGACCTGGCTGCACAAACTGCGCCGCGCCATGGGTGTGCGCGGCACCCCGCTCGAAGGGCCGGTCGAGGTCGACGAGACGATGGTCGGCGGGCCGGAGCCGGGCAAGCGCGGGCGCGGAGCAGGTGGTAAGGTCTTGATTGCAGGCGCAGTCGAGACCCGTCTCGTGCAACGACAAGCTCCAGACGCCAGCCACCTTTCCGGTGCGGCGCACATCCGCGCCGAGGCACTCAGCCAGCGCCTCGCGGCCGGCCAGGGCGAACGCCAGCGCTGCCTCCGGCGCATCCGTCTCGGCGTCATCGCGGACGCCTCGGCCGAGGCGCTCGGCCGCTTTATCGACGCCGCCGTGGCGGGCGATGCCATGATCGCCACGGACGGCTGGGCTGCCTATCGGAAGGGGCGTCGCGGCCGGCCGCATCAGCGCACCGTCGTCTCGAAAAGCGAGGGCAAAGCCCACGACCATCTGCCTGCCGTGCATCTCGTCTTCACGCTGCTCAAGCGCAAAATCGCCGGCACCTACCATGGTGGCATCGGACGGCATCTGCCGGCCTATCTCGACGAGTACGTCTTCCGTTTCAACCGCAAGAGCCTCACCCCTGTCCGCAACGCACTCACAGTCGTCGCCCGAGCCATGACGACCGCACCATTCACAAATCAGATGATCTTTGCCCGGAATT
This sequence comes from Hyphomicrobiales bacterium, assembly GCA_031367895.1. Lineage (GTDB taxonomy): Bacteria > Pseudomonadota > Alphaproteobacteria > Rhizobiales > Hyphomicrobiaceae. Next base: position 7,634 of record JANLQP010000360.1, read on the forward strand.
GAACCCAGCCTGCAGGTCGTGGAAGGGCATTTTCTGATATTATTCGAGCTAGGACCCCGCCTGACCGCTGACGGGATGCAACTCCGAACCGGCCAGACAGCACTGGAGCGCTTTGCCGGGTTCGGTCAAGGGCGCGCATTCGTTCTCTCCGCGT
>JANLQP010000371.1:0-7417 GCA_031367895.1 Hyphomicrobiales bacterium
TCCGTCGACATCTTCTATCTGCACAACCGCATCGTCGAGACATCCGAAGGCGACGGCTTGAGCGTCGAGGCCGTGCTCGGTGACGTCCGCCGCACATTCGAAGCGCTGAAGAAAGCCGGCAAGATCCGCCACCTCGGCATCACCGCACTGGGACAGACCGAGGCGCTGCACAAGGTCGTTTCATCCGGCGCCTTCGATGTTGGACAGTTCTGTTACAACGCGCTGAACCCAACCGGCGATACCGCCGTCCCCGCGCGCTATCCGGGCCAGGACTTCAAGGCGCTGATGGCCGCCGCACACAAGCAGACCATGGGCACCGTGGGTATCCGCGTGCTCGCGGGCGGGGCGCTCTCGGGCAGCGAAGCCCGCCATCCGCTGGCCATGCAGAACGTCGAACCGATCGGCTCTGGCGCCAGCTTCAAGGCGGATGTCGTAAACGCCAACCGCTTCCAACCGCTGCTCCAGGACGGCACCGTCAAGACGTTGCCGGAACTCGCCATGCGCTTCGCGATCGCCAGCCCGTCGCTCTCAACGACGCTTGTCGGCCTTGCCAACATCGAGGAACTGGAGGCGGCCTACGCGGCCGTCCAGAAAGGCCCGCTGCCGGCCGCGGCGCTGGCGAAACTCGCTGGCATCCGCAACGGCTTTTCCAGCGAGGCGTAAACCCGTGACCTGTCCTACCGGGTCAGCGGCGGTCAAGTTCACAGCGCACGCGCCGGAACTTTTCGTCGCCGACGTAGCGAAAGCCTGCGACTTCTACTCGCGCAAGCTCGGCTTTCGCGTCGTGTTCACCTACGGCGATCCACCTTACTACGGCGCCGTTGTCCGCGATGCGGTCACGCTCAATCTGCGGCTGATCTGCGAGCCGGTGTTCGCAGGTGACGTCCGCGAGCGCGAGGAGCTGCTGTCGGCAACCATCATCATCGGCTCGGCCGGCGATATGCGCCGCCTCGATGCCGATCTCGCCGCTGCAGGCGCCGGCTTTCGCGAACGTTTGACCCAAAAGCCGTGGGGCGCGCTGAACGTCATCGTCCGCGATCCCGACGGCAATCTCATCCTGTTCGCGGGCCCAGGCGCATGATCGCGCGACCGCCGCACCCCCCGTCACCCTAGCCATGGAGCCCACCCGATGACTGCAGACGCCATCACGTTCCTGATGCCGCCAGGCCCAGGCGAAGCACGGCCTTTCAGCCGGGCCGTGAAGGCGGGCGGCATGGTTTATGTATCAGGCCACAGCGCGCCACACGACCCGGCGCGCGGCATCCATCGCGGTGATACGGCCGCGGAGCAGGTCCGCAACGCGCTGGCCTACGTCCGCACGATCCTGCAAGCCGCCGGCAGCGACCTGGACCACGTCGTCCAGGTAACGATGCTGATCACCGATCCCGCCGACTACGCCGCGTGCAACGCGGAGTACGTGCAGCACTTCCCGCAAGGACTGCCGGCGCGACATACCGCCCGCTTCGGCGTGCCGACGGAGGCAAAGGTCGCATTCGCTTGCATCGCGCTGACGTCGGACTGAGTGCGCTTTTCGTGACGCGCAGCTGGCCCTACTTCCCCTCCATCTCCTCGAACGCCTTCTTGGCTGTACGGAATGCGTCGATCGTCACCGGGAAGCCCGCGTAGCAGGCGGTGTGGATCAGCGCCTCGCGGATCTCGTCCTTCGTGCAGCCGTTGTTGACCGCCCCCTTGATGTGCACGCCGAGCTCGTGCGGGCGATGCAGCGCCGTCAGGATGCCGAGCGTGATCAGGCTGCGCTCCTTGCGCGTCAGACCCGGGCGCGACCAGAATGCGCCCCAGCCGAGTTCTGTCACCATCTCCTGTAGCGGTTTGGAAAATTCGTCGGCGTTGGCGAGCGAACGCTCGACGTGGGCGGCACCGAGCACTTCCTTGCGCAGCTTCAGGCCCTTTTCATAATTCGCATTCGTCATGATCGTCTCCTGGTTGTTCGTGAGGCGGGCTTACCCCTCCCAGGGAAGCAGAGTTCCGCACCGACGCCAACCGCGACGATCACGCGCGGACGTAAAGCTCCTTGGCCGGGACTTCCGAGAGTTGCAGCAGCGCCTTCGCCCGATCGATCGTTGTCTGCGTGATGCGGTCAGCGATGGCGACGACAACGTTCTTCGCGGGATCGGCATGCACCAGGATCAACTCGTGGCGATTGCCGGAAAGGCTTGCGCGAATGTGGTGCGCGATGCCGCGGTATGCGTCGAGCGGTTCGCTCCAGTTCCCGCTGCCGAACGGCGAGCTGTCGGCAACGGCCACCATCTGCCCGTCGATCGCGACCAGGCGGCGTGCGCCCATGCGGCCGATGATGCGCTTCAGGGGCCAGACGAACAGCGCGGCCCAAGCGATGAACCCGGCTGCAATCTGGAGCGCCGAAACGGGATTGTCGGAAATCAGCGTCAACGTCGACTGCTCGGCAATGGCGCGCGCGCCGATCAGCGTCAGCGGCACGGCGAGGAGCACCATCGTCGGCGTCAGCATCATCAGCTTCACGACCGCCGACGAGCGCGAAGTCGTCAGCGTCAGCTTGATCGGCAGCGCGGCGAAATCCTGCTGCGGCTCGACATTGTCGAAAACGACTTTAGACACGGCAATTGCCCCTTGGGTGACATGATCTGGCGCGGACGCTAAGCGAACATGATTGCCGACTGGTTAACTTTGCTTTCGCCGTCCAGCCCCGGATCAACGTCGCCGTGCCAGTCCCGTACACCGGGCAACTGGCGCGACCATGCAAAATCGCGGTCGTCATGAACAGCACCGTGCAGAGAATGAGTTAATTCCGGATGGGCTTGATCTCGGGTCCCAGCCGCCGCGTGCGAGGGCGTCGCGAGCCTCGCTGGCCCGCTGGGACAAAGCGTTTGAGCGATTTTCAACTTGACATATAAAGATATCTTTATATTGATGCGGGCGAACTCAAGTGAGGCGCCCCGTGCTCGATCAGCGTTCAGTCGTAGCATTGCTCAAAGCAGCGGCGGAGCCGACGCGGCTGCGCATACTCGTGTTGCTCAAGTCGGGCGAGCTCAACGTCAAGGATCTCACGCGCATTCTCGGGCAGAGCCAGCCGCGTATCAGCCGGCACCTGAAGCTGATGGCGGAGGCCGGCCTGATCGACCGGCATCGTGACGGCAGCTGGGCCTATTTCCAACTCGTCGAGACCGGGCCGGCCAGTTCGTTGCTGCGCGGCCTGCTGGAAACAGTCGACCGCGGCGACACCGCGCTGACACGCGATGCGGCACGGGCCGATGCGGTGAAGCGCGAGCGGGAGGCGACGGCTCAGGACTATTTCCGCGAGCATGCAGCGGAGTGGGACCGTATCCGGGCGCTGCACGTGAGCGAGGTGGAGGTCGAGGCAGCTCTCCGGCGCGCCCTTGGCGCCAGCCCGTTCGAGTTGCTGGTCGACATCGGCACGGGCACCGGACGCATGCTGGAGTTGTTCAACGGCCAATACGCCCGCGCGGTCGGCTTCGACATCAACCACTCGATGCTCGACTATGCACGCAGCAAGCTGCAATCGGCGGGCCTTGCCAATGCCAGCGTCCGCCACGGCGATCTCTACGACGTGCCACTGCCGGACGGCGTTGCAGGCGCCGTGATCATGCATCAGGTGCTGCATTTCCTCGCCGAGCCGCACCAGGCAATCCGCGAAGCGGCGCGGTTGCTGGCGCCCGGTGGGCGGCTTGCGATCGTCGACTTCGCGCCGCACGATATGGAGTTCCTGCGCGATACGTTCGCGCACGAGCGGCTGGGATTCCCCGGACCGCTGGTGGGCGAATGGATGGCAGCCGCCGGCCTTCAGGTCGCGGCCGTGCAGGACTTGGTGCCGCAAGCGGAAGCCGGCACCGGCAAGCTCACCGTCACCCTCTGGCGGGGCGAGCGCCCGCTGATCGGACAAACACGCGCACCGAAAACACGCACGCAAAAAGTGGAGGCTTGAGGCCCATGGTCGACGCGATGCACAGCATGACCCAGCGGAAAAGCCGGATCGTCGGCAACGGCGATATCGAGGTGTCGTTCGAATTCTTCCCGCCGAAGACCGAGAAAATGGAGGAAGCGTTGTGGACGGCCGTACGCCGGCTTGAACCGCTGGCGCCAGGATTCGTTTCGGTCACCTACGGCGCCGGCGGTTCGACGCGCGAGCGCACGCACAACACCGTGGCGCGCCTCGTCCGCGAGACCCGCCTCGAGCCTGCAGCGCATCTGACCTGCGTCAACGCCACCAAGACCGAAGTGGACGACGTTATCCGCGGCTATGCGGCGGTGGGCGTGCGCCACATCGTGGCGCTGCGCGGCGATCCCCAGGCGGGCGTCGGCACCCGGTACGAACCGCATCCCGGCGGTTACGCGCAGGCGGCCGATCTCGTCGCCAGCATCAAGCGCATCGGCGGCTTCGAGGTGTCGGTCGCCGGCTATCCGGAGAAGCATCCGGAGAGCGCGACGTTCGACGCCGACATCGATCATCTCAAGGCTAAAGTGGACGCTGGCGCCGACCGCATCATCACGCAGTTCTTCTTCGACAACGCGCATTACCTGCGCTTCCTCGAGCGGGTGCGCGCGCGAGGCATCTGGTGCCCGGTGCTGCCGGGCATCGTGCCGATCCACAATTTCAAACAGGTCTCGGGCTTCGGCGCCAAGACCGGCACGACCGTTCCGGCCTGGCTGGCGCGGCGGTTCGAAGGCTTGGACGATGATCCCGCGACGACGCATCTCGTTGCGGCGGCAGTCGCGGCCGAGCAGGTGCTCGATCTCGTCGACCAGGGCGTGCGGCAGTTTCATTTCTACACGCTGAACCGCGCCGATCTCGTTTACGCGATCTGTCATCTGCTCGGCCTGCGCTCGCGTGTGCAGGTGGCGGAGAGGGCGGCGTGAGCGCCAGCTTGCTGTAGGGCGCAATAGCCCCTTCTTCAGGGGCGTATCGCGCCGACTCAGCGTCGCATTCGGCGCAATACGGGGCTAAGTGCAGGGCCGCCTATTGCGCCCTACGACGCCAATCATATTCGATGCATCGAGGTAACCTATGGCCGCGAAGTCCAAAGCATCCCTGCCGCGCACCGTGGCGAGCGCGCAAAAACGCGCCGATCTGCTGGCCGCCGCCGCGCGCGAGCGCATCCTGATCATCGACGGCGCCATGGGCACGATGATCCAGCGCCACAAGCTGGATGAAGCGGCCTATCGCGGCAAGCGCTTCAAGGACTGGCATCGCGACGTCAAGGGCAACAACGATCTACTGGTGCTGACGCAGCCGAAGATCATCCAGGAGATCCACGAGCAGTATCTGGCGGCCGGCGCCGACATCGTTGAAACCAATACGTTCAATGCCCAGGTGATCTCCATGGCCGACTACGGCATGGAGGAGTTGGCGTACGAGATCAACCTCCAGGCCGCCAAACTCGCGCGCGCCGCCTGCGATGCGTTCGAGAAGAAGACACCGAAGAAACCACGCTTCGTTGCCGGCGCCATCGGCCCGACCAACCGCACGGCGTCGATCTCGCCCGACGTCAATGATCCCGGCTATCGCAACGTCTCGTTCGACGAGCTGCGCGCGGCTTATAAATCACAGGCGATGGCACTGATCGAGGGCGGCTCCGACCTCATCCTGATCGAGACGATCTTCGACACGTTGAACGCCAAGGCCGCCGGCATGGCGACGCTGGATGCCTTCGACGAAACCGGCATTACATTGCCGATCATCATTTCCGGCACCATCACCGACCGCTCGGGGCGCACGCTCTCAGGACAAACCGCGACGGCGTTCTGGTATTCGATGCGGCACTTGAAACCCTTCGCGATCGGCCTCAACTGCGCATTGGGCGCCGAACTTATGCGGCCCTATCTCGCCGAGATCTCGAACATCGCCGACACGCTGGTCTCGGCCTACCCGAACAACGGCCTACCGAACCCCATGGGCGAGTACGACGACACGCCGCACGAGATGGCCTGCCAGATCGAGCCGTGGGCGAAGGACGGGCTCTTGAACATTGTCGGCGGCTGCTGCGGCTCGACGCCGGAGCACATCGCGCACGTGGCCGAGCACGTGTCGAAGTACGGCCCGCGCAAGGTGCCGGTGATCGCGCCGAAGATGCGGTTGTCGGGGCTCGAGCCGTTCGTTGCGGGTTGAATTCAGAGGCCGGAATGTGTATATGGTGTATGTATTTACACATGGAGAACTCCGATGCGCACGAACATCGATCTGGATGACACCCTTGTCGACGAGGCGATGAAGGTGTCGGGTGCCAAGACAAAGAAGGAAGTTGTCGATCTCGCACTCCGAGCGTTGATCAAGGCACGAACCAAGAAGGACCTTCTGGATCTCGTCGGGCACATCGACATCGATCCCGAGTTCGACCACAAGATGGCTCGACGGACGCGCTACGATGCTGATTGACACTTCGATCCTTATTCCGATTTTTCGGGACAAATCGGGGTCGCGACGCGATCGGTTTCGTCGGTTCCTGCGAGGGCGCCCGTTTGTCCTGTCCAGGTTTACGCAACTGGAACTCCTGCAGGGCTGCAGCTCGGAACCGCAATGGGAAAACCTCAACGACTATCTGGACGCGCAAGACTACATCGAGATGGCGCCCGAGAACTGGGCTGATGCGGCCCGGATACACTTCGATCTGAAACGAAAGGGATTGACGGTGCGGAGCATAATCGATTGTTGCATCGCGCAGATCGCCATCGATCGTCGTGTCACCCTGGTCCACAACGACAACGACTTTGAGGTTATCGAACGGGTGCGAAAAATCCGTCTGCATCGGCTGGATATCCAGGCAAAGGAATAGAGGATGACGCGAACACTGCATGCCTTCCGCGACGTGCCCACGCTCGACGTGAAAATGCGGTTGTCCGGGCTCGAGCCGTTCGTGGCGGGGTGAGGCACGTAACAGCATGAAATCCATGGCGGAGTTTTTCTACGAATTGATATTCATTGCGGCGCTTGCGTGCATCGCTGCCGGAGCTTTCTTTGGCATGGGCAGGATATATGCATCGGATCGACGTCATACATCATCGGGCTTCACGATGATGTTTCTCCTTTGGACCATTGGGATGGCGGTCTCAATATTTTCCGCTCTCTGGTTTGAATGCGACAGATGCAAGCTCACAAGCGAGTTTCCGTGGCTAAAATGGACCAGATAAGTATTACAGGGACACCGCCGGTCGCAAGGATCGATCCCGCTGAGAAATGGGTCCTCGGGACGAGCCCGAGGATGACACCGAGAGTGTGCTGACACTCCAGAGTAAACTGAAAACGCCCGTCACCCCGTGAGCTTCGAACCGCCCATGACCACCACCGCCTCCCCCACCGCCTCCACCCCCCCCTCCGGCGAAAATTTCATAAACTTGGGTGAGCGAACAAACTTCCCCGGAAAATTTTTAAACCTGGGGTTTGTCCCTAGGACCCATGGCGCCGCGG
>JANLQP010000352.1:0-9133 GCA_031367895.1 Hyphomicrobiales bacterium
CCGCTCTCTGCCGTTCGGATGACGGTCCGAGGTTGCCGACGCGATCGCCCCGATACCTTCCATCATGCCAGCCTGCAGCGCAACGACGCGGAGGGCCAGTACTTACCGTCGCTGATTTTGCGAGCGGGCCTTGTAGTCCGGCAGCTTATCGATAGGATACTTGCCAGTCGGCGACGCGTGGGGACAGTCGAAGTTGACCCGGAGCTGACTCCGTGCCAGTGCGCAACACAGGGAGTGACGTCGTGATGCCCGATCGCGTCTCGATTGGCGAACCGCATGCCGATCGCAACGGAACCATCAACCACCTTCGGCTTACTGTCTCGGATATCGGCCGCGCGAAGGCGTTCTACCATCCGATCCTTACGCGACTTGCATACGTGTTGGCCGAGGAGAGTGCCACGCGCCTTTCGTGGGCGAGTTGGGCGCCCCATGGCACGTTGCAAAAATTCATCATGAGCGTCGCCAATTCGGAAAGCCTAAACAAAGCCCATGATCGGTATTCGCCAGGTTTTCACCATCTCGGTTGGAACGTCGGCAGCCGTGCAGAGGTCGATGCCTTCTACGAGTTTCTCGTTGATCGTGGCGTTTCAATACTCGACCCGCCAGCGCAATATGATTACGAACCGGGCTACTACTCCTTCTTCTTCTCGGACCCGGACAACCTCAAGCTTGAGATCGTGCACGTCGATGTCGCGGGAAGCCTCGCATACTGGAAACGCATATCAGAGGCAGGCCGACCGGTCGCACCACTTGCAATTGCCGAGCCTTTGTTTCTTCGCGAACGGACGGAACCGAATCAATAATACCATCGCACGTAAAATCGGACTCCAGTTGCCGTCGAGCGATTCCCGGTGGCCTGATGTTGTGGCTCCATAGCGGCATCGATTCGGCTGATGGAGCTCGCGATGGGAACGCTGAAGGTCCGCTGGGACCGCACGCCGAACGGGTGGTTAGTTGACGATGCGAAGCTATGTGTGCCGCGCTAGCCGATGGATCACAGAAGCGGCTGCCGGAAATGCCCAATTCAAAGGCGATGGTGAAAAGAAAGGTCCAGTCTGCCCTTCGCATGTCCTTCGCATGCTGACCAGAAGCACTGTCGGTTGACGCACACAAAAAGCACATGACGTCAGATCATCCGTAGCGTCGAGCGGCCGGTTCTGGCCCAATCCCACTTCGTTCTCTTCGTCTGCATCGAACGGCAGCGGACGTAGGTTGTCAAGAGTTCGCAAGACAGACGGATGTCGGTAACGGGTCAGCCGCGCCCGGCATGGGCCCTGGCGCGCGAACATCGGCGACGCTCGATGATCTCCTAAAACCGACTGTCCGTTGCCATGAGGTCCTCTCAATCGACTGCAGCGCAGCAAAAATCGTAGCTGCGACGAGGCAGATGGCCGACGCAAAAAGCACACGCCATCTGATGATCTGTGTGTCGCAACGGCAGCACCTGCCCATCTCTGCTGGTCGCACGGCTTCGAGCCCAGGCTGCTCAGCCCTTGCCCGCAACCGGCAACTCGGAGCGCACGTAGCCCGCCTCGACGGGAATGCGGAGCACCTTGCCTGCCGGTGTCTCCTCCATGCGCGGCAGGACCGTCACGACCTTGCGTTTCCGGGCGGCGGCGGTTGCTGCCGCGACCGTCGGCCATGTGGCCAGCAATTCAAGCGTGCAGCGCGTGACGGCAACAAGTGTGCGCTTGCCCGCATCGGCTTGCGCCAGCGCGTCCTTGGGCCAGATCCACACGCTTTCAGCCGACTCCCCTTGGTCGAAGTTGTCCATCTGCTCGACCGGCGCGCTGGCGAGGAAAAAATGTGTATCGAACCGCTTCGGCGGCCAAGGCGGCGTGATCCAATGGCCGAAGTGGATCATTTGGTCCGTCGCAAGCTCAAGCTTTTCGCGCGCGATCGTCTCGGCGAAACGCTGGCTTTGCCCGGCGCGTGGCTGGCCGCGCTCGGCCGCAACGAGCCTGATGGCGTCGGCCGACCCGACGAGGCCGTGTGCGCCCTTCTTGCGTGCGATCAGTAGCCCGGCTTCCTCGAAGGTCTCGCGCACGGCGGCGATCCAAAACGGCCGCGCCGGCGCCGTCGGAGTGCCAGGCGCCAGGCTGTCCCATTGTGCGGCGTCATCCTCGGCATCGACCTTGCCGCCAGGGAATACGAACGCACCCGCGAACGCCTGGCCGCTGCCCCGGTGCCGCTCGAGCATGAAGACCTCGAGGCCTGTCTTGCCGTCGCGGATGATCACGATCGATGCCGCCGGCACGATCGGTTTTGCGGCCTCGGCCGGTTTCGTCATCGTCCTGTCCCCCATCATCCCTGGTTGCCGCATCGAACCTGCTCAAGCGCCGGGTGTCCACCGTTAATCGCAGGTCATCGCGGGGCATGTTCATCGCGGCCATGCCGTCCAGGGCCGGCTGGTCACCTGTTTCATTCGCCGCGCTAGGCGTGAGAGCCGCTACGTGCGACCATGCGGCTGCTCGCTTCGGAAGAAGGTTGCCGATGAGTTCCGCAACGTCCGATCCGGTCATCGTTATCGAGCCGTTCTGGCGCACCTGCGTGCTGCTCAGCGGCATGCTCACGGTCACCCTGTATTTCACGACGATTCTCGTCATCTCGACGGTACTGCCGCAGATCCAGGGCACCATGTCGGCGACGGCGGACGAGGTCTCGTGGCTCGTCACCTTCAATATTCTGGCGACAGCGATCGCGACGCCGATGACTGGCTGGCTGGTTGCCCGATTCGGGCGCAAGGCCGTGATGTGCACCTGCATCGGCGGTTTTGCAGCGGCAACATTGATGTGCGGGCTCGCCCAGTCACTCGAGGAACTGATCGTCTGGCGGGTGCTGCAAGGGGCTCTCGGTGCGCCGACGATTCCGCTCAACCAGACCATCCTGCTCGATATATTCCCGAAGCGCCGGCACCGCTTCGTGCTTGGTCTCAACGGCATCGGTGTGGTCATCGGGCCGGTGATCGGACCGACGCTCGCCGGCTGTCTCACCGAGATCTACAGCTGGCGAGCAGCGTTCTACATGCTGGTACCGGTGTGTCTCGCGGCATTCCTCGGCATGCTGCTGGCGCTGCCGCGTGACACCCCGGCGCAGAAAACGCGGCTCGATTGGGTCGGGTTCCTGTCGCTGTCGCTCGCCGTCGGCGGCCTGCAATACGTGCTGGCGCGCGGACAACGCCTGGATTGGTTCGAGTCCGGCGAGATTACCGTCACGGCGTTTCTGGCTCTGGTGTCGATGTACGTGTTCCTGGCGCACAGTTTCACGGCGGCGCAGCCATTTCTGGATCTGCGCCTACTCGGCATCCGCAACGTCGCGCTCGGTTACATTCTAGTGGCGCTGTTCGGCATGCTCAATTTCACGCCGATGGTGCTCATGCCGACGCTTTTGCGCCAGCATGTCGAGTTTCCCGATGCACTCGTCGGCTGGATCGTCGGCAGCCGCGGTATCGGCGGCATCCTCGGGTTCTTCGTGGCCATGCTGATCGACAAGCTCGATCCGCGCGTCTCGATTGCGACCGGCTTCTTCCTGCTGTTCGTGTCCGGACTCTGGTTGATGCAGATCAACCTTGATGTGACGCCGCTGGAGATCATACTCAACGGCATCCTGCAGGGGCTGTCTGTGGGCATCGTGATCGTGCCGCTGGCCGTGGTGACGTTCTCCGATCTCGAGCCGAAACATCGGCCGGAAGCGACCGGCGTTTTCCATCTGCTGCGCAACGTTGCGTCGAGCCTTTTCATATCGCTTTGTGTCGCCGAGATCGTCCGCTCGACCGGCACCAACTATGCGCGCATGGCCGAGTTCATCAGTCCGTTCAACAAAAGCTTCAGCTGGCCGGATCTGGTCGGGGCCTGGGAGATGGCGACGGTGCCGGGTATTCTGCGGCTCTCCAAGGAGATCACGCGGCAGTCGGCGATGCTGGCCTATCTCAACACGTTCGCTTGGTTCACGGTGATTTCGGCGATCGCGATGCCCGTGTCGCTGTTGATCGGGCGGTCGAAGGTAGCGGCAGTACAAACTGCGCCGGCCGCTGTTCAGTCCTCAAGTGCGACGGCAGCTACATCTTCTCCGTCACGCCCAGAATAACGATCCCAGAGATGATCAGGGCGCAACCGAGCCCTTGCAGCAGAGTCAATCCTTCCCCGAAACAAAGGATCGAAATGATCAGCACCGTCACGACGTGGCCGTGCACGGCGGCGTAGGCGGGCCCGACCGGCGCGTGCTTGAGCAGTGCCGAATAGGTGAAAAACGCCCCGAGGTAGCAGGCGACGACGCCGAGCGCATAGGGTTCTGCCACCAGCCGCTTGAGCCAAGCGGACACGTCATCGAAGGCGACAGGTCCGGTCATGTCGCTGGCGAGCTTGATGAACACATGGCCCGCAGTGTCGATCGCAAGCAGCAGCAGGAACCCGAGCAGGACCGTTTTCCGCATCACGCCCCCCAACCGACCAGGAGCACGCCGAGCGAGATCAGCGAGATTGCAGTCGCACGAGCCGGCGTGATGTGCTCGTTGAAGAAGACACGTCCTCCGAGCATGACACTGGCAATCGTGATGCTGCCGGCCATGACGCCTTGCGACAGCGGTACGTGCGAGATGAAGGCGATCCAGGCGAAGAACAGCGCCACAAACGCTGGTACTGCAATCCAAAGCGCCGGTTGCCGTAGCAACGCCAGAACGAAGGCGCCGTCAGCCTCTGCGGCCTTGGCGCGTAGGGAGGCCAATTTCAGCAGCAGATGCGAGCCGGTGTCGAGCACCAGAACGGCTGCGAGCAGGGCCCAAGCAGAAAGCGTCATGCCGCCTCAGCCGTGGAGCGGGCTTGGGCCTTGCCCCCAACCAGCCGGGAAATGGTGTTCATGTTCGTCTCCGGCCTACGCGTCCAACAGTTGCTACCACGGCTCCGGATACTGCATGGCGAATATGTCCGCAATGATACGTTATGCGCGATGATGAAATGCGCAATGATGAAGCGCGGAGCGCGGTGCAGGTGAGGATTTAAGCTTTCGCGCGGAAATTCACCGGACACGACGGCGACCGGCACGCTCTGTGATAGAGTGCAGGCGACCTCGCCAAGCCATGAAAACGCAGGAACTTTAGGCTCGTGACCCAAAAGCGCGTGTTATTGATCATCGGGGGCGGCATTGCCGCCTACAAGTGCCTGGAGCTGATCCGGCGGGCTCGTGAACGCGGCATCGCCGTGCGCTGCGTCATGACCAAGGCTGCGGCTGAGTTCGTGACACCACTGTCGGTCGGCGCACTCACGGCCGATCGCGTGTTCTCTGATCTCTTCAGCCTCGATGACGAGCGCGAGATCGGTCATATCCGCCTGTCGCGCGAGGCCGACCTCGTCGTGGTTGCGCCCGCAACCGCCGACCTGATGGCCAAGATGGCGGGCGGTCACGCCGACGATCTCGCGACCGCCGTGCTGATGGCTTCGGACAAGCCCGTCCTGATCGCCCCCGCCATGAACCCGCGTATGTGGATGCATCCGGCAACGCAGCGTAATCTCGCGATCTTGCAGCGCGACGGCATCGCCGTGATCGGCCCGAACGCCGGCGACATGGCCGAGCGCGGCGAGGCCGGTTCGGGCCGCATGTCCGAACCGCACGAGATACTAGCCGTGATGGAGAGGCTGCTTGCGCGCAATAGCGCGGCGCTCGGCCATTCAGGGTCGCTGACCGGCCGCCATGTGCTGGTGACCTCCGGGCCGACGCACGAACCGATCGACCCGGTGCGCTACATCGCCAACCGTTCGTCCGGCAAGCAGGGCCACGCCATCGCAGCAGCGGCAGCAGCACTCGGTGCGCGCGTGACGCTGATCTCGGGCCCGACCAATTTGGCCACGCCCAAAGGCGTCGATGTCGTCAACATCGAGAGCGCCGAAGACATGCTGAAAGCGGCGCAAGCGGCGTTGCCGGCCGACTGCGCGATCTTCGCGGCGGCGGTCGCAGACTGGCGCGTTGCGAACGCGTCCAGCGAAAAGATGAAGAAGACGGCCAAGAACCAGACGCCGAAGCTCGAACTCGTCGAGAACCCGGACATCCTGAAAACCATCGCACACCTGGCGCCGGGGAAACGCCCGCCGCTGGTGATTGGCTTCGCGGCGGAAACGCAGAACGTGGTCGAGTTCGCGAAGAAAAAGCGAAAATCGAAAGGCTGCGATTGGATCGTTGCCAACGATGTCTCGCCCGCTACGGGCATCATGGGCGGCGACCGTAACTCGGTGCATCTGGTGACCGGCGACGGCGTCGACAATTGGCCGGAGATGGGCAAGGACGAGGTGGCGCGTCGACTCGTCGAGCGGGCAGCGCAGCAACTGGCCGAAACGACGGGTGAGGCGTGATGGCCGGCAAACCCAAGAGGGCCCGTTCGACCACTGGCGCAAGTGCGCGTGGTATCCGCGTCAACGTCGTGCGCATGGCACACGCCAAGGGCCTGGACTTGCCCGCCTACCAGTCAGAGCAAGCGGCTGGCATGGATCTGGTCGCGGCGATCGAGGCGGGCACAGTCCTTCGGCTCAACCGCGGTGGCCGCGCGCTGGTGCCGACCGGTTTGCAACTGGAACTCCCCGCCGGATACGAGGCGCAGATCCGCCCGCGGTCCGGCCTCGCCTACCGGCACGGCATCACAGTGCTGAACAGCCCCGGCACGGTCGATGCCGACTATCGCGGCGAAGTGCAGGTGCTGCTCGTTAATCTCGGCGAGAAGACGTTCGTGATCGAACGCGGCGAGCGCATCGCGCAACTGGTGATCGCGCCGGTGATGCAAGGCGCGCTGGTCGAGACGCAGGCGGTGGCTACAACAGAACGCGGCGCCGGCGGGTTCGGCTCGACGGGGAAGGGGGCCGTGGGGGGGGAGGCGGGGAAGGCCAAGCCAGCCAAGCTCAGCCGAAAACCGCGCTGAGCGCAACCTGGATGCCCGGCGGACACCTGGATGCCTGGCGGATCGAGCATGATGTCGCCCGACGTCAGCGTGCCGACGGCTCGACAAGCCCCATTGTCCCACGCCTGTCGTGCAGGATCTCGCGTGGTTTCGGATCGGCGACCAGATAGTGCTCGATCGTCGGAACCTGGTCGTAACCGATCACTTTCTCTCTCAGATCCACGCGGCGGATGCGATGCAGTTGCGGGCCGGGATCGGTAGGATTTGTCTGGAGGGCGAACGCTGACGTCTTAACGGCCTTCTGTTCATCCCGCGTGTGTTTTACGAGAGCACTCGTGAAAGTATCTGCGATACGAAATTCCATGTCGGCGAAGTCGGTCGGCGGCGCCATCAGCTCCGATCGGCGGCGCTTGCCGCCCGCAGCCGGCATCGCGTCAGCCAGCATATCCTCGTCTGCCGGGACGACGCGCGGAATGACTTGGACTCCCTGAGGAAAAGCCCGTGTGTTCTTGCTGTAGTCGACATCCGCAAGGCCTGCCGGCCGAAACGTAACTGGTCACCCCCGCGACCTGGCGTCCGGCTGATCAGGCGGCAATGGGGCCGTTGAGCGCGGCTCGGATCGCGGCGATTGCGCTGGCAATGAATGTGCCGCATTGGCCCAACCGGCCAAGCGCTGCTATCAGCACGGCCGGACCCTACTGGGCAGCAGCGCAATTCGAACCGAGGCACGCATGACACAACCGCTCACCGGCATCCGCGTCGTCGATCTGACGCGTGTCCTTTCGGGGCCCTTCTGCACCATGCTGCTGGCCGACATGGGCGCCGACGTCCTCAAGATCGAGACGCCACAGGGCGACACCGTGCGCGTGCAGGGCGACACATCGAAGGGCATGAGCTGGTACTTCGCCTCGTTCAACCGCAACAAGCGGTCTGTGGTGATCGATCTGCGCAAGGACGAGGGCAAGGACGTTCTGGCGAAATTGATCGCCGGCGCCGACGTGCTGGTGGAAAATTTCCGCCCGGGCGTGCTCGCCGAGATGGGCTTCACGCCGGAACTGCTGAATGAGATCAACCCGCGCCTCGTCGTCGGCTCGGTCAACGGCTACGGCTCGACCGGCCCTTATGTCGACCGGCCGTCCTTCGACTTCATCGCACAGGCCATGAGCGGCTTCATGGCGACGACGGGCGATCCAGGTGGCTCGCCGATGCGCGCCGGCCCGCCGGTGACGGACCTGATCGCCGGCCTCTACTGTGCCTTCGGCATCGTCAACGCGATCCGCGCCCGCGATCTCACGGGGCGCGGACAGCGCGTCGAGTCGGCGATGGTGAACGGCATGGTCAGCATGCTCGCCTACCTCTCGTCGGAGTTCTTCTCGACCGGCAAGGCTCCGGAGCGCACCGGCAATGATCATCCGATCGCGTCTCCATATGGATTATTCAAGACCAGCAACGGCGAGATCGCGGTGGCGCCGGCGACGCAGGAGATCATGCAGAAGCTGTTTACCGCGATCGGTGAACCGGATGTGCCGGCAGACCCGAAATACAAGACGGCGGAGCAGCGCCGCGCGCTCAGGCCCGAGCTGAATGCGCTCGTGAACGAGAAGCTGGCTGGGAATACGCAGGACTATTGGATCGAGAAGCTGAACGCGGCGGGCGTGCCGGCCGGCAAGGTGTTCTCGATGCCCGAGCTGTTCGAGGATCCGCAGATCAAGGCGCAGGAGATGGTGATCGACGTGGCGCATCCGGGCAAAGGCAACGTGCGCATGACTGGCTTTCCGGTGAAGCTGTCGGACACGCCCTGTGTCATCCGCCATCCGGCGCCCGAGCTTGGCGCGCACACGGCCGAGGTTCTGGTCGAGATTGGCATGACCGAGGCGCAGATCGTTGCGTTGCGGCGGGGGAAGGTGGTGGGGTAGGCAACTTGCGACGGATATCAATATTACCGTTGTCATCCTCGGGCTTGTCCCGAGGACCCATGTCTCCGCTTGCTGAGGCGCCGCAATTGCTCCTGAGTTCTTGTGACCAAGGGTAACTCGGCTCGGGCGTCGCAGCACAATCGTGGGTCGACCGACTCGATGCACCATGGGTCCTCGGGACAAGCCCGAGGATGACACCCCAAATTCTTATTTCTTGCCCAGATCGTGCACATCGTCGGCGCCGATGTAGTCCTTGTCGAGCCAGCCGTTCTCGTCGTAATCGGCCATGCAGCGTTCGGCGAACGAGACCATCTCGCCGAGCTGGCCGGTCGCTTGT
>JANLQP010000393.1:0-2676 GCA_031367895.1 Hyphomicrobiales bacterium
CGAAAGCGCAGAAGCGCGGGCGCAAGGGCCGGACGGGGCGTGGCACTAAGCATCGACCATCGCCTGCAGTTTCTCCTCCGAGGTCGCGTGCGGATCGCATTCACCGGCGAGGCGCCCGCGGCGCATCACCAGGACGCGATGCGCGTGATAAAAGACTTCGGGTATTTCATCCGAGATCAACAGGATCGCGACCCCCTTCGCCGCAAGCGCGCGCACCACTTCGTAGATCCCGTCCTTGGCCGCGATGTCGACGCCCACCGTCGGGCTGTCGAGTATCAGGAGCCTGGGCTGCGTCGCCATCCACTTGGCGAGCACGACGCGCTGTTGATTGCCGCCCGAAAGCGTCCGAACGGCATTGTCTGGATTCGGTGCCTTGATCGCCAGATCTTCGATCCATTTTCGCGCCGTGCGCTGGCGTGTCGCCTCCGGCACCAGACCAAGGCCGTTGCGCAGCTTGTCGAGCACCGTCACGAGAATATTCGAGGAGATCGGCTGTTCCAGTACGAGCCCCAGATTGAGGCGATCCTCGGACACATACGCAATGCCTTCCTCGATTGCCTGGGCATTGGTCTTGAGCGCCAGCGGCTTGCCGTTGAGGCGGATTTCCCCGGACGTCGGCCGGTTCATTCCGAAGAGGGAAAGCGCGAATTCGGTGCGGCCGGAACCGAGCAAACCGGTCAAGCCGACAATCTCGCCCGCACGAATGTCGAGGCTGATGTCCTCGTAATTGCCCGCGCGCGCTAGACGGCTCACGGAAAGGACTGTTTCCGACTTCGCGAAATTCGTCGCGTAGGTCTGATAGGCAAAGGCCTTGCCGGTCATCAACGTCGCGAGCTTCTTGTTGTCCATCTCTCGCGCCGGGAATTCACCAACTTTCGCGCCGTCGCGCAGCACGGTGACGCGCTCGGCGATCTCCATGACCTCATCGAGACGATGCGAGACGAAGACGATGCAGATGCCGGCTCGCTTCAGATCGGCGACGAGGCGCACGAGCGCGTCGACTTCGTGCCGTGACAGGGACGCGGTCGGTTCATCCATGATCACGAGCTTGGCGTCGGCCGCCATCGCGCGGCAGATCGCGACCAGCTGGCGGTTCGCGATCGAGAGATCCTCAACGCGCGCGTCCGGATCGAGCGAAGCCCCGATGCGCGCCATCGCGGCTTCGGCGGTCGTACGTACAGTGCGCCAGTTCACCAGCCGCGGAGCGCCGAGATGTCTGGCGATGGAAATGTTCTCCGCAACGGTCAGGTTGGGAAAGAGCGAGAGGTCCTGATAGATGACCTGGATGCCGCAGGCGGTCGACTGCACCGGATTCAGATGCGGATATTCGCGCCCCCCGATGACGATGCGCCCGCCGGGCTCGGGACGCAGAACACCGGACATGATCTTGATCAACGTCGATTTGCCTGATCCGTTTTCACCGACCAGGCAATGCACCTCGCCCGCCCGCAAAGAAAGGTCGACGTTGCGCAGCGCGACTACGCCGCCGAAATGCTTGGAGATCGCTTGGAGGTCGAGAAAATTGGCCAAGTCCAGGAGCCTATGACGTCGGCGCCAACAAGAGAATTGGCCGTGTCTCGGGACGACGATTGTTGGAAATGCCCGTTGCGGCTGTCCGCCTGCAGGACCGCGCAGTCGGAACGCCTGGCGCGGGTTTGAAGCAATCGCGGGCGAGGGGAAACCTCGCCCGCAATGTTTTGCCCGACGCTCAGAGGCCGCCAGCGATGAGGCCCGCGATCGTCTCGTTGTTGATGCGCATGATCTTGTCGACCTTGATCAGCTTGCCGGGAACGTCGACGGCCGCTTTGCCCAGTCCCGGAATATCGACGCCGTCCTTGATTTCCTTGCCGTCGAGAACCATGCGCGCGACCGCGACCATCGCGTAGCCGGCGTCGGTCGGATTCCAGAGGAAGCCCTCGCGGATGATTCCATCGGCGATCAGATCCTTCGCCTGCGACGGCAGCACCGTGCCGACGACGGCGATCTTTTTGCCGAGCCGCTTCTCGCGCACCGCGTTGCCGGCGCCGATCGGCCCGTTGGAGCCGAAGCCGAGTATGCCCTTGAGGTTCGGATAGGCCTTGATCACGTCGAGCGTGGTCTTGTACGAGGTGTCGATCTCGTCAGCGCCGGGGAAGCGATCGGCAACGAGTTTCATTTTTGGATAGTGCGCCTTCTGGTACGCGATCGCCGCGTCGGCCCACTTGTTATGAAGGGGCGTCGTCAGCGTGCCGACATAGGCGACGTAGTCGCCTGCCTCGCCCATGTCCTTGGCCAGGCGCTGCATCTGGACTTCGCCGAAGCGCACCGAGTCGATGAGCTCGACGTTCCAGTCGCGCCCTTCTTGCTCCGGCCCCTCGTGCGTGATGACCTTGATGCCTGCCGCCTGCGCGCGCTTGAGCACGGGCTCGCAGACCTTGACGTCGAGTGGTACGAGACCGATCACGGTGACCTTCTTGGCAATTAGGTCTTCCAGCAGCTTCACCTGCTGCGCCGGATCGACGTTAGCGGGGCCGACCATCGAGGCCTCGATATTGAAATCCTTCGCGCCCTTCTTGATGCCTTTTTCCAATGCATTGAACCATGGAATGCCGGCGATCTTGACCACGGTGACCATCGTCGACGTCGCTGCGAACGCGAGATGGCTCGTCAGGCCCGCCGCGCTGGCCATCGCCGCGC
>JANLQP010000145.1:0-3456 GCA_031367895.1 Hyphomicrobiales bacterium
CGGAGATCTTCATCTTCTGGATGCTGGGGACGTCCTCGATCCTCTTGATCGTCTCGATCCTGTTCCTGCGCAACCAGATCAAGCCGATCCTGCGGCTGGCGGATGCCGCCGAAAGTTTCGGCAAGGGCCGCGAAGCGCCTAATTTTCGCCCGCGCGGCGCCCGCGAAGTTCGGCGCGCGGCGCAAGCGTTTCTCGAGATGAAGGCGCGCATCGAGCGCACGATCGAGCAGCGCACCGCGATGCTGGCCGGCGTCAGCCACGATTTGCGCACCATCCTGACCCGTTTCAAGCTCGAACTGGCGCTGATCGGCGACAGTCCAGAGGTCGACGGCATGCGCAAGGACGTGGACGAAATGTCCCATATGCTGGAGGATTATCTCGCCTTCGCGCGCGGCGATTCCGGCGAACACGCCCAGCCGACCGACATGGCGCTGGCGCTCGAGGAGTTGCGCAGCGACGCCGAGCGCAACGGCCACGCCGCGACCGTGTCGTTTCATGGCCTGCCGGTGGTGACGGTGAAGCCGGCGTCCTTCAAGCGCTGCCTCGCCAACCTCGTCTCCAACGCCGCCCGCCACGCCAACGCGATCTCGATCACCGGCCACCGCGATCACCGTTATTTGACCGTGACGATCGACGATGACGGGCCGGGCATTCCGCCCGACATGCGCGAGGAAGTGTTCAAGCCGTTCCTGCGACTCGACGACGCCCGCAACCAGGACGAGGGCGGCACCGGTTTGGGTCTTGCGATCGCCCGCGACATCGCCCGCTCCCATGGCGGCGATATCACCCTCGGCGACAGCCCCGAGGTCGACGGCATGCGCAAGGACATCGACGAGATGAGTGGCATGCTCGAGGACTATCTCGCCTTTGCCCGCGGCGATTCCGGCGAGATCGCGCAGCCAACCGACATGTCGATGGCGCTGGAGGACTTGCGCAGCGACGCCGAACGCAACGGCCATACCGCGACGGTTTCGTTCCACGGGCTGCCGGTGGTGACCGTCAAACCAGCCTCGTTCAAGCGCTGCCTCGCCAACCTCGTCTCCAACGCGGCGCGGCACGCCAACACCATTGCGATCACCGGCCATCGCGACCACCGATACCTGACGGTCACGGTCGACGACGACGGGCCGGGAATTCCCGCCAGCATGCGCGAGGAAGTGTTCAAGCCGTTCCTGCGGCTCGACGACGCCCGCAACCAGGACGAGGGCGGCACCGGCCTGGGCCTGGCGATCGCCCGCGACATCGCCCGCTCCCATGGCGGCGACATCACCCTCGGCGACAGTCCGATGGGGGGATTGCGAGCGGCGGTGCGGGTGCCGGTGTAGGTGCTTCTTCCCCCTCGCCCCGCTCTTGCGGGGAGAGGGTCGGGGTCATATGCGCTAGCTTAAGCGAGTTTTCAGATAGTCGCATTGTTTTCGACGGCTTCTTGGGGGCTCACAGATATGGCGCCAGGTTCGGAGGAACATGTTGCGGAGCGTCTGCCACTGGAGTGGTCCACGAATGGCGGTGCAGATGGTGGCCATGGCTATCTTCATGAGACGCCAGCGCGATGGGGTTGCGGGTGGCGTTTTCTGGTCCAGAGGGGGAAGAGTCCGGGACTTGCCCGGCAATCTGTTCGGCGATGATGGCGACGATCAGCCTTGCGTAGATCCACGCTCGTGCGAGCTCAGGCTTCTTGGCCGGCAGCATGTCGAGGCCGGCCAAGCTCTTGAACCTTTTGAAGGCCAGCTCGATTTGCCAACGAAAGCGATAGAGGGCGAGGATGTCGGCTGGCGGGAAGGCGTCGGCCGGCAGCGAGGTCAGGAGAAGGATATACTTCGCCGCCTCGAGACTGCGCGGGTCTGGCTGCTTGCCGCGCTTCTTGGCATCCTTCAGCAGGCGCTTCTGTTCAGCCGCCGCTTGTTCGGGGTCCTTGCGCCGGACAACGAGGCGCAGGATCAGCGGCGTCGCTGCCTTGATGCCTTCGTGGATTCGAACTTGCACCTCGCCTTCCTGCTCGACCTGAGCGGCAAGTACTGCGAACAGATCAAAAGGCTCGCCGTCGGACTGCAACAAGCGCAACGAGTTCCAGCCGGCACGCACGATGAAGTCTGCACCGGCATCGATCACCGGCCGCAGATCGCGCGGTCGGGCATAGCAGCGATCGGCCAGCACGATATCTCCCGGCCGGTAGCTGAGGCGCTGAAGGTTCTCGGCCCCGTGCACGTCGGTCAATTCAAGCTGATCGACTTGACCGGTTGCCAGATCGTAGCCGACATGCAGCCGCCATGTCGTACGGTCAGCTCCCGGTTCGCAGATCGACGTCCCATCAAGCGCACGCAAGCGATACCCGGCCCAGCGCTGCGCGGGCACTTTTGTCTGTTCGGCAATCAGTGCCGCCGCGATCTCGCCAAGCCAAGGTGCGGCTTTGCACAGCCGAGCGAGTAGCGATGGATCGGACAACCGAGCAATCCCACCAGCCTCCGCCCACACACAGGTCTCGCGCAGCGACATGCCAAGGCCGCCATAGGCCAGTGCCAGCCGCAACAGCGTCTCGGCGTTCTTGATTTCTCGGACCCGCGTCAAGGCCCCGCACGACCGAGCTGTTGCTTCCAAGTCAAAATTAGCCGGAAGGCACGCGCTTACTTCCGGCCAGTGATCCAAAATCTCAGGACGAATCTTCATCCCAAGCTTGAATCATATCGAGATTCCTGGTGTCCAGAGCTTAAACTAGCGCATATGACCCCAACCCTCTCCCCGTGAAGAACGGGGAGAGGGAGAAGAATCCGCCCTACACCCTTGGCCGCAGCGAGCGCTGCATGTCCATGGTGTAGGTGTAGCGCCCCTCCGGATGGGTGGTGACGGTGACCTCGAACAGTTCTTCGCGCAGCCCGTAATAGCGGCGCACCATTGTGAGGGCCGGCGATCCGGGCTTAACGCCCAGCGGCTTGGCCAGATTGGCCGGCATCCCGCGCACGAACACTTCGAGCTGGGCATATTCGATGGTCTCGCCGAACATTTTTGCAATTTGCTCATGCACCGGTGTGCGACCGTGATCTTGCCGCTTCACTACGCCAGCGAATTTCCGCAGCACGTAGATTTCGGTCCAGCCGAGGGGGGCCGCGAATTCATCGGAGCGGCGAATGGCTTCGATCAGAAACCAATGCTTGCCAGGTTCACATTTCAGCATCGCCGCGAGCTTGCGGTCGGCGACGACTTCGCCGGATCGAACCACCTGCCGGTAGGTCTCGTTGGAATATCGCAACCACTCGGTCAGCGATTTGACGCTATGGGTGAACAGCACCGGCGGCTCGGTCGCAATCACGACGGAGCCGAGCCCGGCGCGTCTCACGATCAGGCCTTGCTCGGTAATGATCCGCAAGGCCTCCCGCACGGTCTGGCGGCTGGCGGAAAACCGCGCCATCAATTCGGTTTCGGTCGGCAACAGTTTGCCGACCGGATAGCTGCCGAGCCGGA
>JANLQP010000385.1:0-1615 GCA_031367895.1 Hyphomicrobiales bacterium
GCGTGCCACGGCACTCGACCGAGAGGCCTGGAATGCTGCCATGGCGGCCGATGATGCAAAGAACGCTGCCGCGACAACGGCGCGCGTGGCCGCGTCGCTTACGGCGACGATCCGCAAGCTGGAAGGGATCAAATCCCGTGCCGATGCCGAGCTCGCTCAGGCCGACAAGGCCCTCGCCAGCGCGAAGACGGAACAAGCGAAGGTGAGAACAGAGGAATTGAAATTGAAAACCGCCGCTAAGGCTGCGGAAGCAGGGACGCAGCTCGAAACCACCAAAGTCGATGCGAAGTCGAGGCTCGACGCTGCAGCCAGGGCAAAGGAAGACGCCAAAACGGCCGCCAGCCGGAAGGATGACGCCGCCAAGGCGGCGATCGAGGCGCGGCTCGCGCTTGAGCCCGCCTCGGTCTACATCAGTCGAGCGACGCAGAAGTTGTACGTGCGGCGGAACACCCGCAAAGCGTGGTTGGACGGGGGCGAGGTGTTCGATGCATCGATCGAGCTGCCGGTCACGATCCGCAATCCCGACAAGCCGATCGGCACGCATGTATTCACTGCGATGGATCGCAACGACGCTGACCTTCGCTGGACCGCAGTAACGATCGACAACGGCGACGACGCCAAGACCGCGCTCGACCGCGTTACGATTCCGAAGGATGTGCTCGATCGTATCGCGCCGACCGCATTGCCGAGATCCTCGATTATCGTCTCGGACGAGCCGTTGAGCAGCGAGACCAACTATCGTACCGAGTTTGTTACGGTTCTGAGCAAGCAACCCCAAGGCGGCTTCATTACACGCGCGCCTGCACCACGCGACAATGATGAGGACGACGAAGAGCAGCGCGGGAGGGACCGGCGCAGGGCACGGCGGTGAAGCGACAACACGGTGTCTACCCGTTTACCCCAGGAGGATCTGCATGGCGCGCCTCGAAGACTTCGATCCGACGTCACGCAAGCATTTCACCAACATGGAAATGCCCGCGTTCGCGTCGACGTCGAGGACAGCGGCGAAACCAGCGGCCAACGCTCGTGTCGCCATCATTTCGACGGCGGGCCTGCAGCGCCGCCGTGACCAGCCGTTCACGGTCGGCTCGGGCGACTATCGGCTGATCCCCGGCGATGTCGCGGCCGGCGACCTGGTTATGAGCCACATCTCGACTAACTTTGACCGCACCGGGTTCCAGGAAGACCACAACGTGGTCTTGCCGATCAACCGGCTCAACGAGCTGCAACGCGGGGGCGCCATCGGCTCGGTCGGCTCGATGCACTACGCCTTCATTGGCGCGACGCCGCCGGCCCGCATCGAGCGCGCGGCTCGCCAGCTCGCGGGGCTGCTTTCCAGCCCGGACTCGGCGTCGATGGTGGCCGAATAGCTGCCGAAAGTCAGGGTGATTGGGTGCGTCGCAACAATTTCGGCAGAGTCGCCAGCGGGTTTTCCTGACGTGAAGAGCACACTACGTCAGATCGTCCGTATCTGACATGTTCCGTAGCTGGCCCAATCCCACTTCGTTCTCTTCGTCTGCATCGAACGGCAGCGGACGTAGGTTGTCAAGAGTTCGCAAGACAGACGGATGTCGGTAACGGGTCAGCCGCGCCCGGCATGGGCCCTGGCGCGCGA
>JANLQP010000406.1:0-18353 GCA_031367895.1 Hyphomicrobiales bacterium
GGAAATGGTGATGCCGGGCGACAACGCCGAGTTCTCGGTGGAGCTGATCCAGCCGATCGCCATGGAAGAGAAGGTCCGCTTCGCCATCCGCGAGGGCGGCCGTACCGTCGGCGCCGGCGTCGTGACCAAGATCGTGGAGTAACGGCCAAGCGAGGCGTCCTTCCGGGCGTCTCGATCTTTTCCGTGAACTAGAGTTCAACGCCGAGCAGAGATAGACCCATGAACGGGCAGAACATCCGCATCCGCTTGAAAGCGTTCGATCATCGCATACTCGATGCGTCGACCCGCGAAATCGTCAACACAGCCAAGCGGACCGGCGCCGAGGTGCGTGGACCCATCCCGCTGCCGACGCGCATCGAGCGCTTCACGGTCAACCGTTCGCCGCACATTGATAAGACGAGCCGCGAGCAGTTCGAGATGCGCACACACAAGCGCATGTTGGACATCGTCGATCCGACTCCGCAAACGGTGGACGCGCTGATGAAGCTCGACCTCGCCGCTGGCGTCGACGTCGAGATCAAGCTCTGAGGATTTGCCGAGGTCGTGTGGCCCGAACCGGGCGGCGCATCTCTGATCGAGGAAAGGAATGCTAGGCATGCGTTCCGGTGTGATTGCACTGAAGATCGGCATGACCCGGGTCTTCACGGACGGCGGGGAGCACATCCCTGTCACCGTCTTGAAGCTCGACAATGTCCAGGTCGTCGCTCACCGCACGGCCGACAAGAACGGCTACACCGCACTGCAGCTCGGCGCCGGGCTGCGCAAGGCGTCGCACGTGTCGAAGGCCGAGCGCGAGAACTTCGCCCGCGTCAAGATCGAGCCGAAGCGCAAGATGGTCGAGTTCCGGGTGTCGCCCGACAACCTGATCGAGGTCGGCGCGACGATCACGGCTGATCACTACGTCAAAGGGCAGTTGGTCGACGTGACCGCGACGAACCAGGGCAAGGGCTTCCAAGGCCCGATGAAGCGCTGGAACTTCGGCGGTCTGCGCGCCACGCACGGTGTCTCGGTCTCGCACCGCAGTCACGGCTCGACCGGCCAACGCCAGGACCCGGGCAAGGTGTTCAAGGGCAAGAAGATGGCCGGCCAGATGGGTTCCGAGCGTGTCACCACGCTCAACCTCGAGGTGGTCGGCACGGACGTCAATCGTGGTCTGATCCTGGTCCGTGGTGCCGTTCCCGGCTCCAAGGGTGCCTGGGTGATGGTCCGCGATGCCGTCAAGCGGCCGCTGCCGAAGGACGCGCCGAAGCCCGGCGCTTTCCGCAAGTCGGGTGCTGCTGAAGCGACGAAGGAGCAAGCCTGATGCGCGCCGATGTAACAACGCTCGACGCGGCTTCGGCCGGTGCCGTCGAGCTTTCCGATACGATCTTCAATCTCGAGCCGCGCACCGACATCCTGCACCGCATGGTGCGTTGGCAGCAGCTGAAGCGCATGGCCGGCACACATCACGCCCAGGACCGTTCCGAAGTGACGGTCACCGGCAAGAAGATGTACAAGCAGAAGGGCTCCGGTGGCGCCCGTCACGGTGACAAGTCGGTGCCGCAATGGCGCGGCGGCGGCAAGGCATTCGGCCCAAAGCCGCGCAGCCATGCGATCGGCCTGCCGAAGAAGGTGCGTGCGCTGGCTCTGCGGCACGCACTCTCGACCAAGGCCCGCGCCGGTGAACTCGTCGTGCTCGACCGGGCGGTGGCGCCCGAGGGCAAGACGAAGTCGCTGCGGCAGCGCTTCGAGAAGCTCGGCCTCGTCAACGCGCTCTTCATCGACGGCTCGGAGCTCGACGACGGTTTCGCCCGCGCCGCCCGCAACATTCCGAACATCGACGTGCTGCCGATCGAAGGCATCAACGTCTATGACATCCTGCGCCGCAAGAAACTGGTGCTGACGAAGGCCGCCGTTGAAGCGCTCGAAGCGCGCTTCAAGGCGTGAGCGGAGGCTAGGACCCCATGGCAAACCCACCCATCAAGGCCTACGACGTGATCCGCTCGCCGGTCATCACGGAAAAGGCGACCCTCGTATCCGAGGCCAACCAGGTGATTTTCAACGTCGCCCGGCACGCCACGAAGACCGAGATCAAGACTGCCGTCGAGCAACTGTTCCAAGTCAAGGTCAAGGCCGTCAACACGCTGGTCCGCAAGGGCAAGAAGAAGGCCTTCAAGGGCATCATGTCTCGCCAGAGCGACGTCAAGAAGGCGATCGTGACGCTCGAGGCTGGCCAGACCATCGACGTCACGACCGGCCTCTAGGAGATATTCAGTCATGGCATTGAAAACCTACAGGCCGACGTCGCCGGGCCTCCGCCAGCTGGTACTGGTGGACCGTAGCCACCTTTGGAAGGGTGGCCCGGTCAAGGTCCTGGTCGAGGGCAAGTCGAAGACGGGCGGCCGCAACCACCATGGCCGCATCACGACGCGGCACATCGGCGGCGGCCACAAGCAGTCGTACCGTCTGGTCGATTTCCGTCGTCGCAAGCACGACACGGTCGGCACCGTGGAACGCCTCGAATACGATCCGAACCGGACCGCGTTCATCGCGCTCATCAAGTACGTCGATGGGCTGCAGGCTTACATCCTGGCGCCGCAGCGGCTGGCTGTCGGTGACAAGGTGGTCGCCGGCCAGAAGGTCGACGTGAAGCCCGGCAACGCGATGCCGCTGGCGTCGATGCCTGTCGGCACGATCGTGCACAATGTCGAATTAAAGCCGGGCCGCGGCGGGCAGTTGGCGCGTTCGGCTGGCTCCTACGTGCAGCTCGTCGGCCGTGACTCAGGCTGGGCGATCCTGAAGCTTTCGTCCGGCGAGACCCGGCAGGTGCGTCAGGATTGCATGGCGACGGTCGGTGCCGTCTCCAATCCGGATCACGCCAACATTTCGATCGGCAAGGCTGGCCGGACCCGCTGGATGGGCAAGCGCCCGACTGTGCGTTCGATCGCCATGAACCCTGTCGACCATCCGAACGGTGGCCGGACAAAGGGCGGCAAGCACTGGGCTACGCCCTGGGGCAAGCCGACCAAGGGCTACAAGACGCGCAAGAACAAGTCGACCGACAAGTACATTATTCGCCCACGCAGCAAAGCGTAAGCGGCAACTGAAGGAGCATCACAGTGGCACGCTCGGTTTGGAAAGGTCCGTTTGTTGACGGCTACCTGCTGAAGAAGGCGGAGAAATCGCGCGCATCGGGGCGCAGCGAGGTCATCAAGATCTGGACGCGTCGTTCGACGATCCTGCCGCAGTTCGTCGGTTTGACGTTCGGCGTGCACAATGGACAGAAGCATATTCCTGTCGCCGTCAACGAGGACATGGTTGGGCACAAGTTCGGCGAGTTCGCGCCGACGCGTACCTTCCACGGCCACAGCGGCGACAAGAAAGCGGTGAAGGCGAAGTAACATGGGCAAGCCCAAACACGAGCGCAGCCTTGCCGACAACGAGGCCAAGGCGATCACGCGGAACCTTCGGGTCTCGCCGCAGAAACTCAATCTCGTCGCGCAGATGATCCGCGGCAAGAAGATCGACAAGGCGCTGGCCGAGCTCGAGTTCTCGCGGAAGCGGATCGCTGATGACGTACGCAAATGCGTCATGAGCGCGGTCGCCAATGCTGAAAACAACCACGGCCTCGACGTGAACGACCTGGTCGTCGCCGAGGCCTGGGTCGGCAAGAACATGGTGATGAAGCGCTTCCATGCCCGCGGTCGCGGCAAGGGCTCGCGCATCCTGAAACCGTTCGCCGAGATTACCGTCGTCGTACGTGAGGTTGCAGCCGTCGAGCCTGAGGCCGCGGCATCAGAGGAGCAGAAGTAATGGGTCACAAAGTCAACCCCATTGGCCTGCGCGTCGGCATCAACCGCACCTGGGACAGCCGCTGGTTTGCCGCCCGCGGCGAATACGGCAAGCTGCTGCATGAAGACATGGCGATGCGCAAGCACATCATGGTGCACCAGCGCCAGGCGGGCATTTCGCGCGTCATCATCGAGCGGCCGCATCGCAAGTGCCGGGTAACCGTCTATTCGGCACGCCCAGGCATCCTGATCGGCAAGAAGGGCGCTGATATCGAGAAGCTGCGCGGCGAACTCGCAAAGCTGACGGCTTCGGAAGTCCATCTCAACATCGTCGAGATCCGCAAGCCCGAGATCGACGCGGTGCTGGTTGCCGAAACGATTGCCCAGCAGCTTGAGCGCCGGATTGCTTTCCGCCGCGCCATGAAGCGCTCGGTGCAGTCAGCGCTCCGTCTCGGCGCCCTCGGCATCCGGATCAACGTTTCGGGTCGTCTCGGCGGTGCCGAAATCGCGCGCGTCGAGTGGTATCGCGAAGGCCGCGTGCCGCTGCATACGCTGCGTGCCGACATCGATTTCGGCTATGGCATTGCGCGCACGGCCTACGGCATCATCGGCGTCAAGGTCTGGATCTTCAAAGGCGAGATCATGGAGCATGACCCGATGGCGTCCGAGCGCAAGTCGCAGGAAGTCCAGGAGTCGGGTGGCGCCAGCCGTCCGCGTCGTGAGGACGGTGGTGGTCGCGGCGATCGTGGACCACGCGGCGACCGGAATTAACCGCGCGGTTGCGTTGAAGTGGAGCTTGGATCCGCCAAGACATAGGCAACTGAAGCGCAAGGAAAACGCGCGGTTGCGAAGTCGGCAACTGAAGCGCAACGAAAACGCGCGGTTGCGAAGTCGGCAACTGAAGCGCAAGGAAAACGAGCATGTTGCAACCGAAGCGCACGAAATTCCGGAAGGCCTTCAAGGGCCGAATTCACGGACAGGCGAAGGGCGGCACGACGCTGAACTTCGGGTCGCACGGCTTGAAGGCCGTCGATCCGGAGCGGCTGACCGCGCGCCAGATCGAGGCTGCCCGTCGTGCCATCACGCGGCACATGAAGCGTGCCGGCCGTGTCTGGATCCGCATCTTCCCGGACATCCCGGTGTCGAAGAAGCCGGCCGAGGTGCGCATGGGTTCGGGCAAAGGTTCGCCGGAACTCTGGGTGGCGCGGGTGAAGCCCGGACGGATCATGTTCGAGCTCGATGGCGTTACGGATCAGGTCGCACGCGAAGCGCTGATGCTCGGCGCTGCGAAGTTGCCGATCAAGACGCGCATCGTGACGCGCCTGCTGTAAGGACGAGGATCACATGTCGGCCGCCGAGAAATTCAAGACCCTGACCGTCGACCAGCTCGACGAAGAACTGGTGAAGCTCAAGAAAGAGCAGTTCAACCTGCGCTTCCAGAAGGCTTCCGGCCAGCTCGAGAACACCGCCCGCGTGCGCGTCGTGCGCCGCGATATTGCACGGATCATGACGATTGCGCGCCAAAAGCGCGGCGCCGCGGCCCAAGCCTGATTTGCGCGGAGCAACTGAGGCGCAGATGAGCGCGCCGGTTGCGAAGTGCGCAACCGAAGGCGCAGATAAGAACGAGGATCGAGAAAATGCCGAAGCGCGTCCTGCAAGGCGTGGTGGTGTCCGACAAGAACAACAAGACCATCGTGGTCGAGGTTGAACGCCGCTTTACGCATCCTTTGTTCAAGAAGACGGTGCGCCGCTCCAAGAAGTACCACGCTCACGACGAGACCAACGTCCACAAGGTCGGGGACAAGGTCTGGATCGAGGAGAGCGCACCGATCTCCAAGAACAAACGGTGGATCGTGATGAAGCAACCGGCCTGACGCTTCGGTTGCGCTGAGCGAGCCGCGGTGTTGTAGAGAATTCACGGGGTCGCGCGGCGATCCCGGCAATGGAAGGCAAAGCGCCGGTTGCGACGTGGCAACCGAAGGCGCAATAAGGACGATCGCCCGATGATCCAGATGGAATCAACCCTCGACGTGGCCGACAATTCCGGCGCCCGTCGCGTCCAGTGCATCAAGGTGCTGGGCGGCTCGAAGCGGAAGTATGCCACGATCGGCGACACCATCGTGGTCGCTGTGCGGGAGGCGATCCCGCGCGGCCGCGTCAAGAAGGGCCAGGTGATGAAGGCGATCATCGTGCGCACGGCCAAGGGCGTACGGCGCTCGGACGGTTCGCTGATCCGCTTCGATCGCAACGCTGCGGTGCTGATCAATGCGCAGGGTGATCCCGTCGGCACGCGCATCTTCGGGCCAGTGACCCGCGAGCTGCGTGCCCGCAAGCATGTCAAGATCATGTCGTTGGCGCCGGAGGTGCTCTGATGCCGTCATTCAAGATCAAAAAGGGTGACCACGTCATCGTTCTCGCTGGCCGCGACAAAGGCAAGCACGGTGAGGTGATCGAGGTGCGCCCTAAATAAAACCGCGCGCTGGTCCGCGGCGTCAACATCGTGCGCAAGCATCAGAAGCAGACGCAAACGACCGAGAGCGGGATCATTTCGAAGGAAGGCCCGATCAATCTGTCGAACCTGGCGCTCGAGGATCCGAAGGACGGCAAGCCGACACGCGTCGGCTTCAAGTTCCTGACGGACGGCAAGAAGGTTCGCTTTGCCAAGCGTTCTGGCGAAGTCATTCCGGAGAAGAAGTGACCATGGCCGACAACGAGAAGCCGAAGGCCGACAAGCGGCCACCCGCCGAGGGTAAGGGCGACGGCAAAGCAAAAGGCGCCCAGCAGGGCAAGGGCCGTGCGAAGGCCGCCGAGGCCAAGGCTCCGGCTGCGCCGCCGAAGCCGCGTCCGGCCGACTACAAGCCGCGCATGAAGGACCACTATGTCAAGGTGGTGCGCGAGGCGCTGACGAAGAAGTTCGACTACAAGAATCCGATGCAGGTGCCGCGCCTCGACAAGATCGTCCTCAACATGGGCGTCGGCGAGGCCGTAAATGACCGCAAGAAGGTTGACAACGCCGCCGGCGACCTGGCGCTGATCGCCGGCCAGAAGCCGGTCATCACGCGGGCGCGCAAGTCGATCGCTACCTACAAGGTGCGCGAGAACATGGCGCTCGGCACCAAGGTGACGCTGCGCGGCGATCGAATGTACGAGTTCCTCGACCGCCTGGTCACGATTGCGCTGCCGCGCGTGAAGGACTTCCGCGGCCTCAATCCGAACAGCTTCGACGGCCGCGGCAACTACGCGCTCGGCCTCAAGGAGCACACGGTGTTCCCCGAGATCGACTACGACAAAATCGACGAGATCTGGGGCATGGACGTGATCGTTTGTACCACGGCCGGCACCGACGACGAGGCGCGCGAATTGTTACGCGGCTTCAATTTCCCGTTCCGCACCTGAAGACCTAACCTCGGATCGACATCCGGCCGATAAGTGGGTCTTGGAGAACCAGATGGCTAAGAAAAGCTCTGTCGAGAAAAACAACCGCCGCCGCCGCCTCGTGGCGCAGTACGCTGAGAAGCGGGCGAAGCTGAAAGAGATCGCCGCCGACGAGAAGCAGCCGCCGGAGCTGCGCTTCCAGGCGCGCCTCAAGCTCGCGCAGCTGCCGCGCAACTCCTCGAAGACGCGCATCCGCAATCGCTGCGAGCTGACGGGCCGTTCGCGGGGCTACTATCGCAAGCTCAAGCTTTGCCGCAACCAGCTGCGCGATATGGCCAGCCAGGGTCTGATCCCCGGCATGACCAAGTCGAGCTGGTAAGGAGATAAGTCATGTCGATCAATGATCCGCTCGGCGATATGTTGACTCGCATCCGGAACGCGCAGCAGCGCCGCCGCCCGAAGGTGGTGACGCCGGCGTCGAATTTGCGCGCACGCGTTCTTGATGTGTTGGCCGAAGAAGGCTACATCCGCGGTTACACCCGCGTCGATCACAAGGCTGGCATCAGCGAGCTCGAGATCGAACTCAAGTACACCAACGGCCAGCCCGCGATCCGCGAGATCGAGCGCGTGTCGAAACCCGGCCGCCGCGTCTACTCGCCGGTGCGTGATATTCCGACGGTTGCGAACGGCCTCGGCGTTGCGATCCTGTCGACGCCGAAGGGCGTCATGTCGGACACGCGCGCTCGCGAAGAGAAGGTTGGCGGTGAGGTTCTGTGCAACATCTTCTAAGGTGATGCACGGTCGCACGCTTCGGCCAGACGCTACGACGCTACGACCAGACGACGATACAAAGACGATAACGAGGAAGAGCCATGTCGCGCATCGGCAAGAAACCGGTCCCTGTACCGGCCAACGTGCAGGCGACGATCACCGGACAGCAGGTCAAGGTGAAGGGTCCCAAGGGGGAGCTTTCCATGGTCGTGCCCGAGGAGATCAAAGTCGAGAAGACAGCGACCGGCATTGCCGTTGCGCCACGTGAGGATACGCTAAGCGCGCGTGCCAAGTGGGGCATGTCGCGCACGCTGATCGAGAACCAGGTCAAGGGCGTGGTCGATGGCTATAACCAGGCGCTGGAGATCCACGGCGTCGGTTTCCGCGCGCAGATGAAGGGCAAGGACCTGCAGATGCAGGTCGGTTACAGCCACGACATCCTCTACCCGATCCCGCCCGGCATCACGATCGTGCTCGACGGCCCGAAAAAGGACTCGATCATCCGCATTTCGGGGATCGACAAGCAGATGGTCGGCCAAGTTGCGGCCGAGCTACGCGCATACCGCAAACCAGAGCCTTACCAGGGCAAGGGTGTTCGCTACCAGGGCGAGTTCATCCTGCGCAAAGAAGGCAAGAAGAAGTAAAGGGCACAAGGCCATGGCCGCATCCGACAAGAAGTTTCAGCGCCGTACCAATCGCGTGCGCCGTTCGTTGCGGAAGTTCTCGGGTACGCGCCCGCGGCTCTCCGTGTTCCGTTCTTCCAAGCACATCTACGCACAGGTCATCGATGACGCGCGCGGCGTCACGGTGGCGGCGGCGTCCAGCATCGACGGCGAGCTGAAAGGCCAGCTGAAGAAGGGCACGGACAAGGCGGCTGCCTCCGAAGTCGGTAAGCTGCTCGCCAAGCGCGCAGCGGCAGCTGGCGTGAAAGAGGTGGTGTTCGACCGTGGTGGATACATGTTCCACGGGCGCGTCAAGGCGCTCGCCGATGCCGCCCGTGAGGGTGGTTTGAGCTTCTGAGCGCCGGCGGTCCCGACTTGGCGCGGACAGCGCGCCGGTTGACATTGGGAACCGAAGGCGAAACGACAAGCGCGGTTGCTTGCAAACAGAGCTTGGCTCCGCCAAGACGTTGGCAACAGAAGCGAAGATAAAAAGCCGAAAGGAATTCATCAGTGGCACGCAATCCGTCGAGAGACCGGGACGACGATCGCAAGAGCGAGTTTGCCGACAAGCTCGTTGCGCTGAACCGCGTCGCCAAGGTGGTGAAGGGCGGCAAGCGCTTCGGTTTCGCAGCGCTCGTGGTCGTCGGTGACCAGCAGGGCCAGGTCGGCTTCGGTCACGGCAAGGCACGCGAAGTGCCGGAAGCGATCCGCAAGGCGACGGAAGCGGCCCGCCGTGCACTGGTCCGCGTACCGATGCGCGACAAGCGCACGCTGCATCATGACAGCACCGGCCATCACGGCGCCGGTAAGGTCATCGTGCGCGCAGCACCTCCCGGTACTGGCATCATCGCGGGCGGCCCGATGCGCGCGGTGTTTGAGATGCTCGGCGTCCGCGACGTGGTCGCCAAGTCGCTCGGCAGCACGAACCCCTACAACATGGTTCGCGCCACCGTCGATGCGCTGAAGGCACAGGAAAACCCGCGCGGCGTTGCAGCGCGCCGGGGCAAGAAGGTTTCCGAGATCGTCTCGCGCCGCCGCGATCAGGCTGGTGAGGGCACCGAGGCGGGCCAGGATTCGGCTTAAGCAGCCGGCGCTGCTCGCCGGTCGGGCCGCGCATTTTGCAGGTTTGAAGGTAACGAGACATGGCAGACAAGAAGACGATCACGGTCGAGCAGTATCGCAGCGCAATCCGGCGCCCGCAGGTGCAGACCGAGACGCTGAAGGGCCTCGGCCTCAACAAGATGTGGCGGCGCAAGACGCTGATCGATACGCCGGACGTGCGTGGCATGGTGCATCGCATCCGCCACCTCGTCCGCATCGTCGACGACAAGAAGGCGTGAGTTCGTGAGATCGTGACGTCGCACCGTCGCGTGCACGATCTCCTAGTTCACGAACTCACCGTGGTTCAGGCGCGCGGTTGCGAAGTGGGCAACCGAAGTGCGCAAGCAGGAGAAGCCCCATGCGGCTCAACGATATCAAAGACAACCCCGGCTCGCGCAAGACGCGGGTCCGTATCGGCCGCGGCATCGGCTCCGGCATGGGCAAGATGGGCGGTCGCGGTGGCAAGGGCCAGACCGCACGTTCGGGCGTTCGCCTCGGCGGCTTCGAAGGCGGCCAGATGCCCCTGCATCGCCGCCTGCCGAAGCGCGGCTTCCGTTCCATGGACCGACGCCGTTTCAACGAGATCGGCATCGACAAGCTGCAGGAAGCCGTCGACGCGGGCAAGCTTGACGCCGGCAAGATCGTCGATGTGGCGGCGTTGCACGCCGCTGGCGTCGTCCGCCGCGAGTTGGATGGCGTGCGCGTTCTCGGCAACGGCGAATTGAAGGCGAAGCTGGACCTGAACGTCCATCACGTGACCGCCTCCGCAAAAACCGCGATCGAGAAGGCGGGCGGAAAGATCAGCATCATTGTGCCGAAGGTCTTGGCCGACGACGTCAAGAAGCGCGAGAAGACAGCAGCGAAAAGGGCGAAGTCGGGCCCGAAGAAGGCTGCGTCGGACGAGTAAGCGGACGGGTTGGTTGACTGGGCTGCTCGTGTAGATTGGGTGAGCGCGGCGTGGCAATTTGATCGGTGAGCAGAATCGATCCGCGCGTAACCTAACGACTTTGGGGCGGAGGCGTTGGGTGACGCATGACGCGGCAGAGGTTCCTTGGACGCTGCGGCCGTGCTAATCTAGCCCACAGCATCATTCGACGCGAATGGGTTGCATCCCGTCACGTTAATCGCCATGTTTTGATTTGGGCGCCGGCCGGTTGATCGTGCTGGGCGCAATACGGAGCCGATCACGCCATGGTCTCAGCCGCCGAGCAACTTGCCTCGAACCTCAACTTCGGCGCCTTCGCCAAGGCCGAGGAACTGAAAAAGCGTCTGTGGTTCACGCTCGCGGCGCTGCTGGTCTTCCGCCTCGGCACCTTCATCCCGATGCCCGGCATCGATGCCGCTGCCTTCGGAGAGATCTTCAAGACCAGCTCCAAGGGTATCTTGGGGATGGTCAATCTGTTCTCCGGCGGCGCCATCGAGCGGATGGCGATCTTCGCGCTCAATATCATGCCGTACATCTCCGCCTCGATCATCATGCAGCTGATGACGTCGGTGATACCCACGCTCGAAACCTTGAAGAAGGAGGGCGAGCAAGGCCGCAAGCAGATCAACCAGTACACGCGCTACCTGACGGTGGCGCTGGCCGCGTTCCAGGCCTACGGCATCGCGATCGGCCTCGAAGGGCAACGCTCGTCGGTGGGTGGCGTGGTGCTCGATCCCGGCTGGTTCTTCCGCATGTCGACGGTGATCACGCTGGTCGGCGGCACCATGTTCCTGATGTGGCTCGGCGAGCAGATCACGCAGCGCGGCGTCGGCAACGGCACGTCGTTGATCATCTTCGCCGGCATCGTGGCGGGCTTGCCCGGTGCCATCGCTGGCCTCTTCGAGCTTGGCCGTACCGGGGCCATTTCGGTCGGCCAGCTGCTCGCGCTGTTGGTGATGATGCTGGCGACGGTTGCAGCGATCGTGTTCATGGAGCGGGCGCAACGGCGACTGTTGATTCAGTATCCGAAGCGGCAAGTCGGCAACCGCATGTTTCAGGGCGAAGCCTCGCATCTGCCGCTAAAGCTCAATGCGTCCGGCGTCATCCCGCCGATTTTCGCCTCGTCGCTGCTGCTGCTGCCGATCACGGCGGCTCAGCTGATGCAAGGTGCCAACAGCCCGGACTGGTTGAACAACATCGTGGCGCTGCTCGGCCGTGGCCAGCCGCTGTACCTGCTGACCTACGTGCTGTTGATCGTGTTCTTCTGCTTCTTCTATACCTCGGTCGTGGTCAATCCGGTCGACACCGCCGACAACCTGCGCAAGTACGGCGGCTTCCTGCCGGGGATACGTCCGGGTACCAAGACGGCGGATTTCATCGAGTACGTGTTGACGCGCATCACGGTCGTGGGCGCACTCTATCTGGCGCTCGTCTGCGTGCTGCCGGAGCTGCTGATCTCCTATTGGGCAGTGCCGTTCTACTTCGGCGGCACGTCGCTGCTGATCGCCGTCAGCGTCACCATGGACACGGTGGCGCAGGTGCAGAGCCACTTGTTGGCGCACCAATACGAGGGTCTGATCAAGAAGGCGAAGCTGCGCGGAACGCGCGGCGGCCGTTGATCACTACGGGCAAAGACGAGCTTATGGGGGCTCTACGATGAACCTGATCCTGCTTGGGCCGCCAGGCGCGGGTAAAGGCACGCAGGCAAAGACGATCTCGGCACGCCACAAGCTCGTGCAGCTATCGACGGGCGACATGCTGCGCGCGGCTGCCAAGGCTGGCACGCCAGTGGGTCTCGAAGCCAAGAAGCTGATGGATCTCGGCAAGCTCGTCTCCGACGAGATCGTCATCCGGATCATCGCCGAGCGCATCCAGCAGCCGGACTGCGCCAAGGGTTTCATCCTCGACGGGTTTCCGCGAACGCTGAACCAGGCCGCGGCGCTCGAGAAGATGCTCAAGGACAACAAAAAGAAGCTCAAGGCCGTGATCGAGCTCAAGGTCAAGGACGACCTGCTCATCGAACGTATTTCCGGGCGCTATACGTGCGCCAAATGCGGCGAGGGTTACCACGACACCTTCAAGAAGCCCAAGGCTGCGGGCACATGCGACAAGTGCGGGGGTAACCAGTTCACCCGCCGTGACGACGACAAGGCGGAGAAGGTGACGACGCGGCTGCTGGAATACTACCGCGAGACATCGCCACTGATCGGTTACTACTACGCCAAGGGCACTCTGAATACGTTCGACGGCATGGAGTCAATCGAGGCGGTGGCTGAGAAAATCGAGACATTGCTCTCTTCGCTGAAGTGATCGCGCGGATCACGACGACGGGAGGCTGTTGACGAGGCGTTGCGTGTTGACTACAAGGAAAACCAATCCGCGACGAAATTCGATGGCGGGAGCGGGCGGTAACGCACGTCTCCGGCCTAATGCGCGTTAACGCGCAAGCGCTTAAGCTGAGTGCGTCATGCCGATAGGGCGTTGTGCGCCTGGAGTGTGGCGGAAAACTGCAGACGAGTGGCTCTAGACAACTGGCTCTAGACGACGTGCTCTGCAGACGAGTTGACACGATGGACGGTAGGCTGCACGTGCGGCTCGCCGAAAAACCGAAGATATTGAAGCAGATAGCCTCTCAGGCGTGGCATCTGCTCACCAACCGGGTGCAAGGAGAGCGGACGTGGCCCGTATAGCAGGCGTGAATATCCCGACGCAGAAGCGCGTCATCATCGGCCTCCAATATATCCACGGCATTGGGGAGAAGTTCGCCCACGAGATCTGCACCAAGGTCGGGCTTCCGGCCGAGCGTCGCGTCAATGAGTTGACGGACGCCGAGGTTCTGCAGATCCGCGAGACGATTGACCGCGACTACGTCGTCGAAGGCGATCTGCGACGTGAAGTCGCAATGAACATCAAGCGATTGATGGATCTCGGTTGCTACCGCGGGCTGCGCCATCGCCGCGGCCTGCCGGTTCGCGGCCAGCGCACTCACACGAACGCCCGTACCCGCAAGGGCAAGGCGCGCCCGATCGCCGGCAAGAAGCAGGCAACGAAATAAGGCCGGCTCGCCAGCAACCGCGACAGCGGGTGGCACTCGGCCGCTCGTCTGGCGCCTACACCATCCGCGCAGCGCCTACACCATCCGCGCGTGAGCGCATAGACAGTTCCGCGCGCGAGCGCATAAACAATCCGCGCGTGAGCGCACTGAACGGGTCGATCCCTCGGAGTCAGTCAAGAAATGGCCAAGGCAGAGCAAGCACAGGTTCGCGGAGGCAAAGTTCGCCGCCGCGAGAAGAAGAACATCGCGTCGGGCGTCGCGCATGTGAGCGCATCGTTCAACAATACGATGATCACGATCACGGACGCGCAGGGCAACGCTATTGCCTGGTCGTCGTCGGGTACGATGGGCTTCAAGGGCTCGCGCAAGTCGACGCCGTTCGCCGCCCAGATGGCAGCTGAAGACGCCGGCAAGAAGGCCTCCGAGCACGGCATGAAGACGCTCGAGGTCGAAGTCTGCGGTCCAGGCTCGGGCCGTGAATCGGCTCTGCGTGCACTCCAGGCCGCCGGCTTCCAGATCACCTCCATCCGCGATGTGACGCCCATTCCGCACAACGGTTGCCGGCCACGTAAGCGCCGCCGCGTCTAATCGTGCGCGGCACGATCGGTGCCGCATCCGAGCTTGATCGACGGACGGGCCGTCCCGTCTGCAACTGAAATTCCATTCCGAGGTAACGATCGTGCTGCAGAAGAACTGGCAGGATCTCATCAAGCCGACCAAGCTCCAGATCGAAACGGGGCGCGAGAAGGATCGGATTGCGACCATCATCGCCGAGCCGCTCGAACGCGGCTTCGGCATGACGCTCGGCAATGCGCTGCGTCGCGTGCTGCTGTCGTCGCTGCAGGGTGCGGCCATCAACACCGTGCAGATCGACGGCGTTCTGCACGAGTTCTCGTCGATCCCGGGCGTCCGCGAGGACGTGACCAACATCATCTTGAACATCAAGGAAATCGCGCTGCGCGTCCATTCCGAGGGCGCCAAGCGCATGGTCTTAAAGAAGGAAGGCCGCGGCCCCGCCAAAGCAGGCGACATCGAGACCAGCTCCGACGTCGAGATCCTCAATCCCGAGCATGTCATCTGCAACCTCGACCAGGGCGCCTCGATCCGCATGGAGTTCACGGCGTCCATGGGCAAAGGCTACGTCCAGGCTGACCGCAACCGTCCGGACGACGCGCCGATCGGGCTGATCCCGGTCGATAGCCTCTACTCGCCCTGCAAAAAGGTGTCGTACAGGATCGAGAATACGCGCGAGGGCCAGATCCTCGACTACGACAAGCTGACGATGCAGATCGAGACGGACGGCTCGATCAAGGCCGAGGACGCCGTCGCGCTCGCCGCCCGCATCCTGCAGGACCAGCTCTCGGTCTTCATCAACTTCGAGGAGCCGAAGCGGGCCGTCGAGGAGCGCGCGCATCCCGAGCTCGCCTTCAACGCCGCGCTGCTCAAGAAGGTGGACGAACTCGAGCTCTCCGTGCGCTCGGCCAACTGCCTGAAGAACGACAACATCGTCTACATCGGCGACCTCATCCAGAAGACCGAGGCCGAGATGCTGCGCACGCCCAATTTCGGGCGCAAGTCGCTGAACGAGATCAAGGAAGTGTTGGCGTCGATGGGCCTCCATCTCGGCATGGAAGTCCCGAACTGGCCGCCGGACAACATCGAAGACCTGGCCAAGCGGTTCGAGGATCAGTTCTGAGAAGTGCTGAGTGGGTAGTACTTAGTGCTTAGGTTAAGGATATTCGCTGCTAAGCACCCACCACTCGCTAAGTACGAGGCACTACTCACCAAGTACTCTCTACCAAGGCGAGGCCATAGAACCTCGACCGTGACAATGTAAGGAACCAAGCAAATGCGTCATGGAAGTCTGGGCCGGCGGTTCAACCGCTCGAGCGCACACCGCCAAGCCATGTTCTCGAACATGGCTGCTGCACTGATCAAGCACGAGCAGATCGTCACGACTTTGCCGAAGGCGAAGGACTTGAAGCGCGTGATGGACAAGTACATCACGCTGGCGAAGCGCGGCGATCTCAACTCCCGCCGTCTGGCTGCCGCCCGCATCGGCGACGAGGCGATGGTCAAGAAGCTCTTCGACGTGCTGGCGCCGCGCTACAAGGACCGCAACGGCGGCTACACCCGCGTCCTCAAGGCCGGTTATCGCTACGGCGACAGCGCACCGCGCGGTGTCATCGAGTTGATGGATCGCGACGTCGAGGTCAAGGGCCGCGAGGATCGTGAGCGTCACGAGGCCGAGGCCAAGGCGCGTGGCGACGACGCCGGTCAAGCGCCGGCCTGAGCAGAAGCAGGGAGTAGCGAATTGGGAGTAGGGAGTAGGGTAAGAGGTTTTTTCCCCTATTGCCTACTCCCTCGCTCTCGCGGCCTTACGCCATGAAAGCATCTCCCGCCCTGATCGCGGTCGACTGGGGAACGAGCGCCTTCCGCGCCTGCCTGATGGCGCGCGACGGTGCCGTACGCGATCGCCGCGAGAACGCATCCGGCATTCTGACGGTTCGCGACGGCGCCTTCGCGCCCGTCCTGGATCTGGCATTGGCGCCGTGGGTCGCCACGCACGGCAAGCTCCCCATTATAATGTCCGGCATGATCGGCAGCCGGCAAGGTTGGCGCGAGGCGGCCTACGTCCCGTGCCCCGTGCGCATCGCCGACATTGCCGGCGCGCTGCTGCCTCTGCCGCCCGATGCGACGCCGTCCGGTTGCCGGATCGCGATCGTTCCCGGCGTCACAACGCGTGACGCGGCGGGCGTGCCGGACGTGATGCGCGGCGAGGAAACGCAGATCT
Source organism: Hyphomicrobiales bacterium (assembly GCA_031367895.1). Lineage (GTDB taxonomy): Bacteria > Pseudomonadota > Alphaproteobacteria > Rhizobiales > Hyphomicrobiaceae. The sequence goes on from JANLQP010000406.1 coordinate 16,454, forward strand.
TCGGTGCGCTCGAGCGGCTTGGTGTTAGCGACGGCGTTTTCGTGCTGCCCGGCACGCACTCGAAGTGGGTGACCGTGGCGGGCGGCGCCATCACCGGCTTTGCCACCTACATGACCGGCGAGGTGTTCGCGGCGCTGAAGCAGCACACGATCCTCGGCCGCATGATGCAGGACGGCGGGCCGAGCAGCGCCGGGTTCGAGCGCGGGCTTGCGGCCGCGTCGAAGGTGCAGGGCGGTCCGGGCGTTTTGCTCCGCCAAATATTCTCGGTGCGCACACTCGGCCTCTCCAACGAACTCGCTGGCGCCGAGCAGGCCGACTATCTCTCGGGCCTGCTGATCGGCGCCGAGATCCGCGCCGCGTCCGCTGGCCAGGACTCCGTCGTCGTGATCGGCAATGAAGCGCTCACGGCGCGTTACGCGACGGCGCTCCGCTCCCTCGGCATCGAGCCTGTGGCTGCGCCGCCGGATTGCGCGGCGGCCGGCATCGTTGCGATCGCACGTGCGGCGGCAATCGTGTAGGTCGGGTCGAGCCTGCACTTCGAGACCCAACATCGCTTGCTCCGTCGTGGGATGTTGGGCCGCTGCCAAGTGCAGGGCTTGACCCAACCTCATACGCGTGCCGTGTGATCACGTCCGGCGCTCTGCGTCTTGCACACCGTGACTCGACCGCTTGCCTGGTCTAGCCTGCGCCAAACAGAGACGGTGGAGACCAACGACATGCAGGACATCAAGGGAAAAATCGCGTGGGTGACGGGGGCGGGCACCGGCATCGGTGAGGCCGCCGCCAAGGCACTCGCCGCGGAAGGGGTGATCGTGATCCTGACCGGCCGCCGCAAGGAGCCGCTGGAGAAGGTCGCAGCCGTCATCAAGCAGGCCGGCGGCAAGGCCGAGGTGCAGGCGGGCGATCTCACCAAGTCGGCAACCGTCGACAAAATCGTCGCCGGCATCAAGGCCACCTACGGCCGCATCGACATCGTCGTCAGCAACGCTGGCGTCAACGTGCCGAACCGCACTTGGCCGAAGCTGACCACTGAGGCGATCGACAATCTCGTGGCTGGCAACCTCACGAGCGCGATCTACGTCTCGCACGCCGTGCTGCCGATCATGCGCGAGCAGCAGAACGGTTTGCTGATCCACACGTCGTCGATGGCGGGCCGCAACATCAGCCCGGTGTCGGGCCCGATCTATACGGCGGCGAAGCACGGCGTCGTCGCGATGAGCCACACCATCAACCTGGCGGAATGCACGAACGGGATCCGCTCGACCGTGATCCTGCCGGGCGAGGTGGCGACCGAGATCATGCAGTTCCGCGATCCACCAGAGTTGCCCGAGACGCTGGCGCGCATGGTGCAGCCCGAGGACATGGGCGCAGTCGTCGTGTTCGTGGCGAAACAGCCGCCGCATGTCTGTGTCAACGAGATGTGGGTGACGCCGACGCACAACCGCGGCTACATCGCCGCCATGAAAGGCCGCCAGGCGCAACAGGACGAAGCGCGCGCGAAGGCGAAGGGGTGAGCTTCACCACGCCTCTTTCCCCTTCGGCGGACGTGCGGTGGCGGGCTTTGCGGTCTTGGCTTTCGCCTTGGCCTTCTGCTCGGCCACGTGCTTGTCGAACATCGCCTTCGCGGCGGAGGAGCGCTTTTCGGTCAGCAGTTCGCGGTTTTCCGTGCACCAGTCGAAGCTCTCGATGCGCGGGCGATTGTCGCCTGAGCAATGCGGCATCACACCGGGGATAGCGGCGCAGGTTACAATGCTGCGATCGTGCCGCGCGGTTCGGCCCAGGCCGGACAACGCGGCCGTCGCCGCAGTTTCACGCCCAGCCAAGCTCTTTCACGGCCCAGCCCGAGTGCCAAATCTTGGTCATGTGCCGGATCTTGTCGCCTTCGAATTCCATGACATAG
>JANLQP010000154.1:0-4531 GCA_031367895.1 Hyphomicrobiales bacterium
GTGGCGCTGGCCCGGTCGCCAAGAACGTCGGCGCGGACCGGGCAGGCGCAATCTTCAAGCAGATGGGCATGAAGATCGGCGATGCCTGCTTCTTCACGGCTGGCGACCCGGCCAAGTTCTACAAGTTCGCGGGGCTTGCGCGCGACGAGATCGCGCGCGATCTGAAGCTCATCGACGAGAACCGCTTCGCGTTCGCGTGGATCGTCGATTTCCCGTTCTACGAGTGGAACGAGGAGGAGAAGAAGGTCGACTTCTCGCACAACCCGTTTTCGATGCCGCGCGGCGGCCGCGAGGCGCTGGAGGCTGCCGAAACGGCTGGTCGCGACGCGATCCTCGGGCTCAAGGCCAACCAGTACGATATGGTCTGTAACGGCTACGAGATCGCGTCCGGCTCGATCCGCAACCATCTACCCGAGACGATGGTGAAGGCGTTCGAGATCACAGGGCTTTCCCGCGCAGACGTGGAGTCACGGTTTGGCGGGCTCTACCGCGCGTTCCAGTTCGGCGCGCCGCCGCACGGCGGCATGGCGGCCGGCATCGAGCGTATGGTGATGTTGCTGACCGGGTGCAAGACGGTGCGCGACGTCGCCATCTTCCCGATGAACCAGCAGGCGAACGACTTGCTCATGAACGCCCCGGCCGAGGTGACGCCGAAGCAGCTGCGCGAGCTCTCGATCCGGGTGAACGTGGCGGAGAAGAAGTAGGTACGCGCCAATGCCGAGCGGATCGTGTGCGAAAATGAGTCTCAGCTGACGGAAGCCTGGAATGACTACTTTGGCAACTGACGTGATCGTACCAGCGGCAATCTCGGCGACTGTCCAAGATGACTCGCTTATTGTGGACCTCGACGACGGTCGTTCGATCCGAGCACCGATCACTTGGTATCCGCGATTGCTGCATGCGACCCTGCCGGAGCGCCAGAAATTGCGCCTGATCGCCAGGGGCCAAGGAATTCACTGGCCCGATCTCGACGAGGACATCAGCATCGAGTCGATCGTCAGAGGGAAACCTTCGACCGAGAGTGCAGCGTCGTTGAAGCGCTGGCTCGCCGCTCGCGGGGTAACCAATTGAGCCTGCGCTTCCGGTAAGACGGAGCATTGCCGTGGCCGATATCTTCATCAGCTATTCCAAGTCCGACCGGTTGCTGGTCGAGCAGCTCGCCGCAGACCTCGAGCCCGAGGGCTGGTCGGTGTGGTGGGATTGGGGCCTCGCGGCGGGCGATTTTCAGTATGGTTTGCGCCGAGCAACGGAAGCAAGCCCATGACCCAACACCCGAGGATTTCGACCGACCCCGCCGTCAAGCTCGGCAAACCCTGCATCAAGGGCACGCGCATCACGGTGGAATTGATATTGGAACGTTTGGCCGACGGCTGGAGTGTCGCCGAGTTCTGCGCCTCTTACCCGCACATCGCGCCAGGGGATATCGAAGCCGCGCTAAGGTTTGCGGCCGAGCACGTCTCGCGCCCGATAATCAGGGCTGCCGAGTAACGGACGGCCATGCGGTTTTTGGCAGATGAGAACGTCATGGCGGAGACGATAGCCGCCCTACGCCAACTCGGGCATGACGTTCTTGTTGTCGTCGAGCAAATGAAGAGCGCATCCGATCCAGTCGTGCTCGACAGTGCCATCGCTGATGGCCGCATCTTGCTTACGCACGACAAGGATTTCGGTGATCTGGTCGTACGACAGGGCATCAGTGTCGATGGTGTAGTGTTGGTTGCGCTACGAAAATTGTCACCAAGCGCGATGAACTAAGCGATCATCGATGCTATCAGCGCAAATGAAGATAAATTGCCGGACCGGTTCACAGTCGTCGAGCCGGGGGCGCATCCGGTCCAGACCGATTTGAAGAGCCCTCAAACCGCCGCCACCGCCCGCGTCACCATGCGTGAGCCGCCGCCCCAGAGGGGCAGGTGGCACATCTTCACGCCGGGTCCGCCGGTGACGATGGGCAGTAACGTGTCCGGTGATGTGGTGATCGGGCGGCCGTCGGCTTTCGATGCCTCGAAAAGGTGGCGGCAGATGCGCTGGAGATCCCAGCCCTTTGCCGCAATCTGATGGGCAAGCTCGGGCGGCAGGACGAACACCTGCTCGGGTGGCTCCGGCTGCTTCTTGGCACCATTGACGAGGAACGACGTGCGCATCGATGCCGCGACCGGATCCAGGATCGACTCGGGCGTGTCGCGGCCTTCGACGGGGAGCACTTCGGCCGTACCGGAGACGCCGAGCACCGTGATCGCGCTGCTGGTTGCCGCTAACCCGCGGCGGACATGCAGCGGGGCGTAAGGCGCGCCAACACCTTCGGCGAAGCAGAATGCGTATTTTCCAGGTTGGCCGACCGTTGCCATGTCGCCCGACTGAGCCCGTGCGCCACCGATGTTGCGCAGAACCAGGCTGACCGCGCGGCCGATCGTGGCGTTGGCGCGATTGCCGGGCCCCATGCAGTTGATCGACGCGTTCATGCCGAGGCGTTCGACGATGGGGCCATGCACCAGCGTCGCGACGGCGGCGGAACCGGTGGTCGTCATCAGGCCGAGCAGGTTGAACTCGGGTTCGAGGCACGCGATTGCGGCGGTGAGTACCACATGCAGCTCAGCCGGGCGGCAGCCGGCGAGGACGCATTGATAGGCGACTGCCGCCGTCGTCAGGTCGCCGAACAGCGGCGGCATAAAGCCGTGCGAGAGCGCGGGATCACTCACGCCCGCCAGCATAGCGGCAAGGCGACGCTCGGTCGGCGGCACCAACGGCAAGCCATCGGAAAGCCCGGCGGACTCGAGCGCCGCCTGAGCGGACTCGAACTCCGTCCCGTCCGCGATGATCGGCCAATCTTCTGGCAACGCTAGGTTTTTCATCCGCTGATCTTGCAACGCAGTGAGCGACGAAGCCGGTAAACGCCGGCAGCGTTGCAATGCTCCGAGTAAACATTCACCGCGCGTAGGTGCCCGCCTGCGCGGGCATGACGACTGGTTGAGTTTGTCCTACCCACGATTGACGCGCACCGACGGCGTCGCGGTGTTGCCGAACGACGTGATGTAGAGTGAGTGCTTGCCGGCACCACCGGCGACAACGATGTTGATGTCTGACGGCGTGTTGCCGTGGTGGTAGTGATCGTTGACTGGTGGGCGGTCCATCCCCTCCCAGCGCTCCAGGTTCTCCTTCGAGATGCGCGAAACTGGAACGCGCGATCGCTCGAACAGCGCTTCCTGGATGCTCGCGGGCGTCAATCCGTCGCGATGCATCGTCTGCGCGTGCTCAGGCCCGAGCACGACGAAGCAGGGTCCTCCGAGATAGATCGTGTTGGCACCGACCTGGGACATTGTGTTGGCGATAGTGATCAACAGGCCTTCGCCGCTGTTGCTCGAGTGGTCGTTGATGTTGTGCGGTGCTTCCGCCGCCATCGTCGTCACGACGCTGTCGGCCGCGCTGAACCCCTTGCGCACGTGGTAAGGCTCCCACGGGCTTTCCTCCTCGTTCTCGCCGAAACAGTAGGAGTATTTGGCCGGCGAGCCCTGCGTGGCGCGGTCCATGTCGCCGGGCTTGGCACCGCCGATGTTCAAAAGGATCAGTTGCAGCGCCCGGCCGATGCTGGCGTTGGCGCGGCGGCCTTGGCCCAAGCAGTTCGAGCCGCAGTTGATGTCCAATTCCCGGCGGATGGGTCCGTTGACGAGCATCAATTGCGCGCATGGGTGTGTGGTCGCGAGCGTTCCGTGCAGGTTGTAGCTCGGGTCCAAAACCGACCGCAGTCCGGCGAGCACCACAGGGAAATATTCCGGCTTGCAACCGGCCATGACCGCGTTGGCGGCAAGACTCTGCAGCGTCGGCACGACCTGGCGCGGCGAGATCGGCGCGAACGTCTCGTTGTCGGCTCTCACCGACGCCGTGAAGCGCGCGACCGCCGCTTCCGTCGGCATCAGCAGCGGCAGGCCATCGCTCCAACCCTGAGCGATGGCATACTCGTTCCAGTCCTCCGTCGAAAGCTCGGCGAGGTCGATGACTTCGGCGTCGGCATTGTCGGTCATGGTGCGTGCGCTTCTTTCAATAGTCCGATGTCGCCTAGTGTGCCGACCGTGCCCCGCCGTTTCGCAATTACTTTGCCGGTGTCGCGAGCGGCTTGCCCTTTTCCACCACGTACGTGACGATGACTTTCGCGCCTTTAGCGCCCGAAATCGCGTCGTGAACGGCGCCAACTGGCACCTGCCAGGAGTCGCCCGGCTTCACGGCCTTGTCGGGTTGGCCGTCGATCTTCACGACGAGCTCGCCGTCCATCACATAGGCAGATTCAATGCCTGGATGCGTATGCCGGCCGATGGACACGCTCGGGATGATCTCGGCAATTGCGATCACTGTCTCGAGGTTGGTTCCCGGCACGTCGAATTTCTGCACCGGCGTCCGCTTGATGTTGGCGGCGCCCTGCGTGATCGGCGGGGCGGGTTGCTGCGCCTGCGGCACGCTTGCGGTGACGGCAGCGAGCGCGATGGAGACCTTGAATGGCCCGCGCTATTGCGCCGGGCCGACCGTTTGTTGCCCGGTT
>JANLQP010000015.1:0-85673 GCA_031367895.1 Hyphomicrobiales bacterium
GAACAGCAGCGGACGTAGGTTGCATTACTCGGCAAGGCGCGCCGATGCCCGCTTGTGGCCCGTTGCCGAGATGCCGGAACGTCCGAGATCACGGTGAAGATCGAGGCTATAGCGGACGACGATGCTCGACAAGAGTGAGGTGGATGTCGGTTGCGGGACTGCTGGCTCGGCAACGATTTTCGCGCTGAACTTATCCCCCTTTCCTCGGCCTCGCGTATTCTCCCCGCCATCCGCTCCACCAGGGGCTCAAGCTCGAGCTGGGACGCTTGAAGGGGCGGAAAAACGCATCGGATAGGTTCGTGGGCCTACTCAGCCATGCCCCACCTCGATACCGCCGCGAAAGCAGGAGCCGCCGCTCAAAAAGGATGCGCGGAAGGTTCCGTGGTATCGGCCGTCCGTAGAGGGACCACCCTCGTCATGCGTGTGTGGGGCGGCGAGGCCGCATCCAATCCAATTGCAAAGAGCGAGGCCGAACCGCTCCGCACCCCCTTTTTAGTTGTGCCTTCGGATGCACACTGGCGCATCCGGCGCGAGGAGACGGCTTGCTATGGAGAATCGCTGTCGGGCGCCTTCCATGATGAAAAATAGGCCGACGACCGCAGGGTGCAATAGGCGCTTTGCACGCGGCGCCGTATTGCGCCGCTCCAGTCCTTATCGGTGCAATACGCCCCTGAAGGCGGGGCTATTGCACCCTACGAGTTTGGCCCCACGGCCACTACTTCGGCGCCAGGATCATGATCATCTGGTTGCGGCCCTCGAACTTGGGCTCGAACTCGACCTTGGCGAAGGTCTCGCTGTCGGCTTTCACGCGCTGCAGCACCTCCATGCCGAGGTGCGTGTGCGCCAGCTCGCGTCCGCGGAACCGCAAGGTCACCTTGACCTTGTCGCCTTCCTCGAAGAAGCGCTTCATCGCCTTCATCTTGGTCTCGTAGTCGTGATCATCGATGCCCGGACGCATCTTGACCTCCTTGACCTCGACGACCTTCTGTTTCTTACGGGCCTCGGCGGCCTTCTTCTGCTCTTGGTATTTGAACTTGCCGAAGTCCATGATCTTGCAGACCGGCGGCTCGGCATCGGGCGAAATCTCGACCAGGTCGAGACCGGCTTCAAGCGCCCGGGTCGCAGCCTCCAGCTTCGGCACAACGCCGACATTCTGTCCGGTCTCGTCGATCAGCCGGACTTCTCGTACCCGGATCGCCTCATTGATCCTGGGACCGGTTTGTTCGCGCTCAGGCGCGCCGCGCATGGGACGACGTATGTTAGGCCTCCTACTGTTGCTTCGGTCGGTTCAGTCTGTTCACTCGATTCCCTGCCAAGCCAACGGGTCTGGCGATCGCCCCGCGCCACCCGGAAAGAGCGGCAACAGGACGCAGTGCTCAAGAGAAATGGCAGTTCGACGGCACAAGTCAAGACTGAGGATGCTGTCGGGCCGACATGGCTGTTGATTCCGTGGCCGCCAGGAACCGCTGTTCGAGCCCTCGGCCAAGCAACTCATCATACACGGCGAGCGTGGCGCGCTTCATGTTTTCGAGCGTGAATCGGCTGGCGACGTGAGCGCGGGCGCGGTCGCCGATCGCCTTGCGCTCAGCCTCCGGCATGCCGAGTACCATCACCAGCCGCTCGGCGAGCGCCCCGGCATCGCCTGGCGGCACCAGCCATCCAGTCACGTCCGCCGTTGACACCCGCGGCTCGGCCGCGATCGTCTCGGGCGGCGCGCCGATCGCGGTCGCGATCACCGGCGACCCCATCGCCATGGCCTCGATCGCGGCGCGGCCGAAGGCTTCCGGCTCGACCGAGGCGACGACCGTCACGTGCGCGGCCAGATAGGCGGCGGCGACGTCGTCGATGTGCCCGACGAGGCGAACAAGATCACCGATTCCTGCGGCTGCCGCCTGTTGCCGCAGATCCTCGCCGTAACCGTCACGACCCTGGGCATCGCCAGCGAGGATGACGATCGCTGAGCCAAGTTGGCCGCGCTTTTGCAGCTGTGCGGCCGCATCGATCAGGACGCCCTGGCCCTTCCACCCCGTCAGCCGCGCCGCCTGCAGGATCACGGGCACACCCAGCCCCACGCCCCAGGCTTGACGCCGTGCGGCTACGCGCTCGGCACTCACCGCCTCCGGCCGGAACGTGGCGAGGTCGACGCCGCGATGGATGACGCGAATACGCTGCTCGGGCGTGCCGTAGCGAAGTTTGATAAGGTCGCCGGTGTAGGTCGAGTTGGCAATGACGATATCGGCCCTGGCCATCACACTGTTGTAGAGCCGCTTCAGCCCACCCCTTTCGGCATAGGCGCCGTGATAGGTCGTCACGAACGGAATGCCGGTCTGCCGTGCTGCCAGCAGCGCACTCCAGGCCGGAGCGCGGCTGCGCGCGTGGATGAGGTCGACACCCTGCTCGCGGATGATGCGCGTCAGCGCACGGGCATTGGCGTAGAGTGCGAGCGGATTCTTCGTACCGGCTGGAAACGTGATGATCTCGCCGCCACTCTCGGTGATCCGGTCCGCCAGCCGGCCGCCTGCGGTCGCGACCAGGGACCGCCCCCCGGCGCGCGTCAGGGCCTCCGTGATCTCGATGGTCGCGAGCTCGGCGCCGCCGGTATCGAGCCGCGGGATGATCTGCAGTATGGTCGGCCCGATCGCCACTTCGCCCTGTCCCCTTCGCTGCTCAGTAGGACCCTTAAGATGAGCAACCCCGCACCGCAATTCATCACGGTCGGCGCCGGCGCGGCGGAGCGACGCATCGCCACGCTGATCGAGCCGCGCGGGGCGCCGGGGCTGCTCTGGCTGCCCGGCTTCAAATCCGAGATGGTGAGTCTGAAGGCGACGGACTTGGCCGCATTCGCGCGCGAGCAGAACCTCTCGATGGCCCGCTTTGATTACTCGGGGCACGGCCAGTCGGGCGGCGATTTCGACCGCTGCACGGTCGGCGGCTGGCTCGAGGAGGCGCGGGCAGTGTTCACCCGCTTGGCCACGGGCCCCACGATCGTCATCGGCTCCAGCATGGGCGGGCACATCGCGCTGTTGCTGCTTCGCGCACTGCTGCGCGAGGCCTCCGCCGAGGCCGCCCGGATCAAGGCGCTCGTGCTCATCGCGCCGGCCTGGGACATGACGCGGCTGATGAGGAAGAAGCTGCCCGAAAGCGCGCGTCGCGAGATCGAGGAGAACGGTGTTTATCTCCGCCCCTCGCACTACGGCGATGGGCCGTATCGCATCACCAAGACGCTGCTCGATGAAGGCGAGGCGCATCTCATCGGCGGCAGCCCGTTCGATCCCGGCCGCCCCGTGCGCGTCCTGCATGGCCTGCAGGACCCGGACGTTCCGTGGGAGCACTCGCTCGATCTGGTCGCCCATCTCGACGGCAATTGGGCGCAAGTCACCGCCGTGCCGGATGGCGAGCATCGCCTGTCGCGGCCAGAAGACCTCGCCTTGCTGCGGCGCATTATTGCCGAGGAGGTCAGTCGTTAACGGATAGCCGTTGCGCGACCCCGTGCGCCCGCGATGCCACATTCATCGTTTTCCGGTGCCGAAGCTGACTGCTCCGCAATAATCCGATTGCAATCCCGACCATGTCCGGACAAGTCTAGCGGCCATCACGGCGCCGCAGAGCGCCGGTAACATAGTCGGACTGCAACACGGAGGAGACGCAATGAAGACTGTGCTGAAAGGGCTCGCGATCGCGGGCCTTGCGAGCTTGGCTGCGGCAGGCGCAAGCGCCGAGCCGGTCAAGATCGCCTTGATCGAGACCTTGTCCGGCGGTCAGGCCGTGACAGGCAAGCTGTTCCAATCGGCCGTGAAGTACGGCATCGCCAAGATCGAGGCAGAAAAGCTCTGGCCCGACGGCATTCAACTGCTCGAGTACGACAACCAGGGTGGGCCGTCCGAAGCTGCCGACAAGATGAAGGCCGCCATCAACGATGGCGCGCAGATCATCATCCAGGGTGCTTCGTCGGCCATCGGCGGCCAGATCACTGCCGACGTGCAAAAGCACAATCTGCGCAACCCCGGCAAGGAGATCATGTACATCAACGTCGGCGCCGAGGCGATGGAGTTCACGGGCTCCAAGTGCCACTTCTACCACTTCCGGTGGAACGGCAACGCCGACATCCGCCTGAAGGCCATGTTGATCGCCATGAAGGAGGCGAATGCGCTCGGCCAGAAGGTCTACGTCATCGGCCAGAACTACAGCTGGGGCCATGACGTGCAGAAGCTCTCCAAGGACTACGCCAAGGAGTTCGGCTACACGATCGTCGGCGACGTCATCCACGACGTGAATAAAATCCAGGATTTCGCGCCCTACGTGGCGAAGATCAAGGAAGCCGGCCCCGACACCGTCATCACCGGCAACTGGTCCAACGATCTGCTGCTGCTGATGAAGGCAGCCGGTGACTCAGGCCTGAAGTCGCGGTTCCTCGCCTACTGGATCGACCAGCCGGGCAACATCGCAAACGCTGGTGATACCGCGCTCGGCCATTACACGCTGTCGACGTTCTTCGCTGACGCAAACGGCGACAAGACCGCCACCGTCGCCGAGGACTTCAAGGTGAAGACCGGCGCCTATCCGCTGAACGTGCAAGGCCACACCTTCCACGGCATGCAGGGCATCGGCGAGGCGCTGAAATCGTTTAATGCCAAGGCCGGCGACAAGCTCGACATCAAGGCGCTGGCATTCGCCATGGAGAAGGTGTCCTTCGAAACCTCGATGGGCAAGATCACCATGCGCGCCGACGACCATCAGGCGTTGTTGCCACTGGCGGTCGCCGTCGTCTCGAAGGACGCCAAGTTCAAGGCCGACAACACTGACAAGGGCTTCAAGACTGTGAAGTTGCTCAATGCCGAGCAGGCTTCGGCGCCGGTGCAGTCCAATTGCAAGATGGAACGCCCGCCGGCTTGAAGCGCTGACTTTCGTTCGGGACACGATTGCGGAGCGCCGGCAGGTTGGCGCTCCGCTACCGCCAAATGACGCACGGGGGAAGTCTTGGAATACTTTGTCGTCTCGGTCCTGAATGGAACCGTTCACGGCCTGCTGCTGTTCATGGTGTCGGCAGGCCTGACTTTGATCTTCGGCATGATGGGCGTTCTGAACTTTGCCCACGCCTGGCTCTACATGCTCGGTGCCTATGTCGGCTTCACGATGACGCGGCTCGGCGGCTTCTGGCTCGGTCTGTTGCTGGCGCCGATCGTGACCGGGCTCTGCGGCGTCGTGATCGAGCGATACATGCTCCGCCGCGTGCACAAATACGGCCATGCGCACGAATTGCTGCTCACGTTCGGCCTCGCGTTCGTCATCGAGGAGGTGATCAAGCTGTTCTACGGCGACGCACTCGTCAGCTACCAGATGCCTGATTACCTGCGCTTCCCCGCCTTTACCATCTTCGAGACCAATTATCCCTTCTACCGGCTGTTCATGGGCACCGTCGCGATGCTGATGTTCGCCGTGCTTTATCTGCTGCTCACGCGCACGCGCGTCGGCATCATCGTCCGCGCCGCCACCTACAAGCCTACGACGGTCGAAGCGCTCGGCCACAACCTGCCGCAGGTCTTCATGGGCGTCTTCGCCGGCGGCTCGGCAATGGCCGGCCTCGCTGGCGCCGTCGCTGGTGCCTTCTACCCGACCGGACCGAACATGGCCGTCGACTTCGGCACGCTGGTGTTCGTCGTCGTCGTCGTCGGTGGGCTCGGCTCCGTTGTCGGCGCGTTGATCGCCTCGCTGATGATCGGCCTCTTCATTTCGTTTGCGGTCGGCCTCAACGTCTCGCTTGCCGACTTCCTCGGCCTGTTCGGCCTCGGGCAGTGGGCGAATGACGTCGGCGGCCTGTTCACGCTGCAACTCTCGACGATCGCCAACAGCATGCCGTTCCTGCTGATGCTGCTCGTGCTCCTGATCCGTCCCGCCGGCTTGATGGGAGACCGCCAGTGAAAACCCGCAACCTCATTTTCGTCCTGGCGGGCTTCGCAACCCTGGCGATCATGCCGCTGTTCCTGACGCCGAACCTGATGAACGCGGTGATCAAGATGCTGATCGCGGCGCTGTTCGCGCTGTCGTTCACGCTGGCGATGGGCCAGGCCGGCATGCTGTCGTTCGGGCACGCGGCCTACTATGGCCTCGGCGCCTTTGCGGCGTTGCACCTGATGCGCGCCGTCGAGCAGAAACTGTTCGGCTTCCCGACACCGTTGATACCGCTCGCCGGCGCCGGCGTCGGCTTCTGCTTCGGGCTGCTGTTCGGCTGGTTCGCCACCCAGCGCACCGGCGTCTACTTCTCGATGGTGACGCTGGCTCTCGCTGAGTTGCTGTTCACACTGGCGCCGACCTGGAACTCAGTCTTTGGTGGCGAATCCGGTATCTCCACGATCCGCGGCACGTCGTGGGGCTTGTCGTTCGGGCCGGACATCCACGTCTACTACCTGACGCTCGGCTGGTTCGTGATCTCGGCCTGGTGCATGTGGGCCTTCACGCGCACGCCGCTCGGTCAGCTCGCTTTGGCATTGCGTGACAACGAGCACCGCGTGCGCTTCCTCGGCTTCAACACGCATGTGGCACGCACCTTGATCTTTGCCATCTCCTGCATGTTCACGGGCGTCGCCGGCGCGCTGCTGGCGATCGCCAACGAGGCGACGAACTATACGATCTTCGCGGCGGGGGCCTCAGCCAACGTCGTGCTGCAGACCTTCATCGGCGGCGCGGGAACGTTCTTCGGACCGGCGTTGGGTGCAGCGGCGATGACGTTCTTTGCGCGCGTCACGTCGGATCTGACGCGCTCGTGGCTGCTCTATCAGGGGCTGATCTTCGCGCTCGTGATGCTCTTCGTCCCGAACGGCATCGGCGGCCTCATTTCGGAACATTCGAAGAAGCTCAAGAAGGGCGGCTGGACCGCGCTGGTCGGACCCTATGCGCTCTGCCTCGTCGTCGGCCTGCTGCTGGTGACGGGCCTCGTCTTCATGGTCGAGAGTACGCACATTCTGCTGTCGGATTCCTACATCGCCAAGACGCGATCGACGCCGCCCGGCGAAAGTGTCCCGTTCTCGATGCTCGGGATCGTGTTTCATCCGAAGTCCGTCACGACCTGGGCAATTCCAGCCGTTCTGCTGGCGGTGGGCGCGGGCCTGCTGCCGGTCGCACGGAAACTGACGGAAACGGCTTGGTTGCGGGCGACCGGCACCGAAGGGAGCAAGGCATGAACGCGCCAACGGCTGCCAACCCGGTTCTGGAGTTGAAGGACCTGCGCAAGTCCTTCGGCGAGACGAAGATCATTCGCGGCGTCGATCTGGCGGTTCAGCGCGGCGAGCGGCACGCCTTGATCGGCCCGAACGGCGCCGGCAAGTCGACGCTCTTCAACCTGATCTCGGGCCACTATACACCGACCTCGGGCGAGATCCTGCTCAACGGGCGCTCGATTGCCGGCATGCAGCCGCATGTCATCAACCGGCAGGGTCTGTCGCGCTCGTTCCAGATCACCAACCTGTTCCCGCGCCTCTCGGTGGCAGAAAATCTGCGTATCTCCGTGATGGGCCGGCACGGCTACCGCTTCACGATGTTCCGGCCGGTCGCGAGCCTCAAAGCCGTCGCCGCAGAAGTCGACCAGTATCTCGAAAAGCTGCGTCTGACACGGCGGCGTAACGATCTTGTCAGCGATCTCGCCTATTCCGAACAACGCGCGCTCGAAATCGGCATGTCGCTCGCGACCAATCCCGAGATCCTGCTGCTCGACGAGCCGACCGCCGGCATGTCGCGCGAGGAGACGGGGTACATGGTCGAGTTGATCCGCTCGGTGACCGAGGGCAAGACGCTGCTGGTGGTCGAGCACGACATGAGCGTCGTGTTCACGCTCTGCGATCAGATCTCGGTGCTGGTCTACGGCGAGGTGATCGCCACCGGCGCGCCGCAGGCCGTGCGCAGCAACGCCAAAGTGCAGGAAGCCTATCTCGGTGAGGAGGTGGCATCGTGAGTGTCCTCCATTCCCGCGCTGGGCAAAATCGCCGGCCAGGCACGGCAGCACTTCATTTCCGGCGGCGCGCATCCGCTCGCCAGCCGTCGGCCCGGATCTTCGCGGCACGCGATGGATCGCAATCTTTCAGCCGGGGAATAAAGTGAGCCAACCCAAGTTGCTCGAGGTCAAAGGCCTCCACGCCCACTACGACAAGAGCCACATCCTGCACGGCGTCGATTTGACGATCAGGAAGGCCGAAATCGTCAGCCTGCTCGGCCGTAACGGTTCCGGCCGTTCGACCACCTTGAAGACGATCATGGGCCTCGTGAAGCCGACCGGCGGCGAGGTGCGGCTCGAAGGCTCCAATCTCGCCGGCGAGCGCGCCTTCCGCATTGCCCGTGCAGGTATCGCGTACGTGCCGGAGGAGCGCGAGATCTTCGCCAACATCACCGTCAACGAGAACATGCGCATCGGCGTGCAGCCGCCCCGCAAAGGTGTGCCGGAGTGGTCGATCGAGGAGATGTACGGCTTCTTCCCGCAGCTGAAGGACCGGCACAATACCGCGGCCGGCATGCTGTCGGGCGGCGAGCAGCAGATGCTGACGATCTGCCGGTCGCTGCTCGGCAATCCGCGCGTCATCCTGATCGACGAGCCGACCGAGGGCTTGGCACCGAAGATCGTCGAGGTGGTGACGCAGGTGATCCGCGACATCTGCAAGAAGGGCGTGTCGGTGCTGCTGGTCGAGCAGAAGTTGACGATCGCACTTCGCGTCTCACAGCGCGTCTACGTCATGGGACACGGCCAGATCGTGTTCGAGGGCACGCCGGAGGGCCTGCGGAACGCGCACGAAATTCGTCGCGAATGGTTGGAAGTGAGCTGACTTTACCAAATACGGACTTGATCACCGTGTGCCCCGACATCACCGTGTGCCCCGACATCACCGTGCGCCCCGACGGCGCGGACCACCAGCGGAGGAAGGGTTCACCCCGAGAGTTGTCGGTTTGCTCTGGGAGCTGGCGAGCGATGCGCTGCGGCCTCGCCAAAAACTGGGAACCTAGTCCTTTCCCGATCGAACAAATGCAACGGCACTGTTCGAGGTCGAGTCTCGCAATGAGGCTCGACCTCCTAACTCGAAAACTTACGCCTTCGCCTTGGCGCGGTTCTTCGCCAGCCAGCCTTCGACCAGCACCACCGTCTCATCGACGACCGCATTCTTCTGGCCCTTCGATGCCGCAATCAGCTGCACCAGCTTGTCGACGCGCTCGATGTTCGGCGCGCCGGCTGCCAGCGCACGGGCCGCCGACGATGGGCTGCCGAGCGAGAGGGCGGCGTTGGCGTACTTCTCGAACGGCACCAGATCCTTCGGGTCGGCGCCGAGCGACACGCACAGCTTCACCACCCACTCGTACACCGAGCGCGTTGCGGCGAGATCGGTGTGCACCGCGTCCTTGATCGGCCGCATCGCGTCGGCCTGGACGCAGCGGTAGTTGCCGGCGAGCAGCATCGCCCACTTGGCCAACGGCACGAAGATGCTGTCGTGCACCTTGAGCTTCACCGGCAGCTCGATCACCTTGCCGTCGACCTCGACGCGCGAGGCTTCGACGTCGGCCTCGAGCTGACGCAAGATCGCGGTGTGCGCGTCGGATTCAAAGCGGGCCGACTTGAAGTTCGTCGGCAGACGCACCTGCAGCACGTTGACCTTGTCCTCCGGAGGGCGGAAGGCCTGCGGATCGGGGCTGCACAGCGTCATGAATTTCGGATCGAAGCTGTCCCACACGGTCGCGTCGGCAAAGCACGGGCGCAGCGGCGTCGTATCGAGGCCCGGGATACGCTTCAGGTAGGGCAGCGGCGGCATGTTCATGATCGACATGGTCGGGACCTTGGCCTTGGCGACCCGGTCCAGCAGCTCGCGTACGCCCGGCTGGCGGTACTGCGGCTCCTGCATGGCGAGCACGACGAGGTCGTACTTGCCAGGCTCCACGCCCGCCGGTCCGCCCGCCGAGAGCTTGCCGGTCAACGTCTTGGTGTTGATCTCGACCAGCCCCTCGCGGCCCTTCACCGGCATGCGGATGATGGCGCCTTCGGCGTTCATCAGGTCCGCCTCGGCCGGCAGGCAGATCAGGTGCGCGGAATGACCGGCCAGCAGCAACTTAGTTGCCAGCAACGACCCGTAAGACGCGCCCATGATCAGGATGTTGTATTTTTTCGACATTCGTTGGCGCTCCTGCGCTTCTTTGGATTGCGTGGCAATACGTTCGACCCCGGCAGCTTATTCGCGCCGCCGGTCGTTACCTCACCGTTGCCGATGCTATTTGACTGGGCAGGTCTTGTCGGCAGGGTAGGTGTGCGAGTGCGAAGGCGAAATGCTGCAAGTGCGTTGTGGCGGACTCCCGGGATCGCTGACGTTCAGCCACTCAGCACTCACGCCGCTGCCAACCCGCCGGCCTTCTCGATGAAGCGAGCGATTGTGTCGACACCCTCGCCGGTGCGGATATTGGCGAACACGAACGGCCTGTCGCCGCGCATGCGCTTGGCATCCCGGTCCATCACCTCGAGGCTCACGCCGACGTGCGGGGCGAGGTCGGTCTTGTTGATGACCAGCAGATCTGAGCGCGTGATGCCGGGGCCGCCCTTCCGAGGGATCTTTTCGCCCTGTGCGACGTCGATGACGTAAATCGTCAGGTCAGCAAGCTCGGGTGAAAACGTTGCCGCGAGATTGTCGCCGCCGGACTCGATCAGGATCACGTCGAGGGCCGGGAACTTGGCACGCATCGTCTCGATCGCGGCAAGGTTGATCGAGCAGTCCTCGCGGATCGCGGTGTGCGGGCAGCCACCGGTTTCGACGCCCATGATGCGGTCGAGCGGCAACGCCTGCATGCGCATGAGGATCTCCGCGTCCTCCTTCGTGTAGATGTCGTTGGTGATGGCGCAGATGTCGTAGCGATCGCGGAACTTGCCGCAGAGCGCGCCGGTGAGCGTCGTCTTGCCGGAGCCGACGGGGCCGCCGATGCCGACGCGAAGCGGGCCGTTGGCGCTGCCGTGCTGTGTGCCGATCGTGAGTGAAAGAGTCATGAGCGAAAGAGCCTCGTGTACTGGGTTTCGTGAGCGAGCGATGCGATGTCGGAGCGGAAAGCCGCGCCGCCGAGTTCGTCGAGCATAGCAGTGGCGGCAAATCGTGCGGCGACGTCGAGCGCCGGGAACAGGCTGGCGATGATGCGTTGTCCATCCGTTTGGCCGACCACCGAAAGGCGGATGGCCGCCGAGACAAGATTGCTGGTGAACGCGAGAGCATAGGCACGCAGCGCGTCGGCGAGCGGCACGTCGTGCGCGGCGGCGGCCAGACCAAGGGCGATCGGATAGGCGATCTCGCGACCATGCGCGGACTTCAAACGAACTAGAACCGGCGTCGGCCACGCGGCATCGATCTGGCCGAGGAAAGAGCGACCCTGCTGTGTCGTTTCCAGGAAGCGCTCGGCCGAGGGTTGGAACGCCAACGCCAACTCCGCGACTTCCGTCAGCCCCGCATCGTCCCGCTGGCTCACGGCCCGCCACGCAGACGCGAGGAAAATGAGATCGTTGCGCAAACCGCCGTCCGCAACGAGATCGGCGAGCCAAGCTTCAAGGGTCGCGCGATCCTTGATCCAGCCGAACTCGGCCGCTTTCTCCAGTCCGTGACTATAGGCGAACGCACCGACTGGAAACGCCGGCGACAGCCAGACCTGCAGCAGGGCGTGCGGCGACGCAGCTGCGTCACCGACTTGGGCCTCAGCACTCGCGGGTCTGTCGGCGCCATCCGGCATCACGCATGGTCCAATCAATTTCTGGCCAATCAGTTTCTGGCCAATCAGGGTCTTGGCCAGTCTATTCCGGGCGCCAGACGGCAGGCTTGGGGCCGGGCTTTGGCGCATGATCGTGCGTGTGTTCATGGTCGTGCCCATGCGCATGCCCGTCGCCATGCGTGTGATCGTGTCCGTGATCGTGACCGTCGGCGTCGCCGTGACCGTGCTCGTGGTGATGCCCTTTCTGCAACGGCCCCTTGCCACCGTAGGCGCCACCCTCCGGCTCGAATGGCCGCCTGACGCGGTGCACGTGCGCGCCGAGACCGACGACCATCTCCTCCAGAACATGATCCGGCTGGATGTAGATGGCGCCGTTGGCGATCTCGGCCGGCGTGTGCCGATTGCCGATGTGCCACGCGATCCGCGCCAGCGCGTCGGATGCTATGTGGGCATCTGAAGACGCAAGCAAGGACGCATCGGACGCGTGAATCTCGAGCAACTCCTCAGGCGCCGCAACAACCCTGATCAGGCCGCGGCCCTCGATCTCCAGCGCGTCACCATTGGCGAGATACGTCGCCTCGGGCAGATCGAGCAGGAACTCGTGGCCGCGGTCGGTCGTCAACGCGATGCGCCGGCGATAACGCGCCTGACGATCGAGCGTGATGGTGTCGATGGCGATGCGTTTCGCCATCGCGTCGCGGCGGATGACGCGCGATGCGCGGAGCATGGGGTTGCCTTACATCTTCTCGACTTTGCCGGCGTGGATGATCTCGACGGCGCGGTTCGCCACACACTCGGCACCGACCTTGCGCCAGGCCTTGAGGTGATCGGTCTCCATGTGCGCGGCGAGTGCTTCCCGCGTTTCCCACCGCTCGACGAAATTGAAGGTGCCGGGCTCGCTGGTGCTCTCGAACAGATCATACGAGGTGCAGCCCTTCTCCTTTCGGGTCGCGGCGATGCAGGGCTTGGCGCCGGCCATCAAGGCTTCGCGCTTGCCGGGCTTTGCGGTAATCGTGGCGACGACGTAGATCATGGTGCTTCCCTTCTATGACTTGGCTGCAGAGACGAACTGCATCGCGAGCCTTACCTACGACTGGTCGTACAGATCCGGTTCCTTCGGCATGAAGTCGGGATCGAGAATTTGTTCTGCGGTGAACGGACACTCATCCGGGAACAGTGTATAATCAATGCCGGTTTCCTCGGACGCCCTGTTTCGGGCCGACGAGTAGACGTCAACCGCGATCGCTGCGGGAAACTTCTTGAGGCTGGGGCTGGTCGTCACGACATCCATGATCTCTTCGCGCTGATCGCGGATCGTACGGCGCCAGCCTGGCGTGCGAGCGCCTGGCTGATACTTCCATTTGAGCAAGTGGGCGACGAGAACTCTAAGGCGGCTTCTGATCTGATTTTTATCGCTGCGCCCCATGCTTTCCAGTTCCTCGGCGACGTTCGCGATATCGAGTTCATCGAAGCGCCCTTCGCGCACGAGGCGTGCCTGCTCGCTGCACCAGACGGCGAAATCGGTGTCGTAGAGCGTCTTCTCTTTGACTTCCGGGCGATCCTGCATCGGCGCCACCTTTCAGCTTTATCTCCTTACCCTAGAACAAGAAATACCGCTGCGCCATCGGCAGCTCCTTGGCCGGTTCGCAGACCAGCAGCTCGCCGTCGGGACGTCCGGCGCGGCATGCCGGAGCATGGCTGTCAGTCAGGGCCGGACCCAGCCTTGGAGGACTTGCAGCGCCGCCGCTAGACGGTCGGCTTCGTCATTGGTTTGCATTCGCTCGCCAGCCTCGAGCGCTTCGATGTCTACGGCATTCAGCCCAGACTTGGCCGCCAGTTCTTCGACCGACAAGCCCCGCCAAATCCTAAGCGCGGCTATACGCCGATAGCGCTGTCCGATCAACCGATTGACTTCCGGTGGGAACGGCGGCACTGGGTTGGTGGCAATCTCAGCCAACCTGACATCCAGAACGGCAATGTCTGCTAGTTCCTCCTGAGCCTCGGCGAGGGCATCGATCAGCGCCTCGTAATCGTGACGCGGCAATATGGCCAACTCCTCACCTGAGGGTGTCTTGATGAACTGGGGCTCGGTGCGCGGTGTATCCATGTCACTTACTCAGTTGCGACGGTAGGTCGAGCGATCACGCAGCCCGATGTGAAGAGCGAGAATTGTAAACTGATCTTCGGCGAAGATCACTCGGAACCTTCCAATGCGTAGCCGAAATTGCAAGCGGTTTTGCAGACGTTTGATATCGCCAGAACCCGTAACGGCATAGTCCGTCAATGCGAACAGCACGCGATCACGGTCTGTCGCGGACAGCGCGTCGAATTCTTTCGCAGCCGACGGGTGAAAGACGATAGTCTTCAATGATGGCCTCCACAGGGACGAGCGTGTGCCACCGATTGGCCAACCTCAGAACAAAAAATATCGCTGCGCCATCGGCAGCTCCTTGGCCGGTTCGCAGACCAGCAGCTCGCCGTCGGCGCGCACCTCATAGGTTTCCGGATCGATGCTGATGTCGGGCGTGGCGTCGTTGTGGATCATGCTTTTCTTCGAGATGCCGCCGCGCACATTCTCGACCGCCACCATCTCCTTGGCGATGCCGTAGCGCTTGGCGATACCCTTCTTCACGGCCGCTTGCGAGCCGAAGATCAGCGATGTCGCGGTGAGCGCGCCACCATACGCGCCGAACATCGGCCGGTAGTGCACGGGTTGTGGCGTCGGGATCGATGCATTCGGATCACCCATCGGCGCCGCGACGATCGTACCGCCCTTGATGATGCACTCAGGCTTCACGCCGAAGAACGCCGGGTTCCACAGCACGAGATCGGCGAGTTTGCCCGCTTCCACCGAGCCGATGTAGCGCGCGACGCCGTGCGTGATCGCCGGGTTGATCGTGTACTTGGCGATGTAGCGCTTGACGCGGAAGTTGTCGTTGCCCTTGCCTTTGTCCTCCGGTAGCGCGCCGCGCTGGCCCTTCATCTTGTGTGCGGTCTGCCACGTGCGGATGATCACCTCGCCGAGGCGGCCCATGGCTTGGCTGTCGGACGACATCATCGAAAGCGCTCCGAGATCGTGCAGGATGTCCTCGGCCGCGATCGTCTCCTTGCGGATGCGGCTCTCGGCGAATGCGAGATCCTCAGGGATCGACGGCGACAAATGGTGACAAACCATCAGCATGTCCAGATGTTCGTCGATCGTATTGACCGTGAACGGCCGCGTCGGATTGGTCGACGACGGCAGTACGTTCTTCAGGCCCGCGATCTTCATGATATCCGGTGCATGTCCGCCGCCCGCACCCTCGGTGTGAAACGCGTGGATCGTGCGGCCCTTGAACGCCTTCACGGTGTCCTCGACGAAACCCGATTCGTTCAGCGTGTCGGAGTGCAGCATCACCTGCACGTCATGCTTGTCGGCGACCGACAGCGCGCAGTCGATCGCCGCTGGTGTCGTGCCCCAGTCCTCGTGCAGCTTCAGCGCGCAGGCGCCAGCTTCGACCATCTCATCCAGTGCCGCCGGCAGCGACGCGTTGCCCTTGCCCGCGAACCCGAGATTGACCGGGAATGCGTCGGCGGCACGGATCATCATCTCGAGATGCCACGGGCCGGGCGTACACGTGGTCGCGAATGTGCCATGCGCCGGTCCCGTGCCACCGCCGAGCATGGACGTCACGCCCGACATCAGCGCTTCCTCGATCTGCTGCGGGCAGATGAAGTGGATGTGCGTATCGAAGCCGCCGGCGGTGAGGATGCGCCCTTCACCCGCGATCACTTCGGTGCCCGGTCCGACGATGATGTCGACGCCCGGCTGGATATCCGGATTGCCGGCCTTGCCGATCTTGAAGATGCGGCCGGCTTTCAGGCCGACGTCGGCTTTCACGATGCCCCAATGGTCGATGATCAACGCGTTGGTGATCACCGTATCCACCGCACCTTTGGCGTTGGTCACCTGGGACTGGCCCATGCCGTCGCGGATCACCTTGCCGCCACCGAACTTCACCTCCTCGCCGTAGGTGGTGAAATCCTTCTCGACCTCGATGATGAGATCGGTGTCGGCGAGGCGCACCTTGTCGCCGGTCGTCGGGCCGAACATCTGCGCATAAGCCGCACGCGGGATTTTGACGGGCATCTCAGTCCTCCAGTCGAATGATCATTTGGCGCGTGAGAAGCCCGAGGAACGTGCAGCCTTCTTGTCGAACGTGACAGTCGTCGAGCATCCTGCGGCGAGATTCAGCTCGCATAACAGAGCGTCGGGAAAGTCGAGGGCGTCCTCTTCGGCACGAGACAAGGCTCGCCTCACCTCGTCGCGATTGGCAATGACAAAGGACGTACTTCCAAGCAGGGCGGACATTACGGCGACGACTTCGCCCCTCGCGTACTTATGGCGACGCTCCAATGTCCAAGCCAGTTCCGACAGCACAATGCTATTGATGTAGCCGGGTTCGGTATCGGAGAGCCGTTCGAGCATCTGGCGAGCAATCTGCGACTGTCCAGGATCATCCAAGGTGATCGCTCGCAACAGTATATTGGTGTCGACGCCGATCATTTCGACGACGACCTCGCCTTACGACGTGATCGCGCATCCTTGGCAAGCACGGCTGCGGCGATTGCATCGTCGTCCGACGCATAGCGTGGATCGGGCGTTCTCGGCGGGACCGCTGTGAAAAGCTCTTCTACGCCCGCGACCCGAGGTCTCAAACATACCCTGCCGATGTGGTCCAGGTAGAATTCGACCGTGTCCCCCACCCCGATTCTCAAGTGCTCGCGCAATTCCGCTGGCAGCGTAATCTGGCCCTTCGAGGTGATCTTAGCATGGAAGGTCATGGACACGGCCTCCTTACATTTCGTATATTCGCCTTACCCTAGTTGGCGTGGAAGCGAAATGCAACTCGGCTTTCAGGGTGCCACGCAATCCGCACTTCGCGCCTTACTTCACCTCACCACCGCGCGTCGCCTGACTGGCGACGAGCACCCAGCTCTGGTCGGACCGCGTAAACACCTGCAGCCATTTGATTGCATAAGTTTTGCCGTCGGCCGCCTTGATCGGGCTAGTGCCGGTCGCGACTGCTACCCAGTCGTTCGGCGCGCGAATGACGAGATCCTCGACCGGCGCCGTTTCAATGACCGGCTCGCCAGTCAACGCCGACACAATGCGCGAATCGCGGTTGTCGGTCTTGCCGGAGGTATGCGTATGCGTGAACGAGGGTGCGTACATGCTGCGCAAGCGCACCGCGTCCTTGGCTGCAATGGCGTCGGCGATCGACTTGCGGAATGCCGCCAGTTCCTCGCCGATCGCCTTCTCGCCGGCCTCGTTCACGATCGACGGCGGATGCGCGGACACAGGCGTCACGATTTGCACGCATGCAACCGCAAGCAGACATGCAGCGATCAAGCGCGCTGGGCGACGCTTCATTTCTTTTTCGCCTTCTTCTTTGCGGCGTCGAGCTTGCCCATGACCTCTTGCCGGAAGCCATAGACTTCGCCCTTGCCGACGAACGCGATGAGCCGAACCTCGCGAGATTGTCCGGGTTCGAACCGCACGGCCGTTCCCGCCGTGATGTCGAGGCGATGCCCGCGCGCCTTGTCGCGATCGAACTGCAAGGCCGGGTTCGTCTCGGCGAAATGGTAGTGGCTGCCAACCTGGATCGGCCGGTCGCCGGTGTTCGAAACCTGCATCGAAATGGCGACGCGCCCGGCGTTGAGCTCGATCTCGCCCGGCGCCGTGATGATCTCTCCGGGCTTCATTCGCGGCCGCCTTCTCTCTTGCTTGCGCCGGCGCGTGCCTTGGCTTCGACGCGGCGGCCCCAGCGGAACGCAAGCCAGCCGACGATCACCGTCAGCGCCAGGAAAGCCAAATGATCCGGCTCCGCGTAGTGCATGGCGATCTCGAGCAGTGACATCTGTGCATGCTGGCCCGGATGTGCAGACGCAGGCGTCGTCGCGAGGCCTGTGAAGCTCAGAGCAAGTGCAACGCGTAGCAACATTGGTTTTCTCCCTCAGCGGATCGGATTGTGCACGGTGACGAGCTTGGTGCCGTCGGGGAACGTCGCCTCGACCTGCACGTCGTGGATCATGTCGGCGATGCCGTCCATCACCTGATCGCGGCGGATGACTTTCGCGCCGGCCTGCATCAACTCGGAGACGCTGCGCCCGTCGCGCGCACCTTCGACGACGAAGTCGGTGATCAGCGCGATCGCTTCCGGGTGATTGAGTTTGACGCCGCGTTCGAGACGGCGGCGCGCCACGTTGGCGGCCATCGCGATCAGCAGCTTGTCCTTTTCACGCGGCGTAAGGTTCATGTCGCCAACATTCTCCCTAACGTTGCCAGACGCGCGGCATAGGCCGACCGCCGAGCAGTTCCAAAAGCTTCAAAACGTCGTGACGAACGGCGCCGGGTTCGGCGCCGAGAAAACGTGCGGTGAGCATGCCATTCCATGCGCTCACTCCGCAATTGGAACGTGCACCTTCGAGCGCTGCGCGTACCCCATCGCGCCGGTCGCTCGCGTCGGGCGCGACGTACAGTACGAGCGCAAACGCTGCGGCGCCACCGGCGATCGCGGGGCGCGCCAGTCGCGTCGTGATATTGCCGTTGAGGCGTGTGGCATCGGCGAAGAGCAACCGGCCATCGCGCCGGACGCGCCAGACGTCGTGCAATGCGCCGTCTCCCAGCACTTCACCGCTGGCGATTCGCCCGAAGGTGACCGCCTCGACCATCAGGAGACGGCTGCTCGCGGTCAGATCCACCTCGAAGCGGCGCTGCAACCGGGCACCCGAAAAGAGGATAGTTTCCTGTGGCAGCCAGTCGAGGCGCGCATCGGGCGCCAGCTTCAGCTTCACGCCGATCGAGCATGCGGGGCCATTACTGCGATAGATGCGCTCGGCTGCCTGCGTTGCAAATACCGCGTCGGCGCCGGCTTGAGCCTGGAACACAAAACTCAATCGGTCGCCGCCGACGACGCCACCGCCGGTGTTGATCTGCACGGCCTCAAGATGCGGCGCATGTGTCGTCGGAAACTTCAGACGATAGCCGCCGCGCTCGCTCAAATCGACGAGACGTGTTGCGCCGTCGGCTTGATGGACGATCGCGCCAATGCCGCCATCGACGCGGATCGGCGCCAGCGCGCGCGCTGCGGCTCCAGCAATTTCCGGATCAGACAGAGAGACGCCGCCGGACATCTGCCTCCACCATTTCAGCGCGGGTGCCGGCAAGCACGACCTGGCCGCGATCCATGACTGCGTACGTGTCGGCCAGATCGCGCGCGAACTCGAAGTATTGCTCGACAAGGAGGATCGCCATGTCGCCCTGCTTGCGCAGGAAATCGATGGCGCGGCCGATGTCCTTGATGATCGACGGCTGGATACCCTCGGTCGGTTCGTCGAGCACGAGCAGCTTTGGCCGCATGACCATGGCGCGGCCGATGGCAAGCTGCTGCTGCTGGCCGCCGGAGAGATCCCCGCCGCGCCGGCGCAGCATCTCCTTCAAGACCGGGAACAGCTCGAAGATGACATCGGGAATGTGCCGGTCAGCGCGCTTCAGCGGCGCGAACCCGGTCTCAAGGTTCTCGCGCACCGTCAGCAGCGGGAAGATCTCGCGGCCCTGCGGCACAAACCCGATACCCCGCTTCGCCCGCTCGTAGGGTGGCAGCCCCGCGATGTTTTCGCCGTTCCACAGGATCTTGCCGCCGCTGATGCCCTGGTGGCCGCAGATGGCCCGCAGCAGGCTCGTCTTGCCGACACCATTGCGGCCGAGCACGCAGGTCACCGCACCGGGCCTGGCCTTGACGGACACACCGCGTAGCGCCTGTGCAGCGCCGTAGTGCAGATTGATGGCATCGACGTCGAGCATCGCTTGACCTTACTTCACGATTGTCAGTTTCGCCTGCCGCACGGCTGGTTCCAGCACGCGAAGCGAAGACTTCAATACGACCCGCCCATAGCTGTCCGTCCCGGGATCCTCCGGCGATTTCGCGACCCCGTCGCGATCTGTGTCGTAAGGGCGGCTTGGCCGCTCGGCGCCTCGGTGGGGTGGCAACATTCTTCGCCTCATCTCACGCATACGCAACCTCCAACGCTAGCGTCCAAGGTAGACCTCGATCACCCGCTCGTTGGCGGAGACATCGTCGATGGAGCCTTCGGCCAGCACCGAACCTTCATGCAGGCACGTCACCTTGACGCCGAGCGCGCGCACAAACGACATGTCGTGCTCGACCACCACCACGGAATGGCTTTTGGCGATCTCGCGCAACAGATGCGCCGTCGTTTCGGTCTCGGCGTCCGTCATGCCGGCGACTGGCTCGTCGACGAGAAGTAGCTTGGGATCCTGCGCCAGCAGCATGCCGATCTCGAGCCATTGCTTCTGGCCATGGCTGAGCGCCGACGCGCTGCGATTGCGCTGATCGAGCAGTTTCACGATCTCGAGCACGGCGTCGATCCGTTCAGTCGCGATGCGGTTGCGAGCGCCGAACAGTGCGGCGAACGGATCGCGCGGGTCTTTCAGCGCCAGGCGGATATTGTCGGCGACGGTATGGCTCTCGAACACGGTCGGCTTCTGGAATTTGCGGCCGATGCCGAGCTCCGCGATCGTGGCTTCGTCAAGCTCGGTCAGGTCGACGTTGCCCTCGAACAGCACGGTGCCCGTATCCGGCTTGGTCTTGCCGGTGATGATGTCCATCATCGTCGTCTTGCCGGCGCCGTTCGGGCCGATGATGGCGCGCATCTCGCCGGGTGCAAGCACAAGCGACAGATCGCGCAGGGCGCGGAAACCGTCGAACGAGACGTTGACGCCGTCGAGATAGAGTACAGCACTCGTCAGATGCGGTTTGCTATCGGGGAGCGTAGCGAGCATGGGTCACTCCGCCGGTTTCGGCAACGGCGCGCCGTTGCTCTGCCGCGCCTTGTCGTCGGCGCGCGCATCGAGCTTTTCCGTGATCGCGCCGACGACGCCCTTTGGCAGCGCCAGCGTGACAAAGACGAAGAGCCCGCCGAGCGCGAACAGCCAGTAGGGCGCCAGGAAACCGGTCGTGAAGATCGTCTTCATCAGGTTGACGATGAATGCTCCGACGACGGCACCAACAAGCGTGCCGCGGCCGCCGACCGCGACCCAGATCACCGCCTCGATCGAATTGGCCGGCGCGAACTCCGACGGGTTGATGATGCCGACCTGCGGCACGTAGAGAGCACCCGCAAGGCCAGCCATGCAAGCCGAAACCGTGAACACGACGAGCTTGTAGTTCTCGACGCGATAACCGAGGAACCGCGTCCGCGATTCAGCGTCGCGAATAGCGACCAGAACCTTGCCGAAGGTCGACGTAACCATGATGCGGGCGACGACGAAGCAAGCCGCCAGCAGCGCCAGAGATGCGAAGTACAGCGTGGCGCGCGTCGCCTGTGCCTGCACCGGGAAGCCGGCGATGTCCTTGAAGTCGGTGAGGCCGTTGTTGCCACCAAAGCCCATGTCGTTACGGAAGAACGCCAGCAGCAGCGCGTACGTCAGCGCCTGCGTGATGATGGAGAGATAGACGCCGGTGACACGCGAACGAAAGGCCAGCCAGCCGAACGCGAACGCCAGCAAGCCCGGCACCAGCAGCACCATGAACATGGCGAACGGGAACGAACCGAAGCCGTACCAGTACCAGGGCAGTTCCTTCCAGTTCAGGAACACCATGAAATCAGGCAGGATCGGATGCGCATAGACGCCGCGGGTGCCGATCTGGCGCATCAGGTACATGCCCATAACATAGCCGCCGAGTGCGAAGAACGCGCCGTGGCCGAGCGAGAGAATGCCGCAGTAGCCCCACGCCAGATCGAGCGCCAGCGCCAGGATCGCGAAGCAGATGTATTTGCCGAGCAGCGCCACCACATAGGTCGGCACGTGGAATGGCCACGACGGCGGCACCAGCAAATTGAGCAGCGGGACCAGCAGCGCGGCCACCAGCAGCACGCCGAGGAAGATGCGTGCGCGCCGGTCGAGTGCGGTAACGAGCATCCCAGTGATCATGCTTCCACCGCCCGGCCCTTGAGTGCGAACAGTCCGCGAGGGCGCTTCTGGATAAATAGGATGAGCAGCACCAGGATCAGGATCTTGGCCAGCACAGCACCAGCGAACGGCTCCAGGAACTTGTTGGCGATGCCGAGGAAGAAAGCGGAGACGAACGTGCCCCAGAGATTGCCGACGCCGCCGAACACGACGACCATGAAGCTGTCGATGATGTAGGACTGGCCGAGGTTCGGCGACACGTTGTCGATCTGCGACAGCGCCACGCCCGCAATGCCCGCGATACCGGAGCCCAGCGCAAACGTCATCGCGTCGATCCAGCCTGCGCGGATACCCATCGAGGACGCCATACGGCGGTTCTGCGTCACGGCACGCATCTGCAGGCCGAGCGGTGTTGCCTTCAACAACACCAGGAGCGACGCGAACACCACCAACGTGAAAACGACAATCCAGAGCCGGCCGTAGGTGATCGACAGGCCAAGCAAGTCGAACGCGCCGGACATGTAGCTCGGGCTGCCGACCTCACGGTTGGTCGGTCCGAATGCCGTACGCACGGCCTGCTGGAGGATGAGGCTGACACCCCACGTCGCGAGCAGCGTCTCGAGCGGACGACCATAGAGGAAGCTGATGATGCCACGCTCGATGGCGATGCCGACCAATGCCGTCACGAGGAACGCCAGCGGGATCGCGACCGGCAGCGACCAGCCGAAATAGGCCGGCGCAACCGCGCGAAACACCTCCTGCACGACGAATGTCGTGTAGGCACCGAGCATCACCATCTCGCCGTGCGCCATGTTGATGACGCCCATGACGCCGAACGTGATCGCGAGGCCGATGGCTGCCAGCAACAGCACGGAGCCGAGCGACAGGCCGTACCACACGTTCTGCGCGATCTCGACGGTCTTGCGGCGCTGCTCGATGCGCAGAATTGCCGCATCCAGCGCCTTCACGGCGTCCGGTGCCTTGACGTTCGGCCGTGCCGCCTGCAGCACCGACAGCGAATCCTGATCGAGCGCAGCGGAGAGATCCTTGATTGCCGCCAGCTGATCCTTGACCGGCGTACCGGCTTCGAGAATTTGAATGGTTGCGCGCGCGCGCGCGAAGGCCTGGCGCGCGGTGGGATCGGATTCCTTCCCGAGTGCGGCTTCGACCGCGGGCAGCATCTTGCCATCACGCGTCTTGATGATCGATTCGGCGGCCTGCACCCGTTTTGCCGGATCGGGCGACAGCAAGGTCAATGTTCCAAGCGCTGCTTCGATCGTGCCGCGTAACCGGTTGTTGACGCGCACCAGCTGCTCATCCGCCACTACCGCCGCGGCCTCCTTGCCGGTCAGTGCGTCGAACGACTTGCCGGCGGCGCCCTTGTAGAAAACCGATTTGGTCGCTGGATCGACAAACAGCCGCCGATCTGCCAGCGCCTCGAGGATTGCAGCCGCATTGACGGCGCCAGATGCGGCGATCTCATCGACCGCGGCGGCGGTCTCGGAAAAACTGTCTTCGGCCAGACGGTTCAAGGCCGTTTTCAATTCAGCGCGGGCTGGTGTTGCCGCGAGCAGAAGCACAGCGGCCAGGCACAATGCGCGAATGAGACATGCAGCCATCGTCAACAACACACTCCCCCAGTCGCCAGCCCAAATCCGCGGCCAAGGCATGGCTTTGACGCGAAAAGGGCGGCGCCGGTACATTGCGCCGCCCCAATACTAGGACCTAAAGCTCAGAAATTCACGAGCGAATTCCGCGATAGTGTTACGCGCCGCACTTGTTCGTCTTGGTGTTGAAGTTGCCGCACTTCTGGCCGACCCAGTCAGCCTCGAGGGCCTTGGAGCCATCGAGATGCTTGGTCCAGGCGTCGCCCGGCACGAGATCCTTGGTCTTCCAGACGGTGTCGATCTGGCCGTCAGCGCGGATCTCGCCGATCAGGACAGGCTTGGTGATGTGGTGGTTCGGCAGCATCTTCGAGATTCCGCCCGTCAGGTTCGGTGCCTCGATGCCCGGCAGGGTGTCGATCACCTTGTCGGCGTCAACCGTGCCAGCCTTCTCGACAGCCTTGACCCACATGTTGAAGCCGATCACGTGTGCTTCCATCGGGTCGTTGGTCACGCGCTTCGGGTTCTTGGTGAAGGCCTTCCACTTGGCGATGAATTCCTCGTTGCCCTTGTCCTTGACGGACTGGAAGTAATTCCAAGCCGCGAGATGGCCGACGAGGTTCTTGGTATCGAGGCCCGCGAGTTCTTCTTCGCCGACCGAGAATGCGACGACTGGAATGTCGGTGGCCTTGACGCCCTTGTTGGCGAGTTCCTTGTAGAACGGCACGTTGGCGTCGCCGTTGATGGTCGAGACGACGGCGGTCTTCTTGCCGGTCGAGCCGAACTTGACGATGTCAGCGACGATCGTCTGCCAGTCCGAGTGACCGAACGGCGTGTAGTTGATCATGATATCCTCTTTCGCCACGCCCTTCGCCAGAAGGTAGGCCTCGAGGATCTTGTTGGTCGTGCGCGGATAGACATAGTCGGTGCCAGCGAGCACCCAGCGCGTGGCCGAGCCGCCGTCCTTCGACATCAGGTAATCGACGGCCGGGATGGCCTGCTGGTTCGGCGCGGCGCCCGTGTAGAACACGTTGCGCTCGGACTCTTCACCCTCGTACTGAACGGGGTAGAACAGGATCGAGTTCAGCTCCTTGAACACTGGCAGCACGGACTTGCGCGAAACCGAGGTCCAGCAGCCGAACACGGCGGCGACCTTCTGCTGCGCGATCAGCTCGCGTGCCTTTTCGGCGAACAGCGGCCAGTTCGAAGCCGGATCGACGACGACCGCCTCGAGCTTCTTGCCGAGGACGCCGCCCTTCTTGTTCTGCTCTTCGATCAGCATCAACATGACATCCTTCAGCGTCGTCTCGCTGATCGCCATGGTGCCCGACAACGAATGCAGGATGCCGACCTTGATGGTTTCCTGGGCTTGGACCCCGGCTGCCCCCATCATGAGCGCGGCTGTCACTGCGGCGCCCCCAAGCAGTCCGCGTCTCGTAAACGACATGTTACCCTCCACGAAAGTTGTTCGCACTGGTTAACAAAAGGCAAACTGCGTGCCAAACCCGGTCGGGAAACGAAACTATCTTGCAAGGCATTGATTTCAGCAATTATTATGCGTTTGAAGCCTCGCCGGGCCGCATCGGAACTTCCCGAGCGGTATTCACGCCCTCAGCGGCTGCCGGGTTTTTAGGCGAATTGCTGCCGAAAAATCAGGCAAACCAGGACTATGCCATAATTTCGGGCGCGGGCCCTGCCACGGGCGGCGCGCGGTGCTCGGTCAGCAGGCAGAAGCTGTCAAAGACCGACGGAGGGCCGGCCGATGCTGACGTAGGTGAAGCCATGGCGGGCCATGTCCTCGGGCCGGTAGATGTTGCGCAGATCGACGATGACGGGCGCCTTGAGTAGCGACTTGACCCGCCGCATGTCGAGTGCGCGGAACTCGTTCCACTCGGTCACGATCACGAGCGCATCGGCGCCCTTGATGCAGTCATAGGCCGAGCCGCATAGTTCAACGTTGAGCAGCAGCTCGCGGGCCTGTTCGGTGCCCTCGGGATCGAAACCGCGCACCTTGGCGCCGCCATCCTGGAGGGCGGTGATGATCGACAGGGACGGCGCTTCGCGCATGTCGTCGGTGTTGGGCTTGAACGTGAGGCCGAGCACCGCGATCGTCTTGTCGCGTACCGAGCCGCCGCATGCTGCCACCACCTTGCGTGCCATGGCGCGCTTGCGCTGATCGTTGACGGCGGCGACAGTCTCGACCAGGCGCATGGGCGCTTCGAAGTCCTGCGCGGTCTTGATCAGCGCCAGCGTGTCCTTGGGGAAGCACGAGCCGCCATAGCCGGGGCCGGCATGCAGGAACTTGGTGCCGATACGGTTGTCGAGGCCGATACCGCGGGCGACCTCTTGCACGTTGGCGCCAACATTTTCGCACAAATCTGCGATCTCGTTGATGAACGTGATCTTGGTCGCCAGGAACGCGTTGGCCGCGTACTTGATCAACTCCGACGTGCGCCGGCTGGTGAACAGCAGTGGCGGCTGATTCAGGTAGAGCGGACGATAAACCTCGGTCATGACCTCGCGGCCGCGCGGATCGTCGGAGCCGATCACGATGCGGTCGGGCCGCTTGAAGTCCTCGATCGCCGAGCCTTCGCGCAGGAACTCCGGGTTCGAGGCAACGAGCAGGCCAAGGCCGGGCCGGGCAGCCGACACGATGCGCTCGACCTCGTCGCCGGTGCCGACCGGGACGGTCGACTTGGTCACGACCACCAGCGGGCCTTGCGCGGCCTCAGCCACCTCTTTGGCGGCCTGGTAGACGTAGGTGAGGTCCGCGTGCCCATCGCCACGACGCGAGGGCGTGCCAACGGCCAAGAATACGACCTCGGCGCCCGATATATGCGCCTTGAGGTCAGTCGTGAAGACCAGCCGGCCCGCCTCGCGATTGGTTGCCACCAATGCGTCAAGGCCCGGTTCGAAGATCGGGATTTTACCGGCGTTCAGACGCTCGATCTTGCCGGCGTCCTTGTCGACACAGATCACATCGTGGCCGAAATCGGCAAAGCACGCCCCCGAGACGAGACCGACATAGCCAGAGCCGATAACGACGATGCGCATGGATGTCTTCTTTCACGAATGGATGTTTCACCATTGAGGCGGCAATGGTCGCAGTCCCTGTTGAAACAGAGACATAGACGCGATTGCCGGGCCTCGGCAATTGAGATCGCCGGTAGCGTTGACGCGGCAGCTACCGCGGCCGCCAGATGTCGAGGCGGCGTTCACGGTAGGCGGCGATGCCGCCCGGGTAGCTGACGAGTTCCAACTGCTGGCCCCAGGGCGCCTGGAAGTAAAGCCATTGCAACCCGGCGCTCGGGCCCTCGGTCATGGTCACTGGGCCGCTCTGAATGCGGCAGTTGTGCGTCTTGAGGGCCGCCAGCGCCTTATCCATGTCCTCGACGTAGAATGCCATGTGCCAGCCGCCGATATCACTGTTTTTCGGCAGGGCCTGGATCTGGTCCGGGGACGTGAACTCGAACAGCTCGAGCACAGGGCCGTTCGCGACCTTGAGCATGCGCAGCTTGTTGATTCGGGCGCGCGGGTGCACGGCGAGATGGGCGGCCATCCAGTCGTCGGCGGATTCGAACGGGCCGATGTCGTACAGCGTCTCGGCGCCGATCACGTCGACGAAGAATTGCGTGGCCGCCTCGATCTCAGGCACGGTCAGGCCGATGTGTTCGACACCCGTCAGGCCGGGGATTGCTGGTGCTGCTGCCATAGTGCGCTCCTGCGACTGTCTCTGCCATTTCGGCGGTTGATCTCATGATTCGCGGTAGCTCGGCGCCAATTGCGGCCTCAGAAGCCTGCCTTGCCGTGCCTTGCCTCCAGACATAGTGTGGCAGCGAAATTCGTCCAGCCATCGAGAGGCATCCCATGTCAGCCACGTCGACGTACATCCCGAGCCCGCGCGACTGGGTGCGCGAGCAGGTCGAGCTTTACGAGAGCAGCAATGGCACCAAAGGCACAACGTTGCGCGACACGGGGCTGCCCGTCATCATCGTCACGCATACGGGCCACAAAACCGGCGCCGTCCGCAAGACGCCGTTGATGCGCGTCAAGGCCGGCAACGGCTATGTGCTGATCGCATCGCAAGGCGGCGCGCCAAAGGACCCCGAGTGGGTGCACAACCTGCGCGTCGACCCGATGGTCGAACTGCGTGACCTCTCGGTCGTGCAGAAGATGTGCGCCCGCGAGGTCAAGGACGAGACCGAACGGTCAAGGCTTTGGGCGGCTGCCGTGGCGGCGTTTCCGCCTTACGCCGAGTACCAGAAGAAAACACAGCGTCAGATCCCGGTATTCATCGCCGAGCCGGTTTGAGCTGATTAGTGAACAACTGGGGGCAGACCCGGATTGGCGCCGATGACCTGGTTGCTGCAAGTGCCTGGGTCTGCCCCCGACAACCCTAGGAACCTCGACAAGGATGCGCTGGCGTCACTGACGAAGGCGAGTGCTTGACAGTTTATTGGTTCCGAGGAGCGTTTCACGCTTGCGCACCAGCCGAAGTCAAATGGACAAATGTCATCCTCGGCCGAGCCGTAGGCGAGTTGCCGAGGACCCATTGTGCGTCAACAGCAATGCGTAAGTTTATGCTGCAAGAGCGACGGATTACTCAGCCTCCGGACTCGCAGGGCCATGGGTCCTCGGGCCAAGCCCGAGGATGACACCCGTAGAACCCTTGCCGGTCATCGAGGAGACACAGCATGCCCATCCGCGCCATCTTCTTCGACGTCGGCGAGACGCTGATCGACGAGCAGCGTCTCTACGCCGACTACGCCATGCGCATGGGCGTCAGCTACGATTTCTTCATGACGAAGATCGAGGAGGCGATGGCGCGGCGCGAACCGGTGCGGAACGTGTTCGACGCGGTGAAGCCCGGCTTCGACTTCAAGGCCGCACGTGCGCAACGCGACGCCGAGGGTAAAAAATTCGTCATCGGCCGCGAAGACCTCTATGCCGACGCAGTACCTGCCCTCGCAGCGCTCAAGGCCAGCGGTTATTTTATCGGCATCGTCGGCAATCAGCCGGCCACGGCCGAGGCGATGTTGCGCGAGAGTGGGCTCGTCGCCGACTACATCGCCACGTCCGAGGGCTGGGGTGTCGCAAAGCCCGACCCGGCGTTTTTCGAGAAGGTCATTGCCGCCGCCGGCATCGATCCGCACCACATCGCCTACGTCGGCGATCGCGTCGACAACGACGTGCTGCCAGCCCGCGCCGCCGGCATGCACCCGATCCTGATCCGGCGCGGCCCATGGGGCCGGGCGCACTGGGGCTGGGCCGAGGGGAACCAAGCGCATCTACGCGTCGAGAGCTTGGCCGAGTTGCCGAAACTGCTGCGCGGACCTGCGGCCGGCTGAGTAAATAGTGCGTAGTTGCGTCGTGCCTCAGTCCCCGGTGGGCGAGACACGGAACTCGACGACCTCCGGCAGCGTCAGCAACTCCTTCGCCAACGCCGGCGCACTGCGGCGGTCGCGGCTTCGCAGGATCATGCGGTACTCGTAGATCTCGCCGCCGTCCGTAAGGCGCGTGTGAACGTTGGCGATGGTGAAGCCGTGGCGACCGATCAAAGCGCGCAGACGATCTTCGTCCATCACGGCGTTGCGTCTGAACTGGATGTGGTGGTGCGCATAAAACTCGGTCGGCAGCCGGCGCTCGAGCCACAGGAACACGCTGAGTGTAAGCAGCGTCGCCACCGTACCGACGATCGCCGGCAGCCAGAAACCAATGCCCACAAGAATGCCGATCGATGCCGTCATCCAGATCGAGGCTGCCGTCGTCAGTCCGCGAACAGTCAATCCCTCCCTGAAGATCATGCCGGCGCCGAGAAAGCCGATCCCGGTCATGATTCCTTGCGCCATCCGCGTCGGATCCGTGCGGATGGCCTCGATCGACAATTCGGTCATCCAATGACTCTGATACACGGTCACCAGCATAAGCAGCGCCGAGGACATGCAGACGAGTGCGTGCGTGCGAAATCCGGCTGGGCGGCCGTGAAAGGTGCGCTCGAGCCCAATGATGGCACCGATGACGAGTGCGCCGATGATTCGTAGCACAATAATCGCTGGTTCTGTTCCCATGGCATCCTCACTCGGCGGTTCGGATTACGCCTGATGCGTCGACACATAGCCCGGTCCTGTCGTTTCGAGACGCCAATTAGTGATTTCTCAACGCAATTCTGCGCCAGCCAAAACCGATCCTTAAGTACGATCGCGATAGCTTCAAGCTCGGAAATATATGCATTCGATCGCGAGGAATGGCTGAATGTCGGGCGTTGACGGTTTTCAGGGTTTGCTGGCGGAACTGGCGCAAATCGAGGCGCGCACCATTGCGGCGGCCGAGGGGCAGCCGGGGGCGGGCGGCAATCAGCAGGTCGGCCGGATTGCGGCGCAACTGCTCGGTGAGCTGCTCAACGCGGCCCCGCTGGTTACGGTTGCAACGGCCATCGCCAATGCGGTCGAGGCTGGGCACACACGTCTGCAACGCCGCGCCATTGCCATTTATGCACCCGTGCGAACGGCGTCGCCCCACAAGCTCGTCGAACGCATGCTCGACACGGACGCCGACCTGGACGTCTGCTCCACGCTGCAAAACTACTGCGCGCGCCTGTCTTTCGCCGTCCGCATGAGCCGCGCCGGCGATGACGGCATTATCACCGTGCCCGAGGTCGATATCGAGATCCTCGCCGATGCATGGCGCCGCGCCGCCGGTGCAGCGACGGACGCGATCGAGGCGCTGGCGGCCATTGCCAAGGCCTCGCCGGATAGTCGCCTGCTGCCGGCGCTGAGCCTGCTGCAGCTGGCGGAAAGCGGTGAAACGCCGTGCATCGAAGCCGACGGCCGGGTCACGATCCCCGGCTGGGCCGAGCGCCGGCGCGAGAAGCGTGTGAGCGTGCAACTCGCCGCCACGGCGCAGATCGGCCGACAGATCGTGCCCGCGATGATCCGTGACGTCTCGCCTTCGGGCCTCGGCCTGCAATGCACCTATCAGGGAGCGCCGGAAGAGCGCATCACTGTGCGCCTGCCGGGCGACCGCCAGATGTCGGGCACCATCGCCTGGGCGGACGGCCAGCGGATCGGCATGATGCTGGACCAGCGCCTGGAAGCGGGCGATCCATTGCTCGGGGCGTAGTCGAGGTGTTGCCTGGCAGGACCCAGTCGCAACTCGACGCCTCCCTTGCTTCTCGGCTCACTTCCGCCTACGCATCCGCCACCATGGCAACTATACCGAAAGTGAAGCTCGACCGGCTGGTCGAGCGCTGGCAGTCGATCCAGGCCGAGCTGAACGCCGGCCCGGCCCAGGCGCGCTTCGTCGCGCTGTCGAAGGAGTTCTCGGAACTCGATCCGGTCGTGCAGACGATCAACGCACTCCGCAAGCTCGAAGACGAGCGCGCCGAGCTCGATGCCATGCTCGCCGACCGCACCGCCGACAAGGAAATGGCGGAGCTTGCCGGCGACGAACGCCGCGCCTTGCTGCCGCGCATCGAGGCGGCGGCGCACCAATTGACGCTCCAGCTGCTGCCCAAGGACGCCGCCGACGACCGCAGCGCCATCCTGGAAGTGCGTGCCGGCACCGGCGGCGACGAAGCGGCGCTGTTTGCGGCCGATCTCTTCCGCATGTACAGCCGCTATGCCGAGCTGCACGGCTGGAAGGTCGAGATCATCTCAGCTTCGGAAAACGATCTCGGCGGCTACCGGGAAGTGATCGCCTCGATCATCGGCAAGGGCGTGTTTGCGCGGCTGAAATTCGAGTCCGGCGTGCACCGCGTGCAGCGTGTGCCCGTCACCGAGACCAAGGGGCGCATCCACACCTCGACAGCGACGGTCGCGATCATGCCGGAAGCCGAGGAGGTCGACATCGTGATCCGGCCCGAGGACATCCGCATCGAAACCATGCTGGGGACCGGTCCCGGCGGTCAGAATGTTAACAAGACCGAGTCTGCGGTGCGCATTACGCATTTGCCGACAGGCCTCGTCGTGACCTCGGCGCTGAAGTCACAACACCAGAATCGCCGAATGGCTATGCAGGTGCTCCGGTCCCGCCTTTACGAGCTCGAGCGCGAGAAGGCCGTCCGGGAACGCTCCAAGGAACGCGAGACAAAGATCGGCAGTGCCGGCAGCATTGGCGACCGCTCGCTACGCATCCGTTCCTACCATTGGCCGGAACGGCGGGTGTCGGACCACCGCATCGGCTTGACGCTGCATAAGCTGGAAGAGATCGTGAACGGCCCTGGCCTCGACGAGATCATCGATGCGCTGACCGCCGAGCATCAGGCGAGTCTGCTCGCGACCACAGACGAGGGTGGCCGTGCCGGCGTCTGATCCGGGGCTGCCAAGGTCGCAGCAGCTATCGGAGCGCACGGTCGGGCAGGCGCAAAAACACCTCGCGGCCCGTTTTGCAGCTGCCGGTCTCGATACGCCCGCCCTCGACGCACGCCTGCTCGTGACCGGCGCTCTCGGTCTCGACGCCGCGGAAGGCATCCGCAACCCGGATCGGGGTTTCGACGACGCGGGCGCAGCCCGCATCCAGGCCTTCGCTACCCGCCGGCTCGCCCGCGAGCCCGTGTCGCGTATTCTCGGCCTGCGTCCGTTCTACGGCCTCGACCTCGAGATTAGCCCGGCCACGCTCGATCCCCGGCCAGACACGGAAACGATTGTGGACACTGTGCTTGAACTGGTCCGGACCGGACAGACACCCGGTGGTCAGGCGCCGCGCATCCTCGATCTTGGCACTGGCTCCGGCGCTATCATCCTCGCCCTGCTCCACGCGCTGCCCGACACCCGGGGCATTGCCACCGATATCGCGCCGGACGCGCTCGCAGTTGCCCGGCGAAACGCCGTGCGGCACGGCGTTACCGATCGGCTGGAGACGAAAGCCACACGCTGGCTCGACCGTGTTTCCGGACGGTTCGACGTGATCGTTTCCAATCCGCCGTACATCCCGTCGGGCATCATCACTGGGCTCGCTCCCGAGGTTGCCGCGTACGATCCCCTGACCGCACTTGACGGTGGCGCGGACGGGCTCGATGCTTATCGCGCTCTGATCCCCCCAGCCGCCGAAGCGCTCAATCCTGGCGGCTGGCTCGTGCTCGAGATCGGCTCGGGGCAGGAATCGGACGTCGCGCGGCTCGCAATGGACTGCCAGACGTTCAGCACCGATCCGCATTTAATGGAGCGTCGCGACCTTTCGGGCCGCATCCGCTGTGTGGCAGTTCGGGCACGACGATGAACACGTGCAAAAAAAATGCTTGGCTTCGAGGGACAATCGGGATAGCGTTCTCATACGCCAATGCGTAGAGGGCTCGAGCACCCCAGCCGATAGAATGGGGCGGGGCGCAGGACATGGCATCTGAGATGGTTGTGGATTTGTGATCGCAACCGCTGGCGCCTAGGTTCCCAGGACGACAACATCGACTGACAGTCGCTTCCCGTGAAGGGATGTACTTGCGATCGAGCAGTATGAGATGAACCCTGATTGCTGGTTATGGCTTGCACACGCGGGTCGAAGCTGGGCGCAGGCGACGAGGTCGGGCTGGTTTGCGCCCGTGACGTATATCGTCGTGAACCACCGCGAGCGCGCGGTCGAGGCTGGACGCACAAAGTGCACGTAACCCGG
The DNA here is from genome assembly GCA_031367895.1 of Hyphomicrobiales bacterium. Taxonomy (GTDB): domain Bacteria; phylum Pseudomonadota; class Alphaproteobacteria; order Rhizobiales; family Hyphomicrobiaceae. The sequence goes on from JANLQP010000015.1 coordinate 32,890, forward strand.
CAGACAAATGAGCAAATATCAACCTGAGAACGGGAGCCCATGAGGCAGGGACAGCAGCATCGCCGCGGTCGCGGTCGCAGCAGCAATAACAATAGCAGCGGCGGCGGAGGGCAACAGCAACAGCACCAGCGCAAGGGGCAAAATCCGCTGTCGCGCAGCTACGAGTCGAACGGTCCCGACATCAAGGTGCGCGGCACACCCGCCCATGTCGCTGAAAAATACCTCCAGCTGGCGCGTGATGCTCAGTCGGGCGGTGACCCGGTGCTCGCCGAAAACTACTTACAGCATGCCGAACACTACAATCGCATCATCTTTACCTACCGTGAACAGCAGGGACTGCCGCCGCCTCAGGTGAGCGAGAACGCCAACGGCCAAATGCGCTCGCGGTTCGACGGTCCCGACACTGACGAGAACGGCGACGACATGGATGATCTCGGCCAGTCCGAGCAGCCGATGGTGCAGCGCTTCCCGCAAGAACCACAGCGCAGTCCGGAAGGCCCGCGCGGCGACGACCGGCCAACGCGCCAGCAAGACAGCCAGCAACAAAACCCCCAGCACAACGATCAGGGGCAGAGCCGTTTCCGCGACCGCCAGGATCGCCCGCGCCACCGGAATGATCGCAACGATCGCAATGACCGCTTCGAAAACCGGGGCGACCGCGGAGATCGCGGAGAACGGCCCGAGCAACGTGGCGAACGCTACGACAATCGGCCGGAGCGCAGCGACCGAGATCGCGATCGCGGCGACCGGTTCGAACGCGGTGGGGATCGTGGCGGCGAACGCGGCGGAGACCGTGGTTTCGACCGTCCACTGAACAACGACCGGCCTGTTGAGCGCCAAGCCGACGATCGCTCGCAGGAGCCACGCTTCGAGCCGCGTTCGGTTGAACCTCGTCCTGCGGTCGACGCGCGTCCCGTTGAACCGCGTCCCATTGAACCGCGTCCGATTGAGCCGCGTCCGATTGAGCCGCGTCCGATTGAGCCGAGGGCGGAACCGCGGATCCCTCGCGAACGGCACGTCGAGCGTGCGCTCGAGGACGCGCCGGCACCGGTTGCCATCGACGCCGTAGCAGCCACGCCGACACCAGCGCGCGCCGAAGCCGCACCCCGAGCCAGGCGCGAGCGTTTCGGCCCCGGCAACGAGCAACCGGATTTTCTCCGCCGCCCGGTTCGCCGGCCGCGTCGCGAGGCAGAACCTGTCGCGAGCCCTGTACCACCAACGGGATCCGAGGAACCGACGCGGGATTAAGGGTTGCGCAAAAACTGCGCAGCTCCGCGCCTTGGCACAATAGTCTTGCGGAAACCCATGACCAGCTTTTCGCCGCGCGAAATCGTTTCCGAGCTCGATCGTTACATCATCGGGCAGAACGATGCCAAACGTGCCGTGGCGATCGCGTTGCGCAATCGATGGCGCCGGCAGCAGCTTACCGGCGCGCTCCGCGAGGAGGTGCTGCCGAAAAACATCTTGATGATCGGCCCCACCGGCTGCGGCAAAACGGAAATCTCGCGGCGGCTGGCGCGGCTCGCTGGCGCACCGTTCCTGAAAGTCGAGGCAACCAAGTTTACCGAGGTCGGCTACGTCGGGCGGGATGTCGACTCGATCATCCGCGATCTGGTCGAAGTCGGCATCGGCCTTGTCCGTGATCAAAAGCGCCGCGAGGTGAAAGCGCTCGCGGAGAAGAATGCCGAGGAGCGGGTGCTCGACGCTCTCGTCGGTCAGAACTCGCGGCCAGAAACGCGCGAAACGTTCCGGCGGCAATTGCGCGCCAATGAACTCAACGACAAGATGGTCGAAGTTCAAATCACAGAGCAAGGCGGCGGCATTCCGTCGTTCGACATTCCAGGCGGCCAAGTCGGCATGATCAATGTCGGCGAGATGCTCGGCAAGGCCTTCGGCCAGCGCACCAAGGCGCGGCGCATGACGGTCGGGCAAAGTTTCGAATTGCTGATCGCGCAGGAAAGCGACAAGCTAATCGACAGCGAGCAGATCTCGCAGGAAGCCGTGAAGGCGGTCGAGAACGACGGCATCGTTTTTCTCGACGAGATCGACAAGATCTGCTCGCGCAGCGAAGCCGGCCGTGCGGGTGCCGATATCTCACGCGAAGGCGTGCAGCGCGATCTGTTACCTCTGATCGAAGGCACGACCGTCTCGACGAAGTATGGCCCGGTGAAAACCGACCACGTGTTGTTCATCGCTTCCGGCGCCTTCCATCTGGCGAAGCCATCCGACCTGCTGCCGGAGTTGCAGGGCCGGCTGCCGATTCGCGTCGAGCTGCAGCCCCTCACTCGGCCGGACCTCCGCCGCATCTTGACCGAGCCTGAAGCGAGCCTGATCAAGCAGTACGTAGCGCTGATGGCGACGGAAGGCGTGACGCTGGCGTTCACCGACGATGCGATCGACGCCGTCGCCGACATCACGGTCGAGGTCAATTCAACGGTGGAGAACATCGGCGCCCGCCGCCTGCAGACGGTGATGGAGCGCGTGCTCGACGAGATCTCATTCGAGGCTTCTGACAAGAACGGCCAGACGCTCACGATCGACGCGGCTTACGTGAAGGAGCGCGTCGGTGCGTTGGCAAAGAACGTCGACCTATCGAAGTTCATCCTTTGATGTGATCGACTAGCCTTTCACAACGCTTGCGGATTTCAGGCGTTCGATGTCGCTTGCCGCCAGCCCAAGTTCGGTCAGCAGTGCGTTCGTGTCGCCGCCGAGCGACGGCGGCGCCGCGTCCGGAATCGTCGCGACGCCACTGCATTGGATCGCCTGCCGCAGCGTGCGCTTGATTGGCGTTTGCTGATTGTAGTTCGGCTCGAAGAATCCAACCGCTTTCAGATGCGGATCCTCGAGCAAGCCTTCGAGCGTGTTCACCGGCCCGCACGGGATATCCAGATCCTCGAAAATGCCGAGCCATTCCGCCGACGTCCGCCCGCCAAAGGAAGCGGCCAGAATCGTATAGAGTTCGTCGGAGTGCTTCGAGCGCGCCGCATTGTCGCTGAACCATGGCGCGGCGATGATATCCTCGCGTCCAATCGCCTCGAGCGCGCGGCGCCACTGCTCGGTCGTGTACGGTAACAAGGCGATGTAGCCGTCCTTCGTGTGAAACGGCTTGCGATTGCGCGATAGCGTGCGGTGATAGCCGAGTGTGCCGTTCGCCTCGAACGTCGCGCCCATAAGGTGCTCGTTCAGCGTGAAACCGGCCATGGCCTCCAGCATCGGCATCTCGATTTTCTGGCCCTTGCCGCCAGTGCGCTCGCGATGCAGCAGCGCCGCCAGCACTGCATAAACCACGTGCAGCGCTGCGACCTTGTCCGCCGTCACAGTCGGGTGGTAAGCGGGCGCGCCGTCGCGCCGCTCCGCCAATCCAGCGATGCCGGAGCCGGCTTGGATGATGTCGTCGTACGCTGGCTTGCCAGCATAAGGGCCATCGCTGCCGTAGCCGAGTGCTGCGCAATAGACGAGGCGCGGATTCAGCGCATGCACGGCCTCCCAGGAGAAACCGAGGCGATCGAGCGCATCCTGGCGCATGTTGTGAACGAGCGCATCCGCAGTGCCGATCAGGCGGCGCAGAATATCCTTCCCCTCCGGCCGTTTCAGATCCACCGACAGCGAGCGCTTATTGCGGTTGTTGTTGGCGAAAACAGCGCCGATACCGGGCGCGCCATGCGGCGGCGTCGCGCGGTTCATGTCGCCGTCGAGGGTTTCGATCTTGATGACCTCGGCGCCGAGATCTCCAAGGATCTGGGTGGCGTAAGGCCCCAGAATGATCGTCGTGATGTCGATGATCCGAAAACCCTCGAGAAGGGGATACATCCGGCGGTTCTCCGTTCCTGTCGCATCCTTGTGCCCGAAGTGCCCGCCCTTGACCAGCGCCCGGAATCGAACAGGGGAGGCGCGAACGCCTCCCCCTTTGTCGTCGCAATCAATCAGCGCTGATCAAAGATTGTAAGCGCGCTCGCCATGCTCGGTGATATCGAGGCCCTCGCGTTCCTGCTGCTCGGCCGGCCGCAACCCGACAACGGTGTCGACCAGCATGAAGAGAATTGCAGAGCCGATCCCCGACCACAGCAGCGTCACGATGACGGCCTTGATCTGTGTGATGACCTGGGCGGCCATAGCGTAGTCGCCCGGAGCAGCCTCGCCCGGCTTTACGACGTAATCGATCAGGCCCGTACCGCCGAGCGACGGCGAAACCAGGACGCCCGTCGCGATGGCGCCGAGAATGCCGCCAATGCAATGAATGCCGAACACGTCGAGGCTGTCGTCATAGCCGGCCTTGTTCTTGATCGTGGTGCAGAACGCGAAGCACACCGCGCCAGCGAGAAGGCCGAGCACGATCGAGCCCATCGGGCCGGCATATCCGGAGGCCGGTGTGACAGCGACCAGGCCCGCGACGGCGCCCGACATGAGGCCCAACAGCGAGGGGCGACCCTTGTCCATCCACTCCGCAAGCATCCAGGCGAGACCTGCAGCAGCAGTCGCGACGAAGGTGTTCATCATCGCGAGGGCCGCCGTGCCGTTTGCTTCGAGATTGGAGCCAGCATTGAAACCGAACCAACCGACCCAAAGCAGCGAAGCGCCGATCATGGTCATCGTCAGCGAATGCGGTGCAAGAGACTCGCGGCCAAAACCAACCCGACGGCCGATCATCAGCGCACCAACGAGACCGGCAATACCGGCGTTGATGTGCACGACGGTGCCGCCGGCGAAGTCGAGAGCGCCCCATTGATAGAGCTTGCCGGCGTCGGCCTGGACAACGGCAAGAGCGACTTCAGCGGCCTTTTTCGCGTCGCCGGACGCAGCCGCGACCTTTTTCGCCGCATCAGCAATGGCGTCGGGACCGGCCCAGTACCAGACCATGTGTGCGATCGGGAAATAGACGAACGTCACCCACAGAGCGACGAACAGCATCAGCGCCGAGAAGCGGATGCGCTCCGCGAACGCACCGACAATCAGCGCCGGGGTGATGCAAGCGAACGTCATCTGGAAAGCGATGTAGACGTACTCGGGGATGACGACGCCGTTCGAGAAGGTGGCTGCCGTCGATCCGGCGTTGACGCCCTTCAGGAACAACTTGTCGAAGCCACCAATGAAATCGTTGAGCTTGCCACCGCCGGTAAACGCCAGGCTGTAGCCGTAGGTGACCCAGATGATCGACACCATCGAGACGATTGCGAACACCTGCATCAGCACGGACAACATGTTCTTGGAGCGGACGAGCCCACCATAGAACAGAGCGAGGCCCGGCACCGACATAAGGAGCACGAGAACTGTCGAGATGAACATGAAGGCCGTATCGCCCTTGTTGGGCACGGGATTGGCCGCCATGGCGGCGGAGCTGGTCACGGCAAGCGTCATGGCCGTGGCAGAAAACGCGATCGCCGTTTGGCGCGCGAGCGAACAGGCAAGCATATTGCGGATGTCCTTTGGATTTATGGTCCGAACCAGGCCTTGATGCCTTGGTGGTTTCCCGATCAGAGCGCGCTGTCGTCGGTCTCGCCGGTGCGGATCCGCACCGTGTGCTCGATCGACGAGACGAAGATCTTGCCGTCACCGATCTGGCCGGTCTTGGCGGCGCGCGTGATGGCCTCGATCGCCTTGTCGGCATCGGCCGACGAGACAGCGACCTCGATCTTCACTTTCGGCAGGAAGCTCACGGCGTATTCGGCGCCCCGATAGATCTCTGTGTGGCCCTTCTGGCGGCCATAACCTTTGACTTCGGTAACCGTCATGCCTTGCAACCCGAGTTCGGTGAGGACTGTGCGCACCTCCTCGAGCTTGAATGGTTTGATGATGGCTGTGATCAGCTTCATGGTGAGCCCTGCGCCCCTTGGTTAAATCCCCTCACGCGCATTTCGCGTCATCCGTCCTGAGCCGGACGTTGTGACTCTATCAAGACTCGTGCCAATCGCAGATTGGCTACTCAACCAATTGATATATATCATTATTTTAGAGCTTCAGAGACGCTCTGGTCGCGGCGCTGGCCTGTTTTTTGGGCAATTTTTCCGTGTCGCCGGAATTGACGCCTGAAAATCAGGCTCAACGCTGCCGAACCAGCATGATCACAAGCAGAAGGTTGAGGAATGCCAGCGCGAGCGCCAGCGCACGCCACACAGCCACCGGGTTGCGCTCGATCAGCGGGCGGGGCCGATCGTAGCCGAGCAACGGATTCGGATTGCGCAGATCGGCCGTCAATGCGGACAGCGTCTCGGTACGGTTGGCGGGTTTCTTTTCAACCGCTTTGCGCAGAGCCGCGTCGACCCAATTGGGAATATCGGAACGCAGACCGCTGGCAGCCACGTATTCGAGCCGGGAAACGTCGCGGACGCCGGAGAAACCGCGCCCGTAGGGGACTTTTCCCGTCAACATCTCATATGTGATGGCGCCAAGTGCGTAGATGTCGGCGCGGTTGGTCGGCGGCTCACCCAAATGATACTCGGGTGCGGTGTAGTCGACGGTGCCAACGAGGCTCGGCATTTTGGCCAGTGCCCCGATCTCGTCGAGGCTTGCGGCCCGTGCCGAACCGAAATCGATGATTTTCACCTTTCCCGCCGGATCAATCATGATGTTCTCGGGCTTCAGATCCTGGTGCAGCACATCCTTGCGGTGGAAAGCGCGAAGCCCGGTCGCAATCTGGTCTACGATCGCGGTTACCATATCCAAGCTCGGCGTCGGGTTATCGCGCATCCATTGCCGCAACGTTTGCCCGTCGAAGTAGTCGACGACGTAATAGAGATGCCGCCGCGGGCGCGCCGCCGGCACGACTGCCAGCACATTCGGACTGTTGATCAGTGCGCCGATCCACTCCTCGCGCGCGAACATTTCTATGTAGCCCGGATCGTCCTCGAAATTGACCGACGGCGTCTTCAGAACCACGCTCTTGCCGGTCTCATTATCGCGCGCCAGATAAACCTGCGTCCGCTTGCTCGCGTGGATCTCGCTCAACACCGTATAGCCGTCGAATGAATTGCCGGGCGCAAGTTCCGGCGGGAACGGCAACGCCGTCAACGTACGCAGGTGCGTTGCCTCATCGACGCGGCCGGCGTCGTCGATGCGTACGAGCTGGCATGTCAGGTTGTCATCGGAGCCCTTTGCAAGCGCCGCATCCACGATACGTCGGGCGGCGCCTTCAAGATTGCTCGCGGCATCGCCGATGATCCGGATCTGCTCGGCGGGCGTCAGATGATCGTGCACGCCGTCAGTGGTGAAGATCAGCACATCGGCTTGCTCGACGACTTCCTCGCGGTAGTCGATCTCGAGGTTCTGATCGATGCCGAAAGCGCGGGCGAGGTGTTCATGACCGCGCGCAACTCGAACGCGATGGTCGCGCGTCAAGGCCTCGATCTTGTCGCCGCGCAGCCGCGCAATGCGCGAGTCGCCAGCGTGAAAGATGTACGCGACACCGGCCTTGAGCACGACGCCTGAGAACGTGCTGACCATGCCGCGCTCGGATTGGTGCTGACTTTGGCCCTGCGCGTACAGCCAGCTGTTGACGGCACGCAGAACCACGCCGACGGACTTCTTCACGGTCCAAGTCGCGTGCGTCGCGTAATAGTCACCGAGGAAACTCTTGATGCAATTCTCGCTTGCCTCCTTGGCGCCCTCGCTCGACGACATGCCGTCGGCGATTGCCATAGCGATGCCCTTGGTCGCGAGCAACGGTGGCTCCGGCACAGCGATGCCGTAAGAATCGTCGTTTCGCGGCTTCCGACCGGCAATCGAGCATTGATCGATCGTGATGTGAGGGCCAGACGAACCGCTCATGCAATGTCGATCATGGCGATCGTGCCATCAGCCATCTCTTCGGCGATCTGCCCGCGCGGCTCCTCGATGCAGACGAATGTAAGGATGGCACCAAGCGCCGCGGCACAGGCAGCAATGAGGAAAAACGTCTGCACGTCGACGCCGCCATAGATCGTGAGGAAGAGAACGCCGCCAACGTTGCCGAATGCGCCGACCATACCAGCGATCTGGCCGGTGAGGCGCCGCTTGATCATCGGCAGCATGGCGTACACGGCGCCGTTTCCGGCGTTGACGAAGAGCGAGCAGAGGAACGTCGCCAATACGGCATAGACGATGCCGGTGCCGGTACCCATGAAGCTCATCGCGCCATAGCCGAGAGCCGTGCCGACGAGGCAGATGTTGAGGATGTTGCGGCGGCCGTAGGCGTCGCTGAGCCAGCCGCCTGCTGGGCGCGCGAAGAAGGTCGTCATGCCGAAGCTGGCGCCAAGGAAGCCCGCGACCGGCAACGACAGCCCGAACGTGTCTTTGAAGAACAGCGGTAGAATGGACACGACCGCGAGTTCCGAACCGAAAGTGATCATGTAGGCGATGTCGAGCACGGCGACCTGGCGAAACTTGTAGCGGTGAATGTCGGCGACGGGCTTGGTGAAGATCGAGCTGTTGATGCGCCAGGTGTCGGCAAGCTGCAAGGCGTAAAGCGCGAGCAACGCGGCGTAGATGGCCCATTCTGCGGTGCGGCCAATGAGGCCGAGGCCGCCCGATCCGAGCTTCCACGCCAGCACGCCCAGCGCCAGCACGAGCGGGGCCTGCATCGCCGCGTAGAGCACGAGGTCGCCGACGCTGGTCACCTCCATGGCGCCGGCCTTCTTCGGGGAAAAGTAGGTGGAACCTTTCGGAGTGTCACGTACGGCCCAGTAGTAAATGCCAGCGTAGACGATGGCGATGACGCCGGTGAGGCCAATGGCGAGGCGCCAGCCATCCGGGCCACCGAACACGGCGGCGAGCGTCGGCAGCGTGATCGCGGCAATCGCCGAGCCGAAGTTGCCGAGCCCGGCATAAAGCCCCTGCGCGTAGCCCGTCTCCTTCGCCGGAAACCACTCGGCGATCAGGCGGATGCCGACGACGAAACCGGCGCCCACGAAGCCCAGCAGAAACCGCGAGATCGCCAACATGCCGTAGGACGTCGCCAACGCGAACATCAGGCAGAGCACGCCCGAGACAGCCAGCAACACCGCATACATGAGACGTGGGCCGAGTTTATCGACAAGCACACCGACGGCGATGCGTGCGGGAATCGTAAGCGCAACGTTGAGGCTCAACAGCCCCGCCACCTCGGCCTTCGACAGGCCGAACGAGTCGCGGATGGAAGCCATCAGCGGCGCATGGTTGAACCACACGAGAAAGGTAATGAAGAAGGCCAGCCAACTCCAATGCAGCACCTTGACTTTGGGTTCGCCGCTCAAGAGGCGAATGCCCGCCTTGTGCTGATCGGCCATGCGAAGGTCTCCTTGGCTCAACGAATGTCGATTTATCAAGGCGACAGTGGCAATTCCCATGCCAGCTCAGGAAGCAATCTGGCAGGCAAACTATCGTCTTGATATCATTTGACATTCGTGAATTCGCATGTTTTTTGAGCTGCCATGTTGATCGCCTAAATTTTGATCAACAGCTGCCACGCAGCTTAAAAACTGTGCACCGCAGCAGGCGAGGCATCTTGTCTGTCCGACAGGCCACATTGTAAATTTATTTCAATGATTTCATGCAGATAAGCGCATTCGCGCGCTCCAATGCAACATTGGCACAGCGCTTGCTTTTGTTAACTGTAAGCGCATCCTTGCGCAGTGCAACATAAGCTCCGAGGGGCCATGAAAAAGAAACTTGTCGTCATCGGCAACGGCATGGCTCCAGGCCGCGCGCTGGAGAAGCTGCTGCAGGCCTCTCCGGACTCCCACGAGATCACCATTTTCAACGCCGAACCGCGTGTGAACTATGATCGCATCATGCTCTCGCCCTTGCTGTCGGGTGAGAAATCTTTCGAGCAGATCGTCATCCACGGCGACGGCTGGTACGTGAAACACGGCGTCACGCTGCTCAAAGGCTGCACGGTCACCGACATCGACCGCGACAAGAAGACCGTCACGACGGCCACGGGCATCACCGCCAACTATGATCAGCTGATCATCGCCACCGGATCGTTGCCCATCATCATCCCGGTCCCCGGCGCCAATCTCGCGGGCGTACTGACCTACCGTGATCTCGACGACGTGCAGGCGATGATGCTCGCCGCCAAGGCGCGCGGCCGCGCTGTCGTCATCGGCGGCGGGTTGCTCGGACTAGAGGCCGCAGCCGGCCTCAAGGAGCAAGGCATGGATGTTACCGTCCTGCATCTTATGCCGACTCTGATGGAACGGCAGCTCGATACGACGTCTGGACATCTGCTGCAGCGGGCCTTGGAGGCACGCGGCATCCGAGTCATCACCCAGGCGAATACGAAAGCGATCCTCGGCGCCAAGCGCGTCGAAGCCGTGGAACTGGCTGACGGCACGCGGCTCCCCGCCGATCTCGTCATCATGGCGGTCGGCATCAAGCCGAATGCGGGCATCGCCAAGGCGGCCGGCCTAAAGGTCAATCGCGGGATCCTGGTCGATGCCGGCATGCGCACCAGCGACCCTGACATCTTCGCGCTCGGCGAGTGCACGGAAGTCGAGGGGCAGGTGTTTGGGCTCGTGGCTCCGCTCTACGAGATGGCGAACGTTGCGGCAGCACAACTTGCCGGCGACGCAAGCGCCGCGTTCAAGGCGAGCGCGACGGCGACGAAGCTCAAGGTTACCGGCATCAACCTGTTCTCCGCGGGCGACTTCGGCGAGGCTAAGGACCGCGAGGAGATCGTGCTGCGTGACGCCGCCCGCGGCATCTACAAGCGGCTTGTGCTCAAGGACGGCAAACTGATCGGCATCGTACTTTACGGCGACACGGCCGACGGCGCCTGGTTCTTCGACCTGCTCAAGAAGAGTGCGGAAATCAAGGAATTCCGCGACACGCTGATCTTCGGTCCGAGTTACGCTGGAGGTGCCGCACAGGACCCTATGGCGGCCGTTGCAGCATTGCCGGATGACGCGGAGATCTGCGGCTGCAACGGCGTCTGCAAGGGCAAGATCACCGGCGCTATCGACACACTCGGCTTGAAGACCATTGATGACGTGCGCACGCATACGAAGGCGTCAGCCTCGTGCGGCTCGTGCACCGGCCTCGTCGAGCAGCTTTTGAAATCGAAGCTCGGCGATGGCTACAATCCCGCCGCCGTGCAGCCGATGTGCCCTTGCACGAAGCATGGGCATGACGACGTGCGCCGCCTCGTTGTCGCGAAAGGTTTGAAGTCGATCCCGGACCTGATGCAGGCGTTGGAGTGGACGACCTCCGCGGGCTGCGCGAAATGCCGGCCGGCGCTCAACTACTATCTGCTCTCGACGTGGCCCGGCGAGTACCGTGACGACAACCAGTCGCGCTTCATCAACGAGCGCGTGCACGCCAACATCCAGAAGGATGGCACCTACTCGGTCGTTCCGCGCATGTGGGGCGGTATGACGAGCGCGAAGGAGCTGCGTGCGATTGCCGACGTGGTCGAGAAGTTCAACATTCCTGCAGTGAAATGCACCGGCGGCCAACGGATCGACATGCTCGGCATCAAGAAAGAAGACCTGCCTGCCGTCTGGGCTGATCTCAATAAAGCAGGCATGGTCTCGGGCGCGGCCTACGCCAAGGGCCTGCGTACAGTCAAAACCTGTGTCGGCACGGAGTGGTGCCGGTTCGGGACGCAGGATTCGACTGGCCTCGGCGTCAAGCTCGAGAAATTCCTGTGGGGGTCTTGGACGCCGGCCAAGCTCAAGCTCGCGGTCTCCGGCTGCCCGCGCAACTGCGCCGAGGCAACGTGCAAGGACATCGGCGTCATCTGCGTCGAGTCGGGTTACGATATACATTTCGGCGGCGCCGCCGGTCTCGACATCAAGGGCACCGAGGTGCTCGGACACGTTGCGACCGAGGACGAAGCGATCGAGGTGATCGCCGCGCTGACGCAGCTCTATCGCGAGCAAGGCCGCTACCTCGAGCGCGTCTACAAGTGGGCGAAACGCGTTGGCCTCGACACCATTCGCAGGCAGATCATGGACGACGTCGAACGCCGCAAGGCGCTGCACGGCCGCTTCGTTTACTCGCAGTCCTTCGTGCAGAAGGATCCCTGGGCCGAGCGCGTTGGCGGCCATGACGCGCACGAATTCGCGCCAATCGCCGATCTCTCTCGCCTGGAGGCCGCGGAATGACCGCCATGGAAAAAGCCTGGATCGACATCGGCGAAATTTCCGCCATTCCCGTGCAGGGCGCGCGCCTTGTGAAAACACCCAACGGCTGCATCGCTATCTTCCGCACCAGCGAGACCGAAGCGTTTGCACTCGAGGATCGCTGCCCGCACAAGGACGGGCCACTCAGCCAAGGCATCGTGCACGGCCGATCGGTCACCTGCCCGCTGCACAATTGGGTGATCAACCTCGAGACCGGAAAGGCCGAGGGTGCCGACACCGGTCAGGTGGCGACCATTCGCCTGAAGGTCGAAGGCGGTCGATTGTTGCTCGACGCGTCGGGATTGCCGGCAATCGGCAAACGGTAGAGGGTTTGAGCACGATGCACATCGCAGCGCGCCAGCCGACCGGTCATGTGCGGACGGGCATTCGCCCGGGCTCGAGCCAACGCAGACAATTCCGCACTCCCGCAGGTTGCCGCGCAGGACGCGCCGACGCAGCCAGCACTCGAGGCTACCGCCGCCGCTTGATCAATTGCACGGCGGTTTCCATCGCCTGCAGGAACTGCGAGCGGTCAGCCTTGGTGAACGCAGCGTTGTAGCCCTTCACCTCGCCGGCTTCGCGCAGATCCTGCATCAGCGAGCGCATCGCCAGCGCCATGCCGATGCTGGCCTCGGTGAATGGTTTGCCCGTCATGCCGATCACCTGCGCACCCGCCTTCAGGCAGCGGCCCGCGAGCGGTATGTCGGCGGTGACGGCAATGTCGTTCGGGCCGACGCGTTCCGCGATCCAGTTGTCGGCGATATCGGGGCCGTCCTGCACGACGACGCGCTCGATCAGCCAGCTGACGGGCAGCCGCATGAAGCTGTTCGACACGAACTTCACGGGCAGCTCGTGCCGCTCGGCAACGCGCACAACCTCGTCCTTCACGGGGCATGCGTCCGCGTCGACGTAGATGATCGTTGTGGGTTTGTCGGGCGTGGTCATGGATTTGCGATGTGTTGGAGTCACGACGTCGTGAGTATGTGAAGGCGAGAGTCCGTGACGCCCGGAACTTCGATCTTGCATCACGAATTCACGCACTCACCAATTCACGACTGGCCTTTACCGCAGCGGATGCAGGGGCAAGCCGGCGACGATCTCGTTGCGCAGCGTGCCGAGCCCTTCGACCGTGATCTCGACCTTGTCGCCGGGCTTCAGCCAAGGGTACTTGTCCTCGCCGTGCGTCAGCGACAACTCCGAGATGCAACCCGTGCCGCAGGTGCCAGAGCCCAGCACATCGCCGGCCATGACGTTGGTGCCGCGCGATGCGAACGCCAGCATTTCCTCGAACGACCAGTAGATGTCGGCGAAGTTGGCGCGCGTATACGCGCGGCCATTGACCGACGCCGTGATGCCGAGATCGAAGCCCTTCGCTTTGCGCTTCGGCGCCAATTCGTCTGCCGTGACGAGGCACGGGCCGATGCTGGTCGCGAAGTCCTTGCCTTTGGCTGGCCCAAGTCCGACCAGCATTTCCTTGCGTTGCAAGTCGCGCGCGCTCCAGTCGTTCAGGATCATGTAGCCGATGATGTGCGACGCCGCTTCCGACACTTTTAGGTTCGAGCAGCGCCGGCCGACCACGGCCGCGACCTCGACCTCGAAATCGAGCTTCAGGCAGCCGGGTGGCACCGCGACCTTGTCGCCGTCACCCGAAAGCGCGTTCGGATTGGTGAAGTAGAACACCGGGATCTCGTACCATTCGGGGAGCATATCGAGGCCGCGGCTCTTGCGGCCGGCCTTGACGTGCTGCTCGAAGGCGTAGAAGTCGCGGATCGAGGGTGGCCTCGCAATCGGCGGGCGCAGCTTTACTTGCGAGGCAGCAACGACCGCCGCCGGGTCCTTCTCGGCCTGCTCGCCGGCGCGCATCAGGTTCTCGCCGTCGTCGCCGAGGAGGTCTTGCAACGCGGCAACGCCACGGATGGCGTGCACCTTGTCGCCGATCCAGCGGCCGACGCCCTCGCGTCCAGACTGATCCTGAAACATGACAAAGCGCATGGGCGTTCCTCCGCTTGAAACCGAAACGGTGCCCGCAGCCTCGGATGGATCGACAGCAGATGTCAATTTGCATCGGCGGCCGTTCTCGGGTGATAGTGTGGTGGTCTGCGCTCCAGTCTGCGTTAAGATCGCAATCGCGTCGATGGATGAAACGAATGGACGATCCAAAAAGCTTGACATCTGTGCCCCCGGAGGCTCCCGCCAGTGCAGCGGTCGATTGGAAGCGTTGGAAGAAGTGTTTGTCTATGGCGGATTGGTTCTTGAAGCTTGAGGCAAAGGACTGGCTTCAACGTAAGAACTCGCTGATTCGTTCGTTGCCGAATGGAACGGTGATTGCAATCAAGATCGCTGACGATGTGATCCCTGACGGAATCTATGATTTGCCATTGCTTTTCCCAAATGCCCCCCATGACTGGGAATATGCCAGAGCACCAAACGGGTTGGCGGCAATGGACAAGTTCGAGGAGTGCTTTGGTAAAAAAGCAATCGCGTGGGTGTATGAAATTGGCGTGCCGATATCGCTGGGAGGCGGATTGTGGGCACTGTCGTCGGGAGCGTAGATCATCGCCGGCACCCACTCGTTCGGGTTGAGCGAGTGGAGGATGCGGATGGTTTCGTCGCACTTCTGGATACCGGCTTCAACGGCGAACTTTTCATCGCAGTCGCCGACGTCGAGCGGCCTTGCTTCCGACTTCGGAGTGGGTTCTCGACAGTCGAGATCGCAGGTGGCGAAACGCGCACCGTTCAACGAGGCGACGGTGAAATCATCTGGTTGGGCGAACGTCGGCGCGTGGAAGTTTTCGTGTCGATGGACCCGCCTCCGGCACGTCAAGTGGCCCAATCTACTCCTGATCGACTTTGCTACCGGCACGATCGAGATCGAAGGCTAGGGTCCAACACGACTCGCAATTCCTGTTTGCGTCGTCGATCGTGGAAGGCTCAGAATGAGTAACCAATATAAGCGATAACATCGGAGAAGACGCCCATGCCCGAAGGAAAACGACCGCTGCCAAAGCCGACGCCGGAGACGCAGCATTACTGGGACGGCACCAAAGCCGGCGAGTTGCGCCTGCAAAGCTGCAACGACTGCTCGAAGATCTATTTCCCGCCGCGGCCCTTCTGCCCGAAATGCGGCTCTCGCTCGGTCAAGGTCACCAAGGCTTCCGGCAAGGCGAAGCTGCACTCTTACGTCATCCATCACCGCCCGGCGCCCGGCTTCGACCCGCCGTATGCGATCGCCGTCGTGGAACTGGCTGAAGGTCCGCGCCTGATGACCAACATCACCGGTTGCCCGCAAACGCCCGAGGCGCTGAAACTCGACATGGACCTTGAGGTCACGTTCGAGAAGCAGAGCGATACGATTTCGCTGCCGTTCTTCAAGCCGGCGAAGTGAACGGGAGCACGCGCGGGTGCTGAGTGGGCACCTGAAGCGCAAGGAGAGAGACCATGAAACAGAAATCAGTCGCCGTCGTCGGTGCGGCCGAAACGACGAAGCTCGGCGTCATCCCGGATGTGTCGCAGATCCAGCTGCACGCGGACGCCGCACTGAACGCGATGAAGGACTGCGGCCTGAAGCCCTCCGACATCGACGGCATCGCGACTGCCGGCGAGACGCCGCAAGCGCTGGCACAGTATCTCGGCATCACGCCGACGTGGGCTGATGGTACCGCGGTCGGCGGCTGCTCGTTCATGCTGCACGTGCGGCATGCGGCGGCGGCGATCAACGAGGGCCTGTGCAAGACGGTGCTCATCACGCACGGCGAATCCGGCAAATCGCGCATCGCGCCGACGCCGCGTCCGCCCTATCCCGACAGCCTCGCCGGCCAGTTCGAAGCGCCCTACGGCGTTGCCGGGCCACCGACGATGTTCACGATTCCCGTGCTGCGCTACATGAAGACCTACGGCATCACCGAGGAACAGGTCGCGATGGTCTCGGTCGTGCAGCGCGAGTGGGCGGCGAAGAACCCGCGCGCGACGTTCAAGGACCCGATCACGGTGCAGGACGTACTGAAGTCGCGCATGATCGCGTGGCCGTTTCGCATCCTGATGTGCTGCCTGGTCACCGACGGCGGCGGCGCGCTGATCCTGACCAGCGCGGAACGGGCGAAGGATTTCCCGACCAAGCCCGTCTACATCCTCGGCACCGGCGAGTCGGTCGAGGGCCCCATGATCAGCCAGATGGAGGATTTCACATCCTCGAAGGCGTTCAAGGTGTCGGGCAAGAAGGCGTTCGACGAGGCCGGCATCAAGCACAAGGACGTCGATCACCTGATGATCTACGACGCCTTCGCGCATTTGCCACTGTATGGCCTCGAGGACCTGGGCTTCGTGAAGCCGGGCGAAGCCGCGGCCTTCATCGGCGAACGGCATTCGGCACCCGGCGGCAAGCTGCCGATCAACACCAACGGCGGCGGCCTCTCCTACATGCATTCGGGCATGTACGGCATGTATGCGCTGCAGGAGAGTGTGCGGCAGATGCGCGGCACGGCACCCGCGCAGGTGAAGGGCGCGAAGATCAGCGTCTGCCACGGCGTCGGCGGCATGTTCGCGGCGTCCGGCACGATCATCTTCTCGAATGAGAAGGGGTGAGGCGAAAGGCCACCGCGAACGTAAAAATTAGCACCAAACGCTCACCCGTTTCCCGGGACCGACGCTCCAGCGCAATAGGAGCAAGATCCGGGGTCTTTCCACGTCTCGATGTGCAAAGATCCCGGCTCCCGGCGACGCGTCCATGCGAAGCATAGCCGCCATGACGGACGCGGCTTCGGTCGGCAAACCGATGGACTGAATTGGCACGGCGCCAAACCGCACACCCGAACCGCACACCCCATGGCGTCCCCGCGCAATCCGTCCTACCTTGCCCATCTGCGGGGCGGACTGGGGAGGGCTGAGCGTTGGCGTCGGTTGAGCTCAAGGGACTGTCCAAGGCCTACGGGCCGTCGAATGCCGTCGACGACGTGTCGCTGCAAATCGCGCACGGGCAACTCGTCTGCCTGCTCGGGCCTTCCGGCTGCGGCAAGACGACAACCTTGCGTCTGATCGCCGGATTCATCGAGCCGACCGCGGGCGAAATCGTCGTCGGCGGCAAGCTCGTCTCCTCGCCGAAACGCACCGAGCCGCCCGAGCGGCGCAACATGTCGATGATCTTCCAGAGCTACGCGCTCTGGCCGCACATGACGGTCGCCGAAAACGTCGGCTACGGCCTCTCGATCCGCAAACTCGACGCGAAAATCGTCACCGAAAAAGTGCAGTCGATCCTCGCCGTGGCACGCCTCGAAGCCCTCGCCGCCCGCTACCCGAGCGAACTCTCCGGCGGCCAGCAGCAGCGCGTCTCGCTGGCCCGCGCCCTCGTGGTCCAGCCCGAAACACTGCTGATGGACGAGCCGCTGTCGAACCTGGACGCCAACCTGCGCGAGGAGATGCGCTTCGAGATCCGCCGCCTGCACGACGCCTTCAAGACCACCACGGTCTACGTCACCCACGACCAGGCCGAGGCGATGACCACGGCCGATCTGATCGCGGTGATGAATGGTGGCCGCATCGAGCAGCTCGGCTCCCCGGAAGAGATCTACGACCGTCCACTGTCGGAGTTCGTCGCCCGTTTCATCGGCGCCAGCAACGTGCTGAGCGGCAAAGCGCTGGACGCCGCCCATGTCGAGATCGCCGGCGTGCCGATCGCCACGACCGGCCGGCACTTGACGCCCGGTGCCAAGGCTCCGATCTCCATCCGCCAGCATGACGCGTTGCTCGAAACTTCGCCGCCGCCCGCCGGCAGCACCAATCGCCTGAAGGCCGTGATCAAGCGGCAAGTGTTCCTCGGTGCCAGCCGTGACTATCTGCTGGTTCTCGAAGATGGCACGGAAATGCGCCTCTCGACCTCCGCCGACCAGAAGGCCGCGCCCGGTTCCACCGTCTGGCTGCATTTGCCTCGGGAACGCTGCCTGGCACTCGCCCGATGAGGCCGAAAATCCGCCCAACCACGATGCGCAACCACCGGAGAAATGACTACTCCTTCAGCGCGTGCGCGATCAGCTTCTTCATCAGGCTCGGCAGCGCTTCGGTCGCGAGGTCGCGGCGATGCACCCAGCGGCAGCGCTCCGGCTCGGCCCACAGGTCCAACGGCACGTCGACCGGCACCAGCGCACGCAGCACCGTCATTTCCAGCCGGAAATGCGTGAACATGTGCGTCACCGAACCCGCCGCCGGCCACCACTCGGAGCGGATCGGCGCCGCGCGCAACGCTTCATCAGGCGCCAGCCAGTCATCGCCCCAGTTGGTCGACGGCACTTCCAACATGCCGCCGAGCAGGCCCGCCGCCGGCCGTTGCCGCAACAACAGGTAGCCATCCTCGCGCAACGTCACGAACGCTGTGCCTCGTCGTACCGGCCGCTCGCCCTTCACGGCGCGCGCAGGTAGCTGCCCCGCAATTCCGAGCGCGTTGGCCGCGCATTGCCCATGTACCGGGCACATCAGGCAGAACGGCCGTCTTGGCGTGCAGACGGTGGCGCCGAGATCCATCATCGCCTGCGCGAAATCGCCGGCGCGCTTCGCGGGCGTCAAGGTGCGGGCCAGCGCACGCAGCGCAGGCTTCGACGCCGGCATCGGCTCGCGCACGGCAAAGAGCCGCGCCACCACGCGCTCGACGTTGCCGTCAACCGGGCTGGCGCAGGCACCGAACGCAATCGCCGCGATTGCCGCTGCCGTATAGGGCCCGATCCCCGGCAATTCCAACAACTCAGCCTCGGTGCGCGGAAGCTTGCCTTTGTGCTGAGCCGCGATTGTGCGAGCGCAGGCGTGCAGGTTGCGGGCGCGTGAGTAGTAACCGAGACCCGCCCACATCGCGAGCACGTCGTCCAACTCAGCCTTGGCCAAGCTCTTCACCGTCGGCCAGCGCTGCACGAACTTCAGGAAGAACGGGATCACTGCCTTGACGGTGGTCTGCTGCAGCATGATCTCGGACAGCCAGACCTTGTACGGGTCGGGCTTCTCGTCGGCTGCATAACGCCACGGCAAATCGCGGTTGCCGGCATCGTACCAATCAAGGAGGACCGGTGCGACGTGGCCGTTCTGGGCAACCGAAGCGCCAGCTAAAGGCGCGGTTGCGGAGTGGGCAACCGAAGCGCCAGCTAAAGAACGTTGCTTTCGCGCCACAGCGGTCATGGTGTCCCCCGGTCAGGCGCAGTCGAATCAGTCTCATCATGTTATGCGCAAGCCAAGGCGTTGCAATCAGCAGAGCGTGGTGTGGGCGACATGTTAACCGGTAAAACTCAATCTCGGCCGCAGGTTGCGGGTTCGCAGCGGGCACAGCCCCCTATGCCGCCCGTCCGCCACCCGGCGTTCGGCGCCAAGGCCGTCGGCAGCTTCGTGCCGCGCCTGACCAAGCAAGCCTTCGAGCGCTTCGGGTTTTCGGCCGCCACCCTCATCACCGACTGGGCCCAGATCGTTGGCGCCGACTTGGCCCGCTGCACCGCGCCTGAACGGCTCAAATGGCCAAAGGGCGTCGCTGCCAGCGGCAAACCCGTCGAGGAGGTCGATCAGGGCCGACCGGGAGCGACACTGATCCTGCGGGTGGACGATGGCCGCGCGCTCGACATCCAGTACAAGGGCCGCCAGATCATCGAGCGGATCAACGCCTATTTCGGTTACCGCGCGGTAGCGGACCTGCGCATCCTACAAGCCCCGATTGTGCGGCGCTCCGAGCCCTGGCGCCCACCGACGAATGCTGCAGCCGCGCCGATGTCGCCCGAGGTCAAGGCCGTCGAGGACGACGCCTTGCGCGCCGCCTTGGAGCGCATGGCGCAAGGCATGGCCAACCGGGCGCAGGCCAAGTCCGGGTGACGCAGCTTCGACCGAAAAAGGGTGCCCTGCCTTCCCGCGCGCGGGCACCAAGTCGCACGCTGTTCAGATGGTATTCACAGCCGTTTTGCCTTAATCCCTCGATGTAATCATGCTACGCGACGGCAAATCTGCGCGCAAATCTGCGCAAGCCCTACAAGCGCCGCCACGCTGCCAGCTTCCGAGGAGATTTGACGTGTCCGAACCAGCCCCGCGCCTCTTGTCCTCGCTGACCTCGCGCCGCACGCTGCTGGCCGGAGCCGCTGGCGGACTTATCACCGTTGCGCTTGCCGGTGGTAGTGTTGCTACCCTGGCGCAGCCTGCGAAAAAGGGCCCAGCCGAGGTGCCCGTCGCCGATCTGATGCAGGCCGGTCCGCTGCCGGACGTCACGGTCGGCAAGGCCGATGCGCCGATCACCATCGTCGAGTACGCCTCGATGACATGCGGGCATTGCGCCAACTTCCACACCAAGGTGCTGCCCACCTTGAAGCAGAAGTACATCGACACCGGCAAGGTGCGCTTGATCCTGCGCGAGTTCCCGCTCGACAACCTGGCCGCCGCCGCCTCCATGCTGGCACGTTGCGCGGGCCCCGAGAAGACCTACGACATCACCGCCAAGCTCTTCGCCGAGCAGGACAACTGGGCGTTCGTGCGCTCGAACGTGGTGCCGGCGCTGTTCAAGATCGCCGAAGGTTCGGGCTTCACCAAAGACAGTTTCGACAAGTGCCTGAAGGACGACAAACTGCTCGAGAACATCACGGCGACGCGCGACAAAGCCAACAAGAACTTCGGCGTCAGCTCGACGCCGACATTCTTCATCAACGGCAAGCGCTTTGAAGGCGCCTCCGACAGCATCGAAGGTTTCGACAAGGCTCTGGAGCCGCTGTTGAAGAAGTAGCGTAACGAAAATCTCTTCCCTCGCGCTCGCGGGGAGGGGCCAGGGATGGGGGGGAAATGCACGACGCAATTCGCGGATCGATCCGAGCGTTGGCCCAAGGCACGGCGTCATTTCTATGCGCCTTCGCCCTCGCTGGTTGCGCAGGCGAGGGCACTGGCCTCCTGTCCGGCGGCGCCACTGCTACCACCGAAGCCAGCGGCCTCACCACCGGCACCACGCCCGACAAGCCTGCATTCAACCCGTTCGCCCAGGGCCACGAGACCGATCACTCCGCCCGCGAGGTGATCAAGAACCCCTCGCGCGAGGAGATCCTGAAGTCAGGCCCGCTGCCGGAGTTCTCCATCGGCAAGGCCACCGCGCCGGTGACGATCATCAAGTACATGTCGCTCACCTGCCAGTATTGCCGCCGCTTCCAGACCGAGACGTTCCCGATTCTCAAGCGCGACTACATCGACAAGGGCCACGTTCGCCTGATCCTGCGCGAGTTCCCGATCGGCAAGACCAGCGGCAATGCGACAATCGCGCTGCGCTGCGCGCCGATGGAGAAATACCTGCCGCTTTACGAGA
This sequence comes from Hyphomicrobiales bacterium, assembly GCA_031367895.1. Taxonomy (GTDB): domain Bacteria; phylum Pseudomonadota; class Alphaproteobacteria; order Rhizobiales; family Hyphomicrobiaceae. The sequence continues at coordinate 54,256 of JANLQP010000015.1, forward strand.
AGTTCCTGGCACAGCAGGCCACCTGGGTCAGCCAGGAAGTCCGCCCCGACGCGATTTACAAGATCGCCCAGCAGGTCGGCATGAAGCGCGAAACGTTCGACGCTTGCCTCAAGGATCAGGCGCTGATCGGGAACCTGAAGGCGATCAAGGACCGCGGTCGCCAGCTCGGCATCATCGGCACGCCGAACTTCTTCGTCGACAGCAAGCTCGTGAAGAAGGTCGTCGGTATCGCCGAGCTGAAGGCCATGATCGACCCGCTGCTGGCCGGCCAGGGAGCGGCCCAGGGTGCCGCAAAGTCCGCCGCGAATTGAGCCACAGCTGGCATTCGCAGGAGCGATGTGTCGGGCGGTCGCCACGACGATTGCCACTTGCGCTGGCAGCCAAGACCACATCACATGATCGAAACGAGACCCGCGCATAGCGGGCACTGGGAGGACACGAATCCATGACCGACCGCAACACCCCAAGCCGTCGCGACGCACTGAAGCTCGCAGCCCTCGCCACCGGTAGTTCTATCTGGCCCATTGCCACCGCGCGCGCTGCTCCGCCCGAACCGACGCGCATTACGCCGGAGTTGATCGAGGCCGCCAAGAAGGAAGGCCGGGTCAACTATTACACCTCCGTCGAGATCAACGTCGCCGAGAAGCTGGCGAAGGCGTTCGAGGCTAAGTACCCAGGCATCGTCGTCAAGGTCGAGCGCACGGGTGCCGAACGCAACTTCCAGCGTATCGGCCAGGAGTACGGCTCGAAGATCTACGCCTGCGATACGGTCAACAGTTCCGACGCCGCGCATTTCATCGTCTGGAAGCGCGAGGGGTTGCTCGAAGCCTGCGAGCCCGAGGATGTTGCGAGGCACTACGCGCCCCAGTTCAAGGACCCGGACGGCACCTATGCCGCCTGGCGCATCATGCTCTCTGTGATCGCCTACAACACCAAGCTGGTGAAGCCGGAGGACGCGCCGAAGAGCTTCAAGGACCTGCTCGATCCGAAATGGGCGGGCAAGCTCGTCAAATCGCATCCGGGCTATTCCGGCATGACCATGACGGCGACACACCAGATGTCGCGTGATCTCGGCTGGGAGTATTTCGAGAAACTCGCCAAGCAGCGCGTCATGCAGGTGCAGTCCGCCGCCGATCCGATCAAGAAGGTCGTGCTCGGCGAGCGGCCGGTGATGGTCGATGGTGGCGACTACACGATCTATCTGATGCTCGACAAGGGCGATCCCGTCGCCATCGTGCACCCAGAGGAGGGTGTTCCGCTCGTCACCGGCCCGTCGGCCTTGATGAAGCGCGCGCCGCACCCGAACGCCGCAAAGCTCTTCTTTTGCTGGTCGTTCACGCAGGAAGCCCAGCAACTCGCGGTCGACATCGGCGGTCTGCGCTCGGCGCACGCGCTGGTGAAGGAGCGCGCTGGCCGCAAACCCCTCTCCGAGATCAAGACGATGAAAGAAAACGCCGCCGAAGTCGAAAAACTCGCCGACGAAATCAAGACCAAGTACGCGAGCTACTTCAAGGTTTGAGCGTGAGAATCCCCTCTCCCCCGCGCGTCCATGCGGCGCATGGCTCCGCCATGACGCGCTTGCGCGGGGAGAGGGTTAGGGTGAGGGGCGGCAACTTGCTCAAGTGTCATCCTCGGGCTTGTCCCGAGGACCCATGGCGCAGCAAACTCCGGTTCCCGATTGCTGATACGCTGCAGATCAACGGCACTTTTGCACTTGCAGCGAAATGGGTTCTCGGGAACGCGTCGAGAGGCGCGCCCGACGATGACACCCGTTAGTTTTGGAGTCCCCATGCCGAAACGCCCCCTCTCCCGCCGCACGCTTCTCACAGGCGCCGCCGCGACCGCAACGCTGCCCCTCGCGGCGCGCGTGCTCTCGGCCGCGCCGCCGGCCGTCGGCATCACGCCGGAGCTGATCGCGGCCGCGAAGAAGGAAGGCAAGGTGAACTGGTACTCGGCCATGGACCTCACCATGTCCGAGCAGTACGCGCGCGCTTTCGAGGCAAAGTTTCCCGGCATCACGGTGAAGGTCGAACGCTCGGGCGCCGAGCGCGTCTTTTCACGCATCGACCAGGAGTACGCCTCGAAGATCTACAACATCGACATGGTCAATACGACGGACGCCGCGCACCCGCTCGCCTGGAAGAATAACGGCTGGCTCGAGCCGTTCTTGACCGAGGACGTCGCGGCGCACTTCCCAGCCGACCACAAGAACCCGGACGGCCTCTGGGCGACGCATCGCATCGTCTTCTCGGTGATGGGCTACAACACCAGCCTCGTGAAACCCGAGGACGCGCCGAAGCGCTATGCCGATCTGCTTGACCCGAAGTGGATGGCTAAGCTCGTCAAGGCGCATCCGGCCTACTCCGGCGCCACGCTCACAGCCACGCACGCCATGGTTCGCGAGCTCGGCTGGGAATACTTCGAGAAGATCGCCAAGCTGAAAGTGCTGCAGGTGCAATCCGGCGTCGATCCGCCGAAGAAGATCGCGCTCGGCGAGCGGGCGGTGATGATCGACGGCGCCGATTATCTCTTGCTCGCGGCCAAGGACAAGGGCGCGCCGGTCGAAGCGGTTTACGCCGAGGAAGGCGCGCCGATCGTCAACAGCCCGAACGCACTATTCAAATCGGCACCCAACCCGAATGCGGCGCGGCTGATTCTGGCGTGGATGTATTCCGCCGAAGGCCAGGCCAAGCTTGTCGAGATCAGCGGGCTTTACGTGCCGCATAGCAAGGTCGCGGCGAAGTCCGGCCGCCGCCCGCTGTCGTCGATCAAGATCATGCGCGACGACCCCGAAGCCATGTTGACCGACGCCGATGCGATCAAGGCGCGCTATGCCGCGATATTCAAGGTGTGAGCGAGGCAATATCCCCTCTCCCCATTGACTGCCCTTGAACGGGGAGAGGGGGAAGGAACACCGGAGAGCCTGACGTATGACCGACGTTACGATCACCGACGCCCCGCCGTCCCGCCGCCGCGCGTTCGACCTGTCGCAGCCGATCATGCTGCTGGCGGTGGCGCTGCTCGTCGTGCTGATCGTGCTGCCGATCGCGTGGATCGCGGTCTATGCCTTCCTCGACAAATCGGGCGCGGTGACGCTCGGCAACTTCCATAAGCTCTTCACCGATCCGACGTTCCTCGATCCGCTCATCACGACGCTCATCATCGCGACGTCGGTCGGCACGCTCTGCTGCCTGATCGCGGCGCCGATGGGCTGGCTCGTCGCGCGCTCCGACATGCCCGCGCGCGGTCTCGTGCGCACGCTGGTGACGGCGTCGTTCGTCACGCCGCCATTTCTCGGCGCGATCGCCTGGGAGTTGCTGGCGGCGCCGAACAGCGGTCTCCTCAATCAGGCGTGGCGCGGACTGACAGGCGCGCCGGCCGACGAGCACATCTTCAACATCTACTCACTCGGCGGCCTCATCTTCGTCATCACCTGTTACACGTTCCCTTATGTGTTCGTGCTGGTCGCCAACGCCCTCGACCGCATTCCCGGTGAGCTCGAAGACGCGTCCGCCATGCTCGGCGCCAGCTCGCGGACGACGGCGCGGCGCGTCACTATACCCATGGCGTTGCCGGCGATCGTCGCGGGCGCGCTGATCGCGTTCCTGCAGGCGCTCAATCTGTTCGGCTCGCCGGCGATCCTGGCGATACCGGCTGGCTTCCATACCCTCACCACCAAGATCTGGAGCCTGTTCCAGTTCCCGCCGAAGCCCGAGCTCGCCGCCGCCGCCGCGCTGCCGTTGCTGGTGCTCACCGTGCTGCTGTTGCGCGCCCAGGCGATTGTGCTCGGGCGGCGCAGCTACGCGGTCGTCGGCGGCAAGTATGGCGCGCCACGTCCTGTACCGCTCGGGTTTTTTCGCTGGCCGGCGCTCGGCCTCTGCCTCTTTCTGCTGATGATGCCGGTGTTTTTGCCCTATGGCGCGCTCTTCAACGCGGCGTTCTCGAAGATCCCTTCGCAGCTAGTGACGTGGTCGACGCTGTCGCTCCAGAACGTGCATTTCACGTTCTTCGAGCTGTCGCAGACGGGGCACGTCCTGAAAAACACGTTCCTGCTCGGCGCCCTGTCAGCGACGCTCGGCACGCTGCTGGCGCTGGTGATCGCATATCTCGTGGCGCGCCAGTCCGTGCGTGGCCACAAGCTGCTGGGCTTCCTCGCCACGGCACCAATTGCGATGCCTGGAATCGTGCTCGGCGTCGGCCTGTTCCTCGCCTACACGCGGCCACCGCTGGTGCTCTACGGCACGCTCTGGATCCTGCTGATCGCCTACATCACGATCGAGCTGCCGGCCGCCTATCAGCAATTGCAATCAGCGTTCCACGCCGTGCATCCCGAGCTCGAGGAGGCGAGCCGCATTCTCGGCGCAACGCGGCTGCGCTCGCTGCGCGACATCACGGCGCCGCTGCTGCGGACGGGCGTGATCGCGACCTGGTGCTTCATCTTTGTCGCGGTGGTGCGCGAGCTGTCGGCGGCCGTCATCCTGTTCACGTCGGACACCAAGGTTCTCTCGGTGCTGATCTTCGATCTCAAGGAAAGCGGCGATCTCGGCGCCATCGCGGTGTTGGGCCTCGTCATGCTGGCGCTGACGACGATCGTGATCCTCGCCGCGAACCACATTCCGGGGCGCTCGCAAGCCGACCGCCTGCGGGCCAACGGGTGATGGCGGCTGCAGTCACATCGATGCGGGGATTGCGAACAGTCCTGGCGCTGTCGGCCGCGCTGTTGTGGGCATCGGCACTGCCGGTCCATGCCCAAAATCTGCCGCCTGCGCCGACACTGACACCGGGCGCGGGGCCAGCCCCGCAACGATCCCAGCAAGCCGCGCCGCAAACGCACGGCGCAGTCCTGCCGATCACCGTGCAGCGCCCGGCCACCGCAACCGCGGCGATCGCGACCCGCCGCGGCGATTTCCGGATCTGGTACGACCCCTCGCTTTGGCGGCCGGCGCCCGAGTCCGAGGATGGCCGCATCGAACTCCGCCATCCGAATGGCCAGGGCGTGGTGGTTATCATTCCGGAAGGCACGCCGCTGCCGCTGGTTGCGCTGCGGACCGCAGCGATCGAGAATGCCAGGCGCACCGCGCCCGATGCCCGAATCGTGGCTGAGCAGACCCGGCGCATCGCCAACCGCGATGTGCTGCTTTTGCAGATTGAGGGAACGCTGAGCGCCGGCAACCGCGCCGTCACTTATCTCGGTCACTATTTTGGCGATCCACGCGGCAGCATCCAGGTGGTCGCGGCCACCGCGCAGCGCGATTTCGAGCGGCTCCGAACAGCTCTGCAGGACGCGATCGACGGCCTTGATCTCAACCGGCCTTGATCGGGTCGGGGTCAGACCGCTTGCCTGTCCGCCCGCGATCGACCATCAACACATCGACCAGGGGTCAGACCCCAGTTCATCACGGAGCCGACGCATGCCCACACCCATTCTCATCGCACCGTCGATCCTCTCGGCCGACTTCGCGCGGCTCGGCGAGGAGGTCCGCGCCATCGACGCCGCCGGCGGCGATTGGATCCACATCGACGTCATGGACGGCCATTTCGTGCCGAACATCACGATCGGCCCGGGCGTGGTCGCCGCGCTGCGTCCGCACACGACAAAGCTGTTCGACGTGCATCTGATGATCGCGCCGGTCGATCCCTACATCGAGGCGTTCGCCAAGGCCGGCTCCGACATCATCACCGTACACGCGGAGGCCGGGCCGCATCTCGATCGCTCGCTGCAATTGATCCGTAGCCTCGGCAAGAAGGCTGGCGTTTCGCTGAACCCATCGACGCCGGAAACTGTGTTGGAATATGTGCTCGATCGGCTGGACCTGATCCTGGTGATGACCGTCAATCCGGGCTTCGGCGGCCAGGCCTTCATCCGCGCCATGACCGAGAAGATGGCCCGCGTGCGTGCGATGGTCGGAAAACGCCCGATCCACATCGAGATCGACGGCGGCGTCAATCCGGAGACGGCGGCACTGTGCGCTAAGGCCGGCGCCGACGTTCTGGTCGCAGGCAACGCGGTCTTCAATGGTGGCAAATACGCCGAAAACATCGCCGCCATCCGCAACGCGGCTGAAAGCGCGCGGTAGCTTTTCGCGACTACTTCACCACCACTTTCCCGGGCCAGTTGGCGTCGCCTTTTTTGACATTGCCAGCAATGTCCTGCTCCCAGCCCTTCTGTACGTCTTTGTTGTAGTTGAGATAAAGCTTGCCGCCGCTCATCGTCCAAGCGTTCGGATCGCCCTTCGCGGTGTAGCCGTTTGCGACCGCCCAGGCGCAATGGCCGCCATACTGGGGCGCGTATTTCGCAGGCTCAGCCTTGAATGCATCGCGGTTGGCTGCGCTCGCGAAACGCCATGTCGCGCCCTCGTGCGTGACCGTGATGTCGGCCTTGCCCGGCACGGGCTTGCCCACAGTGAAGTAGGCGACCGGATCGTAGCCGCCGACCGCCACGCCCTTGACGATGCCGGTGTAAACGGCCGGCGGGTTCGACCGTTGCGCTGCGGCCGGATGCAATGCGAACGTCGCGGCAAGGGCCATCGCGGTCGCAGCCAACAGGCATGTGCGGCGGATGCGTGAAGTGGTCATCGGCGTGTTGCTCCCGGGATCAAGCGTGATGTCGCCCGATCATGCCGAAGTTGCGCCTCATCAGCCAACCAACATTCGTTGAATGACGTGTGATCGGCGCATTCCCTGACGGGCTGCTACTTCTCGAGCCGCTGCGCCAAAAGATCCGGCCGCCGCTCGCGGGTGATGCGCTCCGCTTCGGCGCGGCGCCATTTCGCGATGCCACCGTGATCGCCCGATAGCAGGATGTCCGGAATCTGCCGCCCTTCCCAGTCGCGCGGTCGCGTGAACTGCGGATACTCGAGCCGGCCGTCCTCGAAGCTCTCTTCGGCCAGCGACCGCGGTTGGCCGATGACGCCCGGCAGGAGGCGCACGCAAGCGTCGATCAGCACCATCGCCGCCAGTTCGCCGCCCGAAAGTACGTAATCGCCGATCGAAATCTCGCGTAAGGCCCGCGCTTCGATCACGCGCTCGTCAACGCCCTCGAAGCGGCCGGCCAGCAGAATAACGCCGGGACCGGCGGCAAGTTCACGCACCAGCGGCTGCGACAGCGGCTCGCCGCGCGGCGACAGATAGAGCAGCGGCAGGTCGCTGGCGCCGACGCGCGCATGGTCGATGGCCGGCCCCAGCACGTCGGCGCGCAGCACCATGCCGGCACCGCCTCCTGCAGGCGTGTCGTCGACTTGGGCGTGCCGGCCAATGCCGTGATGTCGGATGTTCTGCGCGTCGAGTTGCCAGGCGCCAGAGGTCAAAGCCTGACCCGAGAGAGAAACACCGAGCGGCCCCGGAAACATTTCCGGGAACAGTGTCAGCACGCGCGCGCGCCAGGGCTCGCGGTGCGGGCCGGGATCTTCAGATGGGGCGTCGATCGGCAAGGGAGGCTCCTCCGCGGCAGTCGCGGAGTTCTCCTACCACACCGAAGTGCCGGTCACCGCAAGTCAGCGGCGAACCGACTGGCCTTGCGCATCATAGCAGCCGGCGATGCACACCGTGCCGACGTTCGGGGCGGCGGCCAGCGGCTCCAACTTGGCGGTGACCGCAACGGGCACCGGCTCGGCTGATGCAGTGGCAGACGAGGCGAACGGCGAGGCAGCCATCGGTGCCGTCGGCTCGGTTTGTTTTTCGTCTTTGCTGCGCGACGACCGTTCTGCGAACTTGCCGATGGTCCGGACCGCGCCGAAACTGACGCCCTTCCGCGCCGATGCCTCGACGGGCATCATGACGAGAACGAGCGCCGCGGAAAGGCCGAGCAGGCTGATTTTGCGGTGATGCAACATTGGGAACCCCCGAGCCGAACTGGCTGACCTCTGATTTTTCGAAGGTTAGTGGGAAGCAATTAACATGCAGGCATGCCGCGACCGCTGCCCGTCATCAAACGTAAAACCTGGTAAAATCCGTCCTAATGCTGGCTTTGCGCGGCCGACGCGCAATCCGGTCAGCGCGACTTTGGCAAACTCAGTCGACGCTGATGCGTTTGTTACGCCCGCGCTTGATGTCGCTGCGCCGCACCTTGGAGTCGATGCGCCGCTCCTTCGATGCCTTGGTCGGCCGCGTCTTGACGCGCCGCTTCGGTTCCTTGCGGGCCTCTTCTACCATCTCATGCAGGCGCTCGCGCGCGTCGGACCGGTTCTGCTCCTGATTCCGGAACCGGTCGGCACGTATGACAATGACGCCGTCTTTCGTCAGCCGATGGCCGGCGATCTTGGCGAGGCGGACACGCACCGGCTCCGACAGACTCGGCGATTGGCGCACATCAAAACGGAGTTCGACGGCGGTCGAGACCTTATTGACGTTCTGCCCGCCAGGGCCCGACGCACGGATGAACTGCTCCGAGAGTTCGGTTTCAGGGATGATGATGATCCAGTGGCGACTCATGCCGCAAGCATAGCGGTTCGAGGGGCCGGTGTCGTCGATTTCTGGAAAAATCAGTGGCTGGTCAACAAGTAACACTCGATAAACCAACCGCTTCTGACTCTTATTATGAAAATTGGCGCAATAAAAATACTGTGATCTCAGATTAATTTCAGATTAGCCGTGCAGTCCAGAATAGATTCGCGAAGACTATCGTAAAATCTTCCACGTTTACGTCTTGGTTACGTACCGCATATTTGCATTTTTACTTGTTGTTCATGCGTCGGCGGTAAGTTGGCTTCAGTTCAGCACGGCAACTGAGAGACAGCCGGCGGACGAGACGCAAAAGCGTCAAATAGTGAAGCTGTAGCAGAGTTGGGAGAATACACCATGAAGACCCTGAACCAGTTCGTGAAGTGTGAGTCGGGCGCAACGGCCATCGAATACGGCCTCATCGGCGCCCTCATCGGCGTCGTCATCATCGCTGCCGTGACCACGGTCGGCACCGACGTCAAGACGACCTTCGAGAAGATCTCGTCGGGCATCAAGCGCTGATCGCGCTTCGGTCTGCCTCGCTCAAAGCGAGGCAGACGACCTCGAAAGCCGCTCGGTTCCTTCGGGAGCCGGGCGGCTTTCGCGTTTTGGGGAACGCTTGCGCCGGAGAGGCTGGATCACCGCAGGGCGGCAGCCCGCGTAAACGCTTCCGTATAGTCTATCAGCTGGTCGGACGCTGTTGCCGCTGCGACTGCATCGCCATCTGCAATGGCACGCGCCTGGTCGCCGTGCAGTCTGGCACACAGCGGTAGATCGGCCGTTTGCGCGTAATGCTGGTACCAGAAGCGCCGCGAGTGCCCATTGATGAGGCGCATCGCACCGGCGGCAAACTCGTTGTGCGCCGCGTCCGTCATCAAAAGGTTGTGCGCACGATCGAGCCGCATGAAGGCGATGTCGTCGCTGCCGGCCGCCGCCGCGTCCATGCCGGCTGCAATCTCACGAAAGGCTAGGCGTTGCCCCGCCGTGGCACGTGCCGCTGCCGTCCGGCTCAACAGCCGCTCGAGCTCGCGCCGCACCTCCAGCACCAGCAATTGCTGCTTCGGCTCCGTTGCCGATACGAGAATGCCGCGCCTGGGTAGAATGGCGACAAGCCCCTCGCGCGCCAGCCGCTGCAAAGCCTCGCGGATCGGTGTGCGGCCGAGGCCAAGTTGCTCAGCCAGCGCGTGTTCGGACAGGAACTCCCCGGGTTTCAGGCGGAGCGTAACGATGCACTCTTCCAGTGCCGCGTAGGCCTGCTCGGTGAGCGGAGGCACGGTCGCTGGCTGGTCGGCCGGGCCAGTAACCCTCGCTTGCTCGCTCGCGATTTGCGCCATCTTGTTTTACCCAGGCACGTAGTTTCGAGTGGATGGCATCAACAAATCTGCCTTCTCGTCTGCACCATCTTGGCCGACGCCTCGTAGTCTTCTTCTTTGACTGTGTAGGAGTGTTCGTCGCCTGGGAACGAACTCTCTTCGACGTCCTTGAGCTTCTGCGTCGGCCATGGCGTCAGCTTTCGGATGCGATGAATCATCGTGATATATCTCGGCCATGGTAGCTCATTCCCGGTCTGAGCAAAATGCCGCTTGATTGCGCATCGGCCGGAAGTTTGGAACGGGGCAAAGTTCTCAATCTTTCAGACCGGGAATAGTGTGGTAAGGAGTGCCAGAGCCCGGTCGAGCGCATCCGGGAACGGCCAATACAAGCGCGGCGCACGCGGGCGGACATCGACGTGACGTATCTGGCCGGTATCCCGTGGCTGAGCATCGCGGCCTTCACCCTGCAGGTGCTGGTGATCGCGCTGCTGTTTCTGTGCCTAGCTGGGCATTTCCCATTCGCGCATCAACAACCGAAACTGAAGGAACTGCCCGGCCGGGTGTTGCTGGCGGCGAGCGTTCTGGTTGGCGCAATCGCAGTCGCGCAAGTGATCGGATTGGCAAATCGCCGGTTGCCGATTCCAGTTGCGATCATCGCCGGCGGTCTCGCGCTGCTGGCGGCGCCACTCGTGCTGCAGCGTTTGCCAGCAAGCTTCGTCGATGGCCGGCGCGGGTTGGCGACGCTGGCCACGCTCGCGGCCGGGTTGGCGTATCTGATCACGTGGCTGCTGGCCGCGGCCTGACGCTCATTCCGAGCGCTTGCGCACCTCGTAGGCATTGAGCCAGCGGAACTGCTCGTTCATCTCCGGCACCGACATACCGCGCGCTGCCGAGATCACGTCGCACGCCTCGATCGCCGAATAGCCGCTGTCGATCAACACCGCTGCAATCAGCAACGGTGAGCGGCCAAGCCCCGCATAGCAGTGCACGGCCACGCCCTTCGTCTCACCGAGATGCTGGCGTATGGCTTTCGACATCACCTCGACGGGCTGGACCGCGTCCGGAACACCGTGGTCGATCACAGGCAAATGCAGGAAATGCATTTCAGCCGACTTGCAGAGCTGGTCTTGGCGTCCAAGTCCAAGCCACTGCGCCTCATCCGGCTTGAGCAGGCTGACGACGACATCGACACCCGCCGCCTTCAGCTCGCCGAACGCGCCAGGATGCGGCCGCGGCATCACCGCGATGCGGCCGACGTCCGGCACCTTGATCCAGTAGATGCGGAGCGGCCACTTGGCATTCGGCATTTTGTGGCCCCGGACTTCTGCAAGGGAGGCGCATGGAACTGGAAGGCGTCGAGCGACGCCTTCCAAGTGCCTACTCCCTACTGCCGACTGTCTATACCCTCGCCTTTACTCGGCAGCCTTCGGCATTGGTGCCAGATGTTTCTTGGCGCCAGGCCAGCTCTTCGGTGTCACACGGGCGTGCTGCGGCGCCATCTTGGTTTCGACGCCGAGTCGCCAGGCGGCATGCCGTGCCCACAGCGGATCGTCCATGAAGCCGCGCGCCAGCGCCACCATGTCAGCCTGACCCGACGCGACGATCGCCTCCGCGTGCTCCGGCTCGGTGATCAGGCCGACGGCCATCACCGGCATATCCGTCGCCTTGCGCACAGCTTCCGCGAACGGCACCTGATAGCCGGTCTTGATTTCGATCTTCTGGTTGTAGGCATTGCCGCCCGACGACACGTCCATGAAGTCGCAGCCGAGTTGTTTGAGGCCCTTGGCGAATGCGATCGTATCCTCGATCGTGATGCCGCCATCGACCCATTCGACGGCGGAGACGCGGACGCCGGCCGGCTTCGTCGACGGCCACGCCTCACGCACGGCGGCGAAGATTTCAAGCGGCAGCCGGATGCGGTTCTCGAGGCTGCCGCCGTACTTGTCGGTGCGCTTGTTCGAGATCGGTGACAGGAACTGGTTCAACAGATAGCCGTGCGCGCCGTGGATCTCGACCAGGTCGAAGCCCGCCCGGTCGGCGCGGATCGCGGCCTGGAAAAACGCGTCTTTCAGACGCTCGATCTCGTCTGTCGCCATCGACTTCGGCGTGTGCCAGGCCGGATCGAACGGCAGGTTGGATGCGGACTTCGTGAGCCACGCGTCATTACTTGCCAGCGATGTGCCGCCTTCCCACGGACGTTTCACCGATGCCTTGCGGCCAGCGTGTGCGAGCTGCAGCCCCATCTTGGCGTTGCCGTACTTCTTGCAGGCATCGACCACGCGCTTCATGGCCTGCTCGTTGGCGTCGTTGGAGAGCGCCGGGCAGCCAAGCGAAATGCGGCCCTCGGGCTCGACGCCAGAAGCTTCCGCGATGACGAGGCCGGCGCCGGAATTCGCGAGTGTGCCGAGGTGCATGATATGCCAGTCGGTCATGTTGCCGTCTTCGGCCGAGTATTGGCACATCGGCGCGACGACGACGCGGTTGGCGAGTTCGAGGCCGCGCAGCTTGATCGGCGAGAACAGTTGGCTTTGGGTGCTCATGGAGTTCGGGTTCCGTCCGTCATGGCGATGGTGGGCAAATGGGTCACGATCGGTGGCAGTGCCAACTATCGCGGGGCTTCATAGCACGAATGGCAGGGCGCGAAACGGGGAGATGCGGCCGTCAGGAACAGCCCGCCCAGCTCACGCTGCCCCCCGAATTGATTCGATCGGGCCGATTTTACCGACCAAATCGGCCAACACGGCCCATGCGACCATGGATCGCGTCCTTCAATGCCTCTGAGATGTTCTGTCGCGCGGCCAAGCGCGCTCTAGAGCAACAACAGCGCATCGGGCTTTAATGCTCGAATGCAGATTCGCTCTCGAACCGAGGCTGACATCAACGACGCCGACCGGCCGGTCCGGCTGACGACACCTGCGCGCGATATTGTCGCAGCTGTGCTACTGACGCTGGCCGCGATCGTTTTCATTGCCGTCGCTTCGACGGACGGACCGCAGCAGCCGTCTGAGCTGCGCCGCCAGGAAGCCGACGCTGCCGGGCAGTAGCGTGCCAACTCATACCAGGACCCCGGCACCGCTGCTCCCCGACCAGTCATTGCGCCGTCCAACCGCCATCGATCGAGTAATTGGCGCCGGTGATCGACTTCGCCGCTTCTGTCGACAGGAACACTGTCAGCGCCGCCACCTCTTCCGTCGTGATGAAGCGCTTGTTCGGCTGTGAGGCGACGACAAAGGCCTTGGCGGCCTCGATCGTGATGCCCTTGGTCTTGGCGAGATCGGGTAGTTGCCCCTCGACCAGCGGTGTCCACACAAAGCCCGGCGATACCGCGTTCGACGTGATACCGGTCTCGGCGAGTTCCAGTGCGATCGTCTTGGTGAAGCCGGCGAGGCCGTGCTTGGCCGCCACATAGGCCGACTTGAAAGGCGAGGCGACCAGCGAATGCGCCGAGCAGATATTGATGATACGGCCCCATTTGCGCTTCTTCATGCCGGGAACGGCCGCGCGCGTCGTATGGAACGCCGACGACAGATTGATGCCGATGATGGCGTCCCACTTCTCGACCGGGAAATCCTCGACCGGTGACACGTGTTGGATGCCAGCGTTGTTGACCAGGATATCGACCGCGCCGAAGTCTTTCTCGGTCTGTGCGATCATGTCGGCAATCTGGTTGTTGCGCAGCATGTTCGCCGGGTTGAACGTCACCCGCGTGCCGGACTTGGCGACGGCCTTGATCGCCGCCTCGTTCTCGGCCTCGGTGCCAAGCCCGTTGACGACGACGTTGGCGCCGGCTTCTGCAAGCGCCACCGCAATGGCGTGGCCGATGCCGGACGTCGATCCGGTGACGAGAGCCGTGCGGCCCTTGAGTTCCATGGTGCTCTCCTTCAGTTGTATGGCGTCGAATAAGGGGTTCAGTCGGGCTTCAGGCCCGACAGTGCAAAGAGGCGCACGGTGCGCGGTTCGCCGAGGCCCGCTGGCACCTGCCGTTCGCCGATCAGCTCGACTTTGGCGAAACGGCGCGTGATCGGAGCCGCGTCCCGGCGCACAGAAACCAGCAGCACCGGCACCTCGGCCGGATCCTTGAACGGCCGCGTCAGCTCGTAGTGGTCAAGCGGTCGCGGCCCTGCGCTCCACGCGCGGATTGGCGTCGGCTCATTCCGCATGTAGTAGAGCAATTCCGCCGTGATCGAGCGGTCGTCGGCGAAGACGGCCCGGTAGGGCTTCCCCGCCGACCGCGCCAATTGCAGTGTCTTCTCGGCTTCCGCCGCTATGCCCTTCCAGCCGAGCAGCCGCTGGAAAGGATCGCCGACCACGGGAACCGTGAATCGCCCCGCCGCCGCCGTGCCGATCGCGAACATCGCGAGCACGCCGAGATGCAGCACGAGCGACCGCGACAACCAGCGATCTTGCGCCAGCCGGAGCAACGTCGACGTCACCAGCAAAGTTCCCGCGACAAAGGCGACCGCGGCCCAGTTGGCGTGCGCCCGCGACACGAACGCCTGTGCCGTGATGACCAGAAGGACCGGCAGCGTAAATGACAGCAGCAGCCGGTCCCGCTCGGGCAACCCCTCGTGCCAGGCGCGGCAGACGATCGACAGCAGCGTCGCGAACAGGATCGGCCCGAATACGCCGAACTGCGCGCCAAAGAACTCGAGGCCCTTGGCCGCGTTGAGCAGCGCGCCGCCCCATTTCGCATTGTCGGCCGTATGCGCGAAGGTCGCGAACTTGTTGGAAAGGTTCCAGGCCATGTTCGGCGCGATCAGCACGGCCGCGATGCCGACGGCGACCCAGAGTCGGGGGCCGGAGAGCAGCCGCCTAGCCGAGGGCGTCACGGCCATGTGCACGCCGGCGCACAACGCGAAGAACACCATCGAATACTTGGCGTTGAGGCCGATGCCGACCGCCAGTCCCAGCATGATCGCGGGCGGCCAGCCGCGCCCCTCGAGCATCTGGAGGTACGCCAGCAGCGCCAGGGCCCAGCAGAGCAGCAGCGGCACGTCAGTCGAGATGATGCCGGACGAAAGCGAGATGCCGGGCAGCGTGGCGAAGGCCAGCGCCGCCATGAGACCGGTGGCTGAACTGAAAAATCGCCGGCCGATCTCGAAGATCACCACCGCTGTCACGGTATGCAGGATCGGCGCCGGCAGCCGCACGCAGAACGTGCTGTCGCCGCAAAACTTTGTCGTTGCCCCGATGATCCAGGCGATCAGCGGTGGCTTCGAGTAATAGCCGAAGGCCGGCTCCTTGCCCCAGGACCAGTACTGCGCCTCGTCGAAGAAGAGGTCGGTTTGGTTGAAATAGAGCGCGACAAGCCGGATCAGCAGCAGCGCGCCGAGAAACACCGTGAGCTGGGCCAGCCACGGCACCTGTCCCTCGAGCACATGCTCCTTTGGCGACAACGCCGCGCGCTCCATTCTGCTCCTCCTGTTGCCGGCGCCGCCAGCAGCAGGCTCGGTTCCGATGACCGGCAAAACGCCCATGGCACCCGTTCAGCGCTCATTTACATGGTTGAGACGTAACAAGAAAGCCTGTTATGTGGGCGGCGACAGGCCCTGCTCAGGGCGTCGCAATTCGCCTCACGAATGCCTTTCGAGGGAGCCGGCACCCATGCGCGTTTCCGTCGTCATCCCGGCGCTGAACGAAGCCGGCAACATCGGCCGTCTCGTCGAGGAGACCTACAAGGTCGTGCCCGCCGATGCACTGGGCGAGGTCATCGTCGTCGACGATTGCAGCGAAGATGATACAGGATCCGAGATCAAGGCATTGATCGCACGCGGAAATTTGCCTGGCCTGCGCTATCTCCGGCATGGCGTCCGCAGCGGCCAGAGCACGGCAATGCGCACCGGCATCTTGGCGGCGGCACATCCGATCATCGCTACGCTCGACGGCGACGGGCAGAACGACCCCGCGGATATTCCGAAGCTCCTGGAACGGCTGGCAGCGCCCGGCAGCAAGGGTCCAGCGCTCGTTGGCGGTGTGCGCACGAATCGGCAGGCGGATGGATCGAAGCGCATTGCCTCGCGATTCGCCAACTGGCTACGCGACCGCATCCTGAAGGACGAATGCCCCGATTCAGGCTGCGGCATCAAGGTCTACTGGCGCGAGGCGTTCCTGCGACTGCCCTATTTCACCAGCATGCACCGCTACCTGCCGGCGCTGTTCCAGACCTATGGCCACGAGACGGCCTATGTGCCGGTCAACGACCGCCTTCGGGTTGCAGGCAAATCGAAGTACACCAATCTCGGTCGCGCCCTGGTCGGCATCTATGATCTTGTAGGCGTTTCCTGGCTCAGAAAGCGCACGAAAGTCCCGCCCATCGTCGAGGACATCCCCGAAGGCCGGCAGGTCGCCGACCTCTCCGGCCGGGTCCGGCGCGGCGATGGGCCACGTCGCTCGAGCGACAAAACCTGAGGCTTGTCTGGCGCGGGCTAACGCCATGAAAACGGCGGACGCCGCATTCCGGCAACTTGGGCGGACACCTTATGGACGAGGATCTCAACGCGACGTCCAAAGAAACGCGTCGCCTTGTGATCCTCGCGCTGCTCGTCCTCGGCCTGCTGCTCGCGCTGCATTTCTCGCCGCTGAAGTCTTGGCTGGAGGACATCCGCGCGCTGAAACAACACGTTGCCGCCTACGGCTGGAAGGCGCACGCGCTGTTCGTAGTCGGCAGCGTCTTGGCGATCGCCCTCGGTGTGCCGCGCCTGGCGCTTTGCGGACTGGCCGGCATGCTGTTCGGATTCGTCCAAGGCGCGTTGGTCGCGCTGCTATCGGGCGTGCTCGGCTCCTATGGAGCGTTCCTGCTCGCACGCTGGAGCGGCCAAGCCTGGGCCGAGCGGCGACTCGCAGGTGCCAGCGCCAAGCTGCGCGCGATTCTCGCGAAGCCGAGCGTCTTCAGCATCTTTGTCGCCCGCCAACTGCCGGTTCCCGGCATCGTCCCAAACGTGTTGCTTGGCATTTTGCCGACCCCGCACAGCACGTTTCTGCTGGGCACGTTCCTGGGTTACCTGCCGAGCAATGCCATTGTCGCGCTGGCAGGCAGCAGCCTCGGCAAGGACAGCCTTGAAAAAGCGATCGCGCAGGTGTCGCTGAGCATGGCCGGCCTCGGCGGCCTCGCTCTGCTGTTGATGTGGCTGCAGCGGCAGCACACCACGAAGAACTGAACGCGGCCCCGAACAGTGGCTCCCGATTCGCACCGCGTGTTCGCACCCCCGAAATCGCCTCGATAAACCTTGCGGCAAACGGGCGACATGTGGCTCGATTTTCCGCCGCCTGCGGATCGGTGTCTGCCGAAAGATCAGGTCGAGCAAAAAGACAATGTCCGCGCGGCGGTCGCCCGCGCCGCGATCGGTGAGCCGATCAGTCGGGCGCGGTTACCCTGGCTGCAGCCCGCCTTGCGCTTTTCTTCTGTTGCTGCAAGGACGGTTTGAGCTTGGCCATGATCGCCGGCGCACACTTCGTTGGCTTGTCCGCTTCTTGCCTGATCACCTTGGCCGATCGAACTGGCCGCCCCGGCCTGATCTCCTTTGCCGGCGGACAAACGGGATTGCCGTCGGCATCGAGCTCGGGCTCCCGCGGCTGGCAATCCTTGAAGCGCTTCGTCAGGTTCGCGGCCCAGACTTGCTCGGCTTCGAACGGCTCGACCGGTATCGTGTCGAGTGTCGTCGACGGCAGCGTCTCTTTCGACGCGAGCATACGGAAACCTTGCTCGAGCAGCGCCTTGGTGCGTGTCTCACGCTTGGCCGGTGTCGCCTCGCCGAGCACGATCGCCACCAGCGTGCTGCCCTCCCGCGTCGCGCTGCCGACGATGTTGTAACCCGCGGAGCAGGTGAAGCCCGTCTTCATGCCATTGCCGCCCGGCACGCGGATCAGCACCGGATTGTGGGTGGAAACCGTCCGCCCGCCGACCGGCGCCGACTTCAGTGCGAAGAGCCCCGCATGCTCCGGGAAATCGCGCAAGATGGCCTGCGTCAACGTCGCGAGATCCCGTGCGGTCGAGTACTGGCCCTCGCCCGGCAGTCCGTTGGCGTTGATGAAGCGCGTCGACGCCATGCCGAGACGTGCCGCTGTGGCGTTCATCGCCACGACGAATTGGGGCTCGCTGCCGGCCACCGCCTCGGCGAGCGCCACCGCGATATCGTTCGCCGAGAACAGGATCAGCGCCGCCATGGCCTCGTCGAACGTGATCACCTTGCCGGCGCCAAGCCCCAGACGCATGCGCGGCCGGCTGTTGGCCCTGACCGAGATCGTGAGCTTGTCCGTCCGCTCCACCTTCCCGGCCTTCCAGGTGTCGAACACCACATAGGCCGTCATCATCTTGGCGAGCGAGGCCGGGAACCAGGGGTGATCGGGGGCTTCGGCGAACAATACCTGGCCAGTGCCGGCGTCATAGAGCAGCGCCGGACCGGCCACAGCCGGCAACGACGCGAGCCAGCAGGCAACCGCTAAAAAGATCGAGCGGACCACCCCCAGCATCACGACACCTCCGAACGCAAATTTTGTCGAGAAAGAGCCACACTTGCAGGCATCGGCACGGGCTGCCAGCCGTGCACCGTCGATTGTCCGGAAACAGTGGCCGTTCTGCCTCGTCCGACGGCATCAGACGGATGACAGGCTGCCCGACCGCATGTTGGAACCGTCTGCCAGATCGCCGCCAGCGGCCCATTTCGGCGACGGAGTGCACTTTAGGGTTTCGCACTCAGACAGAACGTCGTTCGGCAATGCCGCCTGGCCAGGCGGATTCGGTGTTGTTCCGACAAGCAGGCCCGCGGCCCGCCCCTCGACCATCGGAGCGCCACGCCATAAGGTGCCGCCCCGAGACGGCGATTCATGAGCACTGGGGGAACGCAGATGGCGTCCGAGATCAAGTTCGACGAGGAATACGATGTCGTGGTCGCGGGCGCAGGCTCTGCCGGCTGTATCGTTGCGACGCGGCTGACGGAGGATCCGAAGCTTTCGCTTTGTTTGATCGAGGCGGGAAAACGCGACCGAAACCCATGGATTCACGTGCCGCTCGGTTTCGGCAAGGTGGTACCCAATCCGAACCTCAACTGGGGCTATCAGACCGAGCCGGAGCCCGGCCTCAACGGCCGCCGTATCACCTGGCCGCGCGGCAAGGTACTCGGCGGTTCGGGCAGCATCAACGGGCTGGTGTTTCTGCGCGGTGCGCCCTCGGACTTCGACGAATGGGAGAGGCTTGGCGCCAAGGGCTGGGGCTACAAGGACGTGCTGCCGTACTTCAAGAAATCCGAGCATAACGAGTCCGGCGCGAACGACTGGCGCGCCCAGGGCGGGCCGATGCATCTCTCCGAGATCAAGAACCCGTCGGCGCCGGCACGTGCTTTCGTCGAGTCCGCGACCCGGCTGCAGATCCCGCGCAATCACGACTTCAACGGCGAGAAGATCGAGGGTGTCGGCTATGTGCAACTCAATGTGCGCAACGGCCGGCGAGTCTCCACCGCCGTCGGCTATCTGAAGCCGAACCTCGCGCGACCGAACCTGCGCCTGTTGACCGAGACACACGTGCGCCGCGTGCTGCTCGAGGGTAAGCGCGCCGTCGGCATCGAGGTCGAGCAAGGTGGTCAGGTGCGCCGCATCAGGGCGCGGCGCGAGGTGATCCTCTCCGGCGGCTCGATCAATTCGCCGGTGCTGCTGATGGCGTCGGGCATCGGTCCGGCGGCCGAACTCAAGGCAGCGGGCGTCACGCCACTGCACGATCTTCCAGGCGTTGGGAAGGGCCTGCAGGACCATCTGATGAGCCGCATCGTCTTCCGCACGACAATCAAGGGCACGCTCAACGAGATCATGCAGAGCCCGTTGCAGCAGGTGAAGATGGGGCTCGAATACCTGCTGACGCGCGGCGGTCAGCTCGCGGTCGGCGCTACCGAGGCGACGATGTTCGTCAAGTCGCGACCGACGGAGCCGGTACCCGACCTGCAATTCCAGTGCATCAACTTCTCGACCGAAGGCGCGTTCAAGGTCGGGCTGCATCCCTTCCCGGGCTTCATGTTCAACTTCTGTGTCTGCCGTCCGCACAGCCGCGGCGAGATCAAGCTCGCGGACCCCGAAGGCCGCATGGTTCCGCGTATCTACGCCAACTATCTGACGCACGACGAGGACTGGCGCATGATGGTCGACGGCTGGCGCATCGCCCGCCAGATCCGCGAGACCGATCCGTTCAAGTCGTTGATCGACACGCAGATCATGCCAGGTCCCGAAGGTGAGACCGAGGACGGCTTCAAGGAGTATGTGCGCAACAACGCCTCGACCGTCTATCACCCGTGCGGCACGGCGCGCATGGGCACAGACGACCGCGCGGTGACCAACCCCGAACTGCAGGTGCGCGGCGTCGAAGGCTTGCGCGTCATCGATGCCTCTGTGATGCCGATGGTGCCGTCCTCCAACATCCACCCGGCGACGATCATGGTGGCGGAGAAGGGCAGCGATGCGGTGAAGCGCTCTCTCAAGGGGTAGTGTTAAGCGTCTCTGAAATGACTGGGCATTCGAAGGCGAAATTTTAGGAGTGACGCACATGAGCCAGATCAAGCAACCAAAGATTGTCGGCGTATTGGGCATGGGCGCGATGGGGTCCGGCGTCGCAGCCGACCTGAAGAACTCCGGCTTCGACGTGGTGACCGCGCTCGAAGGTCGCTCCGGCCGCAGCCGCGAACGGGCGGAGGCGGCCGGCGTGCGTGTGCTGGCGAACCTTGCCGACGTGATCGCGGTTGCCGACACGTTCCTCTCGATCGTGCCGTCGGATCAGGCGGAGCCGCTCGCCGACGCGGTTGCCCTCGCGCTGAAGTCGCGCAAGTCCAACGAGCCGCTGCACTACGTCGATTGCAACTCGATCACGCCGTCGAAGACCGGCCGCGTCGCCGCGCGCGTGACGGCGGCCGGCGCCCACTTCTCGGACGGAGGCATCATCGGCCCGCCGCCGGGTGGACGCATGAAGACGCGGCTTTACGTGTCGGGGCCGGCGTCGGCGGCATTGACCGCGCTGCAGAGCGACCACATGCCGGTGATCCGGCTCGGCGATGGCTTGAGCCAAGCGACCGAGATGAAGGTGCTGTTCGCCGCCGCCAACAAGGGCGCCACCGCGCTGCTCGCCAACGTGCTGGCCGCCGCGAAGCAGGTGGGCCTGCTCGACCGCATCGTCGGCGAGATCGACGGCGCACGGCCGGGACTGTTGCAGTGCGTGCGGAGTTCCGCGCCCGACCTCGACGACAAGGCGGCGCGCTGGGCCATCGAGATGGAGGACTTGGCTGCCGGCCTGGCCGAGATGGGCTGCCATCCGGGCTATCATCAGGCGGCGGCCGAGAGCTACCGGCAACTTGCCGCCAATCTCGCGACGACGCCGGCCGGCACCGATCCGCTGGCGCGCGTGCTGACGGCGTGGGCGGATAAGCGATAGTCCCAAGTCGACGCCGCTGTCGTGGCTGTGATCCGAGAGCCAATCCTCATCAGCCCTTCGGCACGACGACCGGCACGTCGGCTAGCGTACCAACGGCCATCGCCACGCCAAACGCCGCGGTGAGCCGTTCGGCGGTCAACACGTCCCTGGTCTCGCCAGCCGCCAGGACCCGCCCGCCAGTCAGGATCACCGCGTCGCTGCAAAAGCGCGCAGCCAACGAGAGATCGTGCAGCGCAATCGCGATGCCGCGCCCCTTGGCGGCCAACCGCGTCAGAATGCCGAACAGCTCGAGCGCATGCGCCGGGTCGAGCCCGGCTGTCGGTTCGTCGGCGAGCAGAATTTGCGCCTCCTGCGCCAGTGCCCGCGCGAACAGCACCCGCGCCCGCTCGCCACCCGAGAGCTCCGTCGCCGGGCGCACGGCGAACACCGCGACATCCATGGCACGCATGGCAGTATTGATCGCCTGCGCGTCGGCGGCACTTTCGCCCGCGGCTGGGCTCACCCGATGCGGCAGGCGGCCGAGCGATACGATTGCACGCACCGATAGCGGCCAGTTGAGCTGGCGATCTTGCGGCAGATAGGCGACCGCGCGCGCACGTTCTGTTGCGGTCAGGCGACCGATCTCGCGGCCATCCAGCAGCACGATGCCGGCGGCGCAGGGCTGCAATCCGGCGAGCGCGCGCACCAGTGTCGACTTGCCGGCGCCGTTCGGCCCGACAATCGCGGTGATGCGACCCGGCTCGATCGCAACGGTGACGCGGTTGAGGATGTTGCGGTCCTTGAACCGCACAACGATGTTTTCGGCTGCCAATCTCATGCCTGCAACTCGCTGCGCGTCCGCCACACGAGCCAGAGGAAAAGCGGCGTGCCGATGATCGCCGTAAGTACACCGAGTCGTAACTCGCCCGACGGCGTGACGAGCCGCAACGCGATGTCGGCGGCAAGCAGCAGACAGGCGCCGCCCAGGAGGCTTGCCGGCAGCAGGCGCGACGGTTGATGCCCAACGAACGGACGCAGCAGGTGCGGCACGACCAGGCCGACAAATCCGATCGTGCCGGCGATCGCGGTGGCGGCACCGACGGCCAGCGCGGCGCCGGCGATCACCAGCCGCCGCAACGCCGCGAGATCGATGCCCAGATTGTCCGCTGCCTCCTCGCCGAGCGTCAGTGCGTCGAGCGGCGGTCCAGTCCGCAATAGCAACGCGATGCCAACCAGCATGAAAGGGGCCGCCAGCCACACGTGCGTCAGGCTCCGGTCGGCGAGCGAGCCCAAGAGCCAGAACACCATCTCGACCGCCGCGAACGGATTGCGCGAGAGGCTCAGCACCAGAGAGATGAGCGCTGTCGCGAGGCTGCCGACCGCGACGCCGGCGAGAATGAGAGTCAGCGCACCGCCGCGTTCGCCCGCAAGCAAGAGCACCAGCAGCGTCGCCGCCAGCGCGCCGAGCATGCCGCCAAGCGGCAGCGCGAGTGCAAGCGCTGCGGCGGCGCCAGTGTGGATCATCAGCACCGCGCCGAGACCTGCGCCGCCGGTGATGCCGATCAAGCCGGGTTCCGCCAGCGGATTGCGCAAATAGCCTTGTAATACAGCGCCGGTGAGCCCGAGCGCGCTGCCGATCAGTAGCGCGAGCAGCGTCCGCGGCAACCGGATTTCGGTCAGGATGAGGAAGGCCGCGCCCCGTGGCAAACCAAAGCCAGCGGGGCCGATCGCGAGCGATAGCAGTGTCAGTGCCAGCATCAGCACGGAGAGGCCCCCGAGCAGTTTTTGGTCAGCGCCGTTGAATGTTTGTGCCAGCTTCACGGCGCGCGCATCTTGTTCCGCGATGCGGCAACGTCATGCCGTGCGGCGCTCAGATATTCCACTGCGTCTGCCACATGTGGCGTACCGCAGAGAAACGTCCGCCACGGCAGGACGACCGACGGCCGCGTGCGCCTGACTGTGGCAAGCGCGGGATGCCGCAGATTTTCCGCGACAACTGTGCGGTGTTGCTCCACGGGCCCAGCGAGCACCAGCAGGTCCGGCGGGTTCGCAACCAGCGCTTCGAGCGATAGCCCGCCACCACGGCCGAGGCCGAGAACGGCGCTGTGGTTTCGATAACCAGCCGCACGCAAAACGGCGTCGTCGAGGCTGCCCGAGCCCGAGGCCAGACTGTTCACCTGATAAACGAGCGCGGATGGCGCGGAAGCCGCACTCTGCTCGGCCACCACCCGCGCCAACCGCTGATCGAACGCGGCGATGACAGCCTCGCCGCGCGCCGTTTCGCCGACCGCGTGCGCCACGTGGCGGACTGTCTCGCGTATGGCGTCGAGATCGCTCGCGAGCTGAACTTTGACAACGCGCCGGCCGAGCCGTTCGAGCAGCGAGACGGTTGCCGCAACGCCGTACGGTCCGGCGATGACGAGATCGGGATCGAGGCCGAGCACGACCTCGGCCTCGCCGCGCGTCGCCCGTATGCCGCGCGCCTGCTCCACGACAGCTGAAACGTCCGGATCAGCCGCCAGATGCGTGAGTGCCGCGATGCGGCTCCGCGGCACCAGATCGACGAGGATCTGGTCGACGCAGAGGTTGAGCGAGACAATGCGTTGCGGCGAGGACGATGGCGCCGCCTCCTCCGCGCACGACCGGTCCGCAGCCAGCAGCAGCGCAAGTGCCGTCACATATGCTGCGAACCGTCCGGTCATATTCGATCCATCCTACCGAGCACGTTCTTGGCTGTGAAGTTGCCGTCGTCGCCGGACACGAAGCCGTCGATCTTGTTGCGCAGGTTCTGCCGGAAGTAAGTAACGTCGAAGGCGGCCTCGCCGGCGAAATCAGTGAACTCGATGGAGGCGTCTTCGCCGTTATATTCGAGTGCCGTTGCGAGGTGTTCCCGGTTGAGTGTCTTGTCGCCCGCAGAGTAGCGGCCCGAGGCGGCAGTCGAGGGCTATTTCGTCGCGTCGCGCGCGATCGCCTCGAGCATCTTGTCGGTCTCGGCGACGGCGGCCTTCGACGCCGCGCTGCCATGCCCCGCCAGCGGCCGGTAGGCGACGACGATCTCGCCGGGTTTCGCGACGGTCTCGTAGATCACGACCACGAACGGGCAATAGACGAGGTTGGCGGGGTCCGCTTCGGCCATCTGGCGTGACAGCTTTGCCGAGCAGAACGTGACGTACTCGGCCTGCTTGTAGATCTCCTTCGTCGAGCCGACGTCGGCTCCGGTGCGCGCCAGCATCTCGCCGATGTTACCGGTCGCGCTCTGGGCGAGGCCGCGTCCGATGATGGCGTTGTTGAGTTCGAAGCGGACGTCGTCGTAGCTGCCCTTCTTAACGAAGGTTTTCGGCTCCTGCGCACGTGCTGACGGCGACACCGGCAACATGCAAGCCATCACCACGAGTACAACAGTTGCAATCGAAGTCATGCGCATCAGAGGCACCACGCGGCAAAATTGGCGAGATCGACGAGGATAGCATCGCGACGCACAGCTATCAGGTAGCCAGCGCCCGCCAGCATCAGTGCGAGTGTGATGCGCGCGGCATTGCGCACAACCGGCGGCGCACGCACACCGACCGGCTCCCTGCCCCCATCGGCGGGCGACGCAGTCTCGACAGCCGGGCGATCCTCACGCATGGCCAGTCGCTTTCTCTCGACTTGCATACTTACCCGCGTGTTCAGTTCAGGCCGCGGCTGGTTGCAACCGCGCCGCGGCACGCTCCTTGATCGGCAAATGAATCAGCGCCGCAAACACGGCGAGGCCAATGCAGATCCACCACATCGTATCGTAGGACTTGGTCATGTCATAGAGGCGACCTGCGAGCCAGAGGCCACTGAATGATCCGAGCTGGTGCGACAGGAAGACGAAACCGAACAGCATCGACATCCATTGTGTGCCGAAGAACGTCGCGACCAGTGCACTGGTCAGCGGCACCGTCGACAGCCAGAAGAAGCCGAGGATCACGCTGACGCCGATGATGCTCCAGGCGTTGATCGGCAGGAACAGCAGGCCGAGGAACGCGAAGGTGCGCATGATGTAGATGAAGCTCAGCATCGTGCGCTTTTCGACGAACTTGCCGGACTGGCCGGCGAGATAGGTGCCGATGATGTTGGCAATGCCAACCACGGTGAGGGCGGTCACAGCGACACTGGACGGCAAGCCCTGATCGGCGACAAACGCCGGCAGATGCACGGCGTAGAATGCGACGTGGAAGCCGCACACGTAAAAGCCGATCGTGAGCAGCCAGAAACTCGGCAACCGCATCGCCTCGGAGAAGGCTTGGCCCAACGTCAGCTGCTTCACCGTACCGGCCATTGGCGCCGGCTTGCCGGCCAGCACCATCGCCAGCGGCAGGATCACACTGATCGTGCCCAGGATGAGCAACAGTGCACTTTTCCAGCCGAAAGCTTCCATGAAGAGATGCGTGTAGGGGAAAGCGAGGAAGCTTCCGATACCAGCTGCCATGCCGAGCGAGGCCAACGCCTGCGGCCGCTTCTCAGGCGGTGCCGCACGGCCGACCGCGCCGACTAGCGCCGTGATGCCGGTGCCGCCGATACCGATGCCGAGCAGCACGCCACTCAGCAGCATGTCGGTGCCGGTTTTGGCTGCGTACATCATGTAGAGGCCGGTCATCGTCGCCAGTGCGCCGGCGGCGAGCGTGCGTCCGGCGCCGTAGCGGTCCGAGATGGCGCCCAGCGGCACCGAGGCGAAACCCCAGACGAGGTTGGCCGTTGCCATGGCGAGCGAGAACGGCTCGCGGCCGATGCCGAGTTCCGTCGTCATCGGCGTCATGAACAGGCCCATCACCTGGCGCAAACCCATGGCGATTCCGACGATCGCTCCGGCTGCCGCTACGATCAACCACAGCGGGCGGGCGGGACGTTGGGCGGGACTTGTCGTCTGCATAGCGGTGCTCCTGTTCAAGGTGTCCGTTATCGCAGGATTTTGCGCTGCGGCAAGTTTGGAATTCTCAAGACTTGGATCAGCTTTTCTCATCCAGCATTCTTTCTCGCGAAAAACCGAATCTGACGCCGTTCGATCTCGACGATCGGCCCGCCCGGCTCGGTCATGCCGCGTGCGATCATTTCGATCGGACCGGCATTTTGCGGCAGGCGGAACAGGTGATAGCGGGCAAGATGCTCATGCTGGTGGAGTACCCCGAACGAGGCCGACGGCACGCCCATCGTGACGATGTCACAGGATAACTGGCGCGCATCTGTCCACTGCCGGACGGCATGCATGCTGACGTGGTTATGACCATGCAGCACGAGTTCGGCGCCGTGCTCGAGCAGGATCGCCTCGTGCTCGGCTGCGTCCTGCAACGCCTTCTTCGGCGCAGCCTGTCCAGCCAGCGGCGGGTGGTGGATCAGCACTACGCGCAGTGTGCCTTCATCCCCGAGCCGCTGCAGCAATCCGGACAAATGCCGCCGCTGCTCTGGCCCAAGCCGTCCGTTGGCATAAAATGGCCGCGTCGGCACTGCCGAGTTCAACCCGATCAGCGCAATGCGGCCGAACTGCCGCACGAACGGGAAGCCGCCCGCGGGTGCAGGTTCCAGCAGCAAGGCACGTCCCGCCGCGTCCGACGCCATGTAGGCGCGCCAGCGCTCGTGGCCGGGATCATTCCTGAGCTGCGTGTAGATGTCGTGGTTGCCCGGCACGACCGTCACCCGGTCCGGAGCCCCCAGCCCCTGCAGCCATTGCGCAGCCGCAACGTACTCGTTTGGCAACCCGATGTTGATCAGATCCCCGGTCACTGCGATATGGTTCGGGGCCTGGCGCTGCATATCGGCCACCAGCACATCGAGGGTCGGCCGCAGGTGCGCTGCTCGCCGCTTCTTC
Organism: Hyphomicrobiales bacterium; assembly: GCA_031367895.1. GTDB lineage: Bacteria > Pseudomonadota > Alphaproteobacteria > Rhizobiales > Hyphomicrobiaceae. Next base: position 81,221 of record JANLQP010000015.1, read on the forward strand.
AGCCAATTCAGATATCCGAGCGCCCGCTTCACGTTCCAATGGCGGGGCGGAAAGCTCGGCAACGGCGCCAGGTGCACGTCGGAAAGGTGGGCCAGGGTAAAGATGTCGGTCATGTCGATCTGATAGCGGCACGGATGCCGGGCGAACAAGGCAAAACGTCCTTTCAGCAATGGAGCAGGGAATACTTGCGTCGGCCTGCCAACCCTGCGAAGAGGCGGGCTCGGAGCATCTCAGCGGGGGCCCCATGCGATTTGAGCGATCGATACGCAAGGCCATGCAGCAGTATTGGCGCTGGCAACGCGCGCTGACGCTCGGCGCGCGCGGAATCGTCATCGAAGGCGACGGCCGCGTTCTCCTCATCCGGCAGACCTATTCGACGGGCTGGCTGTTCCCCGGCGGCGGCGTCGAGTTCGGCGAGACGATCGAGTTTTCCCTCGCACGCGAGTTGGATGAGGAGGCGGGCGTCGAGGTGACCGGCCCCATGGAGATGCTGGGCATCTACTCCAACCACGAGATCTACCCTGGCGATCACGTGGCGATCTTCATTGTCCGCGCCTGGCGGCAAAAACGTGTCGCAAAATCCAATGCCGAGATCGCCGAAATTGGCTTCTTTGCCACAAACGCGCTACCCGAGGGCACCACCGAGGGCACCCGGCGGCGCATCGAGGAAATGCTTGGCCGGCGCCCGCGACAGGCGGAGTGGTGACACCGTTCCGCCGTGTGCGCAGACGCCGGTCGCGACGCCCTACTTGCCTTTGAACACGGGCTTGCGCTTCTCGGCCCACGCCTTCAGGCCTTCCTTGTGATCCTCGGAGGCCGAGCAGACGCTGCGCAGCTTGTTGATGGCGGCGACGTCGTAGTCGCCAGCGGCGATCGCGTTGAGCGCTTTCTTGTTGGCGGCAACCGCCAGCGGTGCATTGGCGGCGATTGTTGCCGCCAGTTCCTCGACGCGCGACATCAACCGCTCCGGCGCCACGACCTCATCGAGATAGCCGATGCGTTTCAACTCGTCGGTTTCGACCGGCTCGGCGGTCAGGAACATGCGCTTTGCCGCCGCGAGACCAAGGCGGTTCACGTAGCGCCTGAGCCCACTCGGGTAGTAGACGATGCCGAGCCGCGACGCCGGCATGAACATGCGCGTGCCCATGACGCCGATGCGGAAATCACAGGCAAGCGCCAAATCCGTCGAACCGCCATAGACGCCGCCGTTGAGCGCCGCGATGGTCGGCACGCGCAGCGCCTCCAACCGATCCACGGTCTTGGCAAACATGTCGGGATCGTCCTCGCCGCGTTTCCCCGCTTTGCGCTCGGCCAGCGCGCCGATATGGAAGCCCGAAGAAAAGCTTTTCCCTGTCCCCGTGATGACAAGCACGCGGATCGAGTTGTCGGCGTCGACGCGGTTGAAGATTTCCTGCAAGGCCGCCAGATCATCCGGCTCCAGCCGGTTGTGCTCCTTCGGGCGGTTGAGGCGCACCAGCGCGCGCCCCTCGGTCAGCGTCAGGATCGGCGTTGTCGACGGCGCGTTGTCAGTGGTGTTGAGCTCGGTCATGGGCGTCACTCTTTCATTCGTTTCGTTCAGGCTGTTCAGTTGATGGTGAGCCCAAGCCGGTAGAACCGGTTGGCGGTGCCGGCGAAAAGTTCGGCCTTGTCGGCAGCGCTCGCGCTCTTGGTCAGCAGTTTGCACGCGTTCCAGAACACCGGATAGCTATAGGAACCCTTGTCGACCGGGAAGTTGCTCTCGAACATGCAGCGCTTGGCCCCGAACGCCTCGATGCACGTCTCGATGTAGGGCTTCCAGGCAGCAGCCAGCTTCTCCGACGACGGCGGTTCCTTCTCGCCCTCGAAGCCGTAGCCGTTGATGCGCATGCCGAGCCCGCCGAGCTTCATGGTGACGTTCGGGCATGCGCTCAGCGCCTTGATCGACTTCACCCAGCCCGGAAAAATCGCGTCGCGCTTGCCCTGGTAGGGGCCGATCGCCAAGGGACCGCCGACGTGATCGAGCACGATGTTCGTCCCTGGCACCGCCTTTGCCATCGCCGTCAGTTCGTCGATCTGCGGATGATAAGCCCAAGCGTCGAACGTCAGTCCGAGCTTGCCAAGCGCCGCGATGCCGGCCTGGAATGCCTTGTCGAGGACGAGGCCTGGCGGCGGCGTATATGCGGGATTGCCGACGCTCGGGTCCTTGTCCCACGCCGTGATGTGGCGAATGCCGCGAAAGCGTCCATTGCCGGCAGCGATATGCGCTTCGAGCACGGGTTTCACCGCATCGCCGAGGCTCAGGTCCGCGTGACTGACGATACCGGCGCAGATCTTCGCCTTGCCGTAACCGCCGCTGGCGCTCATCGCCGCGATGCCGTTGACGAACTCGGTCTCGCCGACCGGGCGCATCTCCACCGGGCCGTCGGCGCGGTGCATGGCGCGGCACTGCACGAATACGGTGGCGATGATGTTGTGGCCGGAATTGGTATCGGCCAACAGATCATCCAGCAGATAGCGCCACTGCGGCCGGTCCCACAAATGATGGTGTGGATCGACGATCGGCAGCGCCGGCTCGAGGATCGTTTCTTTGTGCCGGTCGAGCCAGTCCTGGCGGACGTGGAGATAAGGTGATGGCGTGGACATATCAGCGTTTCCTTGTCGGTCGTGCGGGCGACTTTGAATTGCGAACCGGTCAGGCCCAGGTTTCCTTGTCGCGGAGCACAGCAACGAGCGCATCGCGGCATACGACCACGAGCTTCTCGCCTTTCGCCTTGCTGGCGCGGCGCGCGTCGCCGACCACGCCCGACTCCGAGAAGCTCTTGAACGATCGGTACTGGCCGACACCCAACGGCCGCGGTGTCGAGTGCTTCGGCCCATGCGCGTTCGGCAGCTGCTCGTGCCGCACGAGATCGGGCGCCAGTGCCATCATCAAGCTGGTTTCACCTTCACAGGCGTGCCGCACGCGCTCCTGGTCTTCGAGAATTGCCGGCATCCCTGGTTGCGCCAGCTCGTAGTAGGTGGTGGCGCGCACCGTGAGGCCGGTCTCGACCGTGAAATCAGGCAGGAACGCCGCCAGCGCACTCATGTTGCCGCCGTGGCCGTTGACGATGAACGCGCGCTTGAACCCATGCCGCGCGATGCTTTTCAGAAACGCCATCAGCACGGCGCGGTAGGTCGGGATATCGAACGTGAACGTGCCGCCGTAGGCCATGTGATGCTCGGCCATGCCGCACCAGAGCGTCGGCGCAACGACGATGGGCATCTCCTTGGCCACGGTCTCGGCCGCGAGCTTGCACACGCTCTCGCACAGGATCGTATCGACGCCGACGGGGAGATGCGGTCCATGCTGTTCCATCGACGCGACGGGCAGGATCACGACCGCGTCGCGCTTCGACAGGTCGCGCAGGTCAGCGGCGGTCAATTCTTTCCAGAGGACGGAGGGCATAGCGGAGGCCTCATGCTGATTTTTCTATCGCCGGCTCAACCAAGAGCCGCAACCCAAGTGCTCGAATGACCGCAAGAACCGTAGCGAACTCTGGATTTCCGGAAGCGCTCAAGGCCTTGTAGAGCGACTCGCGGCCTCGCCCCGTCTGTTCTGCGATCTTTGTCATGCCCCGTGCGCGTGCCACCACACCCAAAGCTTCGGCAATTTCGGCAGGATCGCCCTCTTCAAGCGCATCCTGGAGATACGCGGCAATCGCTTCGTCACTGTCGAGGTATTCGGCCGGATCGAACGGACGCGTCTTGACGGATTTCGGTTTCCTGGTGGCCATTACTGATCCTCGAATGCCTTGGCGAGCCTTCTTGCTGTCCTGATGTCCCGGTCCTGTGTACTCTTGATGCCTCCCGCCAGAAGCAAGATGACACGGTCACCGTGCCGAACGAAATAAACGCGATAGCCCGGACCGAAATGAAAGCGAAGCTCGCTCACGCCTCCACCGACTGGCTTTGCGTCTCCAACGTTGCCACGTGCCAGCCGGGCGAGCCGTCTGGCGATCCTTGCTTTCGCCTGTGCATCGCGAAGGCCTGCGAGCCATCGAGCGAACTCATCTGTTTGCCGAACTTCGATCATTACGTATCTTTTGCGATACAGTCAAGCGGCCTCGACGTGCCTCGGTTGCTGCCTCGTCAATAGTTCACCTTCCGGTCGATGAAGCGGAACTGGATCGCCGTCAACGCGACGACGATCGCCATCAGCACGACGGATTGCGCGGCCGAGCCGCCGAGGTCGGCGCCGAGCTTGCCGTCCTGGTACACCTTGTAGACCAACGTCTCGGTCGCCTTTGCCGGTCCGCCGCCGGTGATGGAGTCGATAATGCCGAACGTGTCGAAGAACACGTAGACGATGTTGACGACGAGCAGGAAGAACGCGGTCGGCGACAGCAGCGGGAACGTCACGGTCCAGAAGCGGCGCAGCGCCTTGGCGCCGTCGATGGCGGCAGCCTCGTGCACGGATTTCGGGATCGCCTGCAGG